>NZ_JACVEE010000003.1:0-369391 GCF_015355755.1 Nocardia sp. XZ_19_385
GGCGGCAGCGATATCGGCCTCGCTCAGCCCGGCGCGGGCAGGGCAGAACAGTTTGAGCACGCCGATGCGTTCACCTCGCAACCGCATCGGCAGCGCATACACTGCGGCCCAGCCGCGGGCGCGGGCATGCTCGGCGAATCCGGGCCACCGCGCCGAGGACTCGGCGCCCAGGTCGGCCAACCGCACCTGCCGGCCTTCGCCGAAGGCGGTCAGGCTCGGGCCGGGCTCCACGGCGGGGGCCGGGAGCAGCTCCAGCAGCCGGGGCTCCTCGCTGGTGGCGGCCAGAACCTGCAACCGGTCCAGGTGGTCGGCGACCAGCACACCCGCCGCGGTGCCGGGCAGGACTTCGGCCAGGGTCTCGATCAGGTCTTGGGCCACTTCGACCGGGTCGTAGTCGGCGACCAGGGAATCGGCCAGACGCACGAAGGCATTGTTGAGGGCTTGCTCTCGGGTGGGCATCGAGGCTCCACTTCCACACGGCTGCTTTGCTGAACCGTGCTGGTTATTCGAGTCTAGGGCGCGCGCTGGTCCGGACCAACAGTGTCATTGGGGCTGAACCGAATCCGGTGTGCCACGACCTCGGCGGCCAGGGCCGCGATCGGGGCTCCGGTGGTGGCACAAGCTATCTATGCCGACCGCCGGAAACGTCGATGCGCGTCCCAGTCGTGCGCGACGGACGCTGATCTCGAGCTGCACCGGTGTGAGGCTAGACCGACCAGCTCGATCAGAGCGAAGGATTTCGGATGATTATCGTGCCGGGTAACGACATTCGAGGTTCCTCGGGGTTTCCGCCGAGGCGAACTACCAACTGCGTGCCGAGATGACCAACTCCACGTTGTCAGCTTCCAGGAACGATCCATCCGAGCCCGTTTCGACGAAAAGCGGCACTTCGAACGTCCCTTCTATGGCGTTGGCGTTGCCTTGAATCCAACTTGTGCCGGAGTCCGACAAACCGTGCACCGCAACGTCGGTCGAGCCGTCGCCATCGAAGTTCCCCCGGAAAAGGAACGAAGTGTCCGCGATGTCGAATCTGATGCCCTCGATACCGATGCTCGTCCACCCCGCAACGTCGCCGATATGGGGGTATAGGTGACCCAACTTGTGCATCTGCGCCGCGATGTCGGCGGGCAGCGATCTGGATCGGCGGCCTGGGTCTCGAGCTCGCGCGCGTAGGCGCGTTGCCGGCCGCGTTCTCGCGCAGCTCGGCGGCGAGGACGGGATCGTGGGTGCTCTCGGCGAGCAGGTCGTCGAGTTCGGCGTCGACGCCTGCCGAGGCGGACCCCCGTGAGCCCGTGCCGGATCCGGAGCCACTCGCTCGCCGCTTTGCCGCTGGTCCGTGGAGTTGTGCGTGATTGCCCGTTTCGAACCCGACTGCGCTGAGGCCGATCTCTAAAGCTACGAGCTGGTACGGCGCCACAGACGGGCGCCCCGCGGGGCGGAGCGTGGAGGGTTGGTGGGAATCAGTGACGACCTCGCCGAATTCTCCGGGCACCCTCCGATGCCCTCGGGGCCGTTCTCGCTTCGCAGGGCTACATCTGCACCAGCGACTGGGGCAAGCGGGTCGCGGCGTCTGGTGCCGGGCGCTACTTCGCTGGCGCCACGATCCGGATCGAAGATTTAGACCGATAGCAGCACATCGAGCCTCAGCCCCGGCGAGCCGAATTCGCCGGGGCTGAGTGCTGTCCCGGGCCTCATGTTTCCCGACCATTCGTCCCGCAAGGTGGGCCACGACCAAGGACGTCACGGTGATCGGCGACGAGCTCCATGGGCAACCAACCGGCACGCGCATGCTGCCCGACCATCTCGGACTCCGGCTGTGCTCATACTGGCAGATCCAGCTGGAGGCCTTGCGACACGCCGATGAGGCTCGTTTTCGGCCCGAAAGTTATCCACAGGGGGGTCACCTTTGAAGAACTATTTGCACCACCGGAATTGGGCTTGAGCAGCGGGAACAGCACCGCGTCGCCTGCATCGTCGAACCGCCCGTCTTCCGGCCGAAAGTTGTCCACAGGCTCGTTGTGGTGGCTGCTGCGCCAAACATACTGTGCACCTGTGAGATTCGGACCTATTAGCCCCTTCGGAACGCTGATTTCCCCGCATCTATTGCGTCGGTGGCGCGAAGTACTCTCTCGCACACCACCCGCTTGGGGTGGTTGCCGCTATGGCCCTTCGGGACTAGAGCGGTGAGGCGGCCCCTGCCACTACGGCGTCCAAACCTCGGCAGGGGCCGCGGCAACCCGGATATCTCTTGTGAGGAGGACCCAGGTCCATGAGGCTAACTACCTCGGCCGACAATTCTGGCCGATTTCCGGCTCGGCTGCACGCGACACAGGGACAGGCGGCCGCCCATGATTGAGCCGTTCGCCGGTTCGGGCGGGCAGGAACAGGCCGCCAAGCAGCGGCGAAACCGCCGCCGACGTTCCGATTCCCCGCCGGACTCGCGCCCCGCAGTCCAGCAGAACCGAAGACGGCCTGCACCACCAGAATCGCCTTCACCGCCCTCTCCTGCCCCGGCTGCGCGTCGGGATCTGCCGATCCTGCTGCTGGCGCTGACGGTCGGGATCGGTCTGTTCGTGGGTTTGGTGTTCGCCGGTGTGCCGGTAGTGGGAGCGATTGCGGGCCTGGGCGCGGTGGGCCTGTTCGCTCATCGTGTGGTGACCCTCATGCGCGGCTGAACAGCGCATACCGAACCTTAAGGTGCGGAAAGAACTTCAGTGTTCACACTCCGTCGTTACGGGCGGGGTGTGAACGATGAAACTGGGTTCGAGTGGTGGTGAGCCATATTCGGACGCTGCGGTAATCCACAGCAGGGAGACAGCTCGGAACATCCGCTAGCTAGCCGACGGGCGTGCATCGTTCGAGGCCTGCTGTCGAACTCGGCACCGCCGTCATCGCGGCCGAGGACGGTTCCATCGTGAGTGTCGCAAGATCCTGGCGAAGGAGGGCTGTGGCGGGGACGGATTCTGTACCGTCACGTCCGTGCCTGAGGGGGAGAAGCCTGTGCGTCGCGGTCCGGTCGAATTGCGCTGGCGCTCGGTTGGTCTCATGGCGGGCGGGGCTGGCGTAGCCGGGTTTGGGGCGGCCGCCTTGTCGGGAGTGACCACAAGTTTTTCTCAGCCGCTGGCCACGATGCTCGCCGGCGCAGGAGCACTCGGTGCGGGCGCTTTGGCCTATCTCAACGGGCAACGCACCCGAGCCCTCGATGCGGCCCATCATCAGGCTGATACCGACCGGGAGCGGGAGTGGCACCGCGACGACTCCCACCGAGCGCGGGAGTCGGCGCTGCGTGATCGCTACACCGCCGTGGCCGCGCAGATCGCCCACGAGTCCGCCGCCATCCGCCAAGCTGGGGTATACGCGCTGACCGCACTCGCCGACGACTGGCATTCCTTCGGCGAGGATGACGAGCGGCAGGTCTGCTCCAGTGGTACCTACGCGTCCCGTCGGTGATAAGCCCGAGAAGCCGGACCTATCCGAACGTGAGATCCGACAGACCATCGTCGGCATTCTTGCCAAACGCCGTCTCCGTGTGAGCGATGACCCGAAATCCTGGGCCGCAACCATCATCGAATTGGGCCGAGTCTCGCTCCCGGAGTGCGATCTCAGCGCCGTAGATCTCGCCGGTCTAGCTCTGGGTCGCGCGGACCTATGCGGTGCAAACCTGGATGCGGCGAACCTCGACGCCGCGAATCTGCGCTCGGCAAACCTGGCAGGCGCCAAACTGTTTGACGCGACATTGGTCAACGCGGATTTGTTTCACGCGAACTTGGCCGACGCGAACATGGACGTGGCGGACCTTACGGGTGCGGACCTGCGAGCGACGAACCTTGCTGGCGCGAATCTGCGCGGCGCGACCCTGATTGGCGCGCAAATGTTCCATGCGAACCTTATTGGCGCGAAACTGTTCCATGCGGACCTTACCGGCGCGAAACTGGCTGGCACGAGCCACGACGAAGCTACGGTCTGGCCAGAAGGATTCACTCCACCTACGCTGGAGTGAGCCGTTCGGAAACGATCTAAGGCAATCGCGTTGCATCTGTTGCGACGGCACTACCGTGCCCCGTTGCCGACAGTCGTATATCGGCTGGTCGAGTGGTGGGTTGCAGTTTGATCGCTGCGCATTCGACGCAGGTGTGCAGGCGATGTGAGCCACCGATCGCCTGGCAGGCGGCAGCAGTGGCGTGCCGCCGGGTCATCGGTTCGGCCCAGGTCGCGCGCTCGTAGCATTGGCTGTAGGAAGCGGCCGCACTGCACACCGTGGGTCCCACCGCGTGCGGGCGTGGATTGGCCGAATGCTCGGCGGCGCTGCGTGATCCGGTCGGCGACATCGTCATCAACCGGTTGCCGCTGGCGTCCACACTGTTCGTCGTGCCACCGTTTCGCCACGGCCGCGCCGCCACCGCCGAGGCGGACTTTGACGAGTTCCTGGCCGGGTCGGCCGGCGGGCGTGGTGAGATTCGGCGCAGCCTGGTGCTCGGCGAGATCCGCGCCATCTCGACTGCCGACCAGGGCAGCCAGTAGGTAAGCGGTGAGCCCTCGAGTTCGGGTGCCCGTTCGGCGACCTATTCTTTCGACTCTTCGAGGTTGCTGAGGGCGGCGCGGACTACAGGCAGTATCGCCGCTGGAATGCTGAATTCCGGTGCCCGCTGGTAGCTCGCAATCGACGGGTCGTAGTCGGTCGACAGCAAAGCCTCGGCATCGTCGGGGATCTGTTGTGCCGCTTGCAGCTTCTTGCGGATGGTGTTGATCGGGCGTGTGAATCCCCGCAAGTTCTCGCCGTCGCTGTATCCGGCGACGCGGTAGACGTCTGCGCGGGTGATCACTCCGCCCTGCTCGGCGGCTACGCGGATCACTTCAACCCGGTTGGCGTAGCCGTCGACGATGAGCTGGTGTAGCGCGTGCTGGACCGCGCTGACCGTCCACCCACCTCCGGTGAGGAGCGTGGGTTCGGTTGCCTCCGTGGCGATTTCTTCCAGAAATTGCTGAATTTTCGTACTGATCCTGCGGCGTTGGTCGTCTGTGTAGGCGGTGACGTCGATCTGGATCGTGACTCTGATGTCCGACATTCCGGCTTCCTTTGTGTGCTAGGTGTGCAGTTCCATCTGCACCGTCTTAAGTTAGATATGGATCTCAACACTATCAACAGTGAAAGTTGACATCGGCAGCCAGAATGCCACAGGCCGGTCCCCACGATCCAGCTGACGACACGACGAACCGATGGCGGTTTGGAGAATGTGTGGGGGAATGCGACCAGCGGCGCGGAATGGATGCAGGTAGTCGAGCAGGATCATCCTGCCTCCGTGGTGGGTGGTAGACGGGTCAGGAACGCTCGGCCTACCTGGCCGATCTCGTGCGCCAAGACGACCGGCGCCGGCGGCTGGCAGCGAATACCGCGACCCTGACCGCGGCCGCGGCTACACCCCCGATCACCTCGACGTTGACCGCCGGCCTTATCGGCGCGCAGCGTCGCACGGCCAGCTGATGGCGGCGCTTCCGCGGTTCGGGGAGGTCTCGCATGCCCTGGAGGGGTCGGTGCTGCCCGGCGGTATGCTGTGGCTGATCGTGTCCAACGACGACTACAACCGGATCAGGCGGCGGTTCGTTATCGTGGAAGTGGTCTCGGAGCCGCTCTCGGGCGACGCCATCATCTGCGATCTCGGCCCGGTCGGGGTGGCGATCACCGGCACCGTGCATACCGTCGGGCCGGGCTGGTTCGCGGGCTCGGAAGAGCCGATCGCGGTCATAGACGAGGAGACCGCGCGCCAGGCCGCCGACCAGATTCGGCACAACGTCCTGGGCCCGTAGCAACCTCGGGCCATCGAGGATCGATGTTCGGGCCGAAAACCACTCGCTCGCAGCGTAAGGATGCGCGACTATCGGAGGATGAGCAACCCCTTCGCGTCCGGACATGAATGCGACTGGCTGGCACCAGGACTCGAAGTTGTCGCGCTGCGTCTGGCCCGCGCTGACGCTGCCGTCTACGAGCTGTGCCGGGTCGCGGCTCTGTGGTCTATGCGGGGTCCGTTGGAGATCAAGCAGGTCGAGCGCACGGCCGGCGTCCTGGATATTGAGGTGATCGCGGTTCGGCCGGTGCCACCGGTGGTGGGCATGTTGTTCAGCGAAGCGGTGAACCATCTTCGGTCGGCGATCGAGAACACTCTGTTCTATCTGGTGGAGCAGAGCCGCGGTGCAGCGCTGCCCGAGGAGCAGGCGAAGCGGATTGAGATGCCCGTCAAGGCCGACTCGCTGGGTATGGCCGAATGGCACAAGTCGGTTGCCCGCAAGGTCCCCGAACTGGCCGCTGGCACCGTATTAGGGGGACGTGTTGCGGTCTTGCAGCCGTACGCGGATCCCACCGCGATCCCGTCCGTCGAACCAAGCGTGGCGGCCCTGATGGGCGTTCAGCCGGAATATGAGGCGCCCTTGGTTCTCTTGCAGCGGTACTCGAATACCGATAAGCATCGGTCGATTCGGGTTGGCGTCGCGCAGACGATGTTTAATCTCGACAGCACCCCCGATCCTGCCCGCAAGCGGGTGTTCGAGCCCATCGAGGTGGGGACGGTGCTGGCGAGGGTGCCGAAGGGCGTGCTTGAGTTCGGTGAGGCGCAGACCGCGGTAGTTGTCGAACGACCAGACACAGCAACGATGGTGGCACCGGCGATGGAGTTGACTCGCTTGCATCGGCATGTCGCTGACGTTGTGATCCCGACGCTGGTCACAGGTCTGGTCTTGCCGCGCAGCCTGCCACCAGGTCTTGATCTGGACGACACGGGTCTGTCCCTCCGCGAACGACTCCAGGTCGGCGATTGGGCGTACGCGACTGACCGATTCGGCCCTGAACGCGAAGCGCTCTACCTTAAGGCGATGCAGGCGCCCGCCCAGTTCCTCGATGTGGAACCGTCGGGCGAGTAAGCCCGGAGCTCGTGTGGCCGACTCTACGCGTGCCGCGTCAAGCAACACGGTCGCTGACCTAGTGCCGAATACGTCCTCGCAGAGGAATTGTCGCGGTAATGCGGTCGGGCTGACCGCGCTGGTCCGCGGCGTGACCCAACACGATGTTCGCGGTGATCGCCGCCGACGCGGCCGCGTGGCCCGCTACAGCTGCCCAATTACCGATATCCGGGTGGCGGAGCGCGCGGCCGGCGAACGCACGGTAGTGCCGATGACAACAAGTCGACCGGCAGTCCGTATCGACTGCGGGCGTCATGCGTGACTTGTCGATGTCGCGGCTGGGCGTCGCTGTTTCTCGGGCTGGTGGGTTGCGCGAGGTGCGAATCGACTGGCGTGGTATTTCGGCGGCGAGCAGCGCCGCTGTCAGGTTGGCGTGCTCGTCTTCGATGGTGGTGCCGTTGTGGCGGGCGCGCTCCTGGGGGACGAACAGCGGATCGGAGTGATCGCGTTGGTAGAGACCGGATCGCTGTCGGGGCACCAAGGTCAGCAGCCGCTGCTTCATGAGGTCGTCGTAGCGGCGGTCGGCGTCGCGCCAGCGCGCCGCGAGCCGTCGCAGCACGAGCGTATCGCGAACGCATAGGGCCTCAATCCTGTTGGCGCCGCCCCACACTCAGACGCACCTCCACCTCGAGGGGATGGTGCGCGCGCAGCCACCCATACCCGCGCGGCAACGAGATCAGCATCTTCCAGCCCGTGCAGACCGCGGCCGCCGTGGTGAGCGGCAGGACGCCGGTCTGGGCGGGCTGCTGAATCAGCTCCCACGGCGCGAGCATGCCGGTGAGGGCGTTGAGCGCGGCCGCCTCGGCGGTCCAGTGCAGCCGTTGATCGACCGCACGCCGCAACGCGGTGAACGCGCCGGGATCGGGGGCGTCGCCCAGGCTGGGCACCGGAGAGCTCTCGGCACGCCACCGCGCCGGCGGCGGGGCAGGTGCGGGGTCTTTCGGTGCGGGTGCAGGATGCGCGACCATGTTGGTGGCCCTTTCAGTCGGCCGAAGCCGGGCGAGATCGCGTCGTCGCCGTGGAAAGTTGCGACACGGTCTCCTCCGGTGCGTCCCCACGATGGGGCCGTGGCATCGACTGTGGACTGGGAATACTTTTCCGCCAAGCCTGGGATTACGCGCTGATCTGCGGGAATGTGTTTTCCCGCAGTGCTTTAGGTTTTCCCGTCGCGGGGCGCGGCGAGGGATTACGGTACAGGTGCGAACTACCACCGTACGAAGGACGACTGTGTCCAGGCCGCGTAAACGTCCCGACCCCACCGACGTTGCCGCGCCGATCTGCAATGCGGTAATCGACCTGCTCGAACGCGCCAACCTCTCCAATCTTGAGGTGTTGAGGCGCACGAAGCTGAGCATCTCGAAAACAACGCTGACCCGATACCTGCTGGGGCAGAACGGGGCTCGGCCCTCCCCCGAGCTGGTCGGCACCGTGGTCACCGTGGTCGCCGACGAGTTACGCGTCAACCCACACAGTCTCTACTCCGAGTACCCGGTGCTACGGGACTACGTGCAACCGGCCCCGGTGCCGCACAACGGCTTCGATGCATCCGAAGCAGAACAGGTACATCGCATCCCTGGAGATTTCGTGGAGAAGGTCGGCTGGCTGTGGGAACAGGTCATCGACGGCAACGAGTATATGGCCGCGGTTGCCCTGCATGGATTCTCCCCCGACCCGTTCAACGCCGCCGTTGCCTTGAGAATGATTGCCAAGCGGGACACCGGTGGCGCCGCAGCGCTGCTGCGAGCCCTCAGTGAAATCTACGGGCCCGCCTATGCCGAGAAAATTCTGGAGGGCCTGGATCGAGAAGCCGTGGCGAGTTTCGATGTGAGCAACTACCGCCAGAGCCCGCAGCCATTGTGGAACCCAGCTCACCGCGACATGCTTGAAGAGAGCAACCCCCGGCTCATCGGTCGCCGCCTCGGCATGCTGATCGGACGTGGTGACCACGCGCAAGCCCGGGAAGAACTGGCCAGGATCGCCGTGATGGATGCCCGATCCGGCAGTAGTAATGCTGTTCAGGTGCTCTACGGCATCGTTGAACCAGCACACCCCGGATACGAACGCGCACTCATTGCCTTGAACGCGGTGGTCACCCCGACAGATCAGAGCATGGCGTTGTACACCATCGTCGCCGCATTGTTGGTCGACGCGCGCGCCTCCGGCACCGCAGGCGATCACGACGCGCTGATCGCGGGGTTGTCACCGCCGGCTTTCGGCGCACTGCTTCGCCGGTTCAGCGCGCGGAGCCCGCTGACGAGCACCCCAGCGGGACGGGCAAATCTCACCGACTTCCTCGCGGCGGCGACCTTCGAGCAGGTCACGGAGGCGATGCCGCGAATCGACCCCGAACACAGCATCGATCAAATAGCCGCCGTGCTGCTCGCCGACAACCCGGGCCGCCTGCTCACTGTCACAGCCCATGTCCCCGGCCCTGCCGCAGAATTCGCACTGCACGCGTTCACACAATGCGAAACACACTGGCCCGAAGGCCCTTCGAAGAGTGTTTTCGTCGGCAAGCTCATCACCTACGTACGGAATGAAACCGATGAATTCCTCGCTTGCCTTGCTCGAACCTGGCCGCAGGAGACCATCGTCGAGCTGGTTGCGGGCATCATAAGCGGCCACGGGCACGGCACGAGCCAAGGTCTTCAATCCCTCGCGGCGCTCATCGTGTTCGCTGATCCGCCCTTCCGTGCGACGCTCACGCATCGAGTCTTCAGCGGCCTCGGCCACACCGACAGCGGGACTCGTCCCGAGGCGGATGCGGTGAAGACGTGGGTTGCGGTGATCGTGCGGTCCCCCGACATCGCGAAAGCCCTGGAGCCGACCGTCTCTGCGTTTCACGGTGCGATGCTGAAATTTCGCTATCCCCGGACACCGACGCAGGATGACCCTGTCTGGACACCGGAATTGGCCTGGAATACCGCAATGGAGGCACTTGAGGAAGGCGACTTCCCCACAGCGGCCGTGGAATTGCGGAAACTGCCACCTCGGTTCGATGCCACAAAACTTCCCTGGCTCAGTGCGAACAGTGGGGCGCCTGCCCCGGAAGCGGACCGAGACCCATCGCTCACCGAGCTGAACTGGCGGCTCGCACTGCGACGAGTTTTCCCGCCTCGCGCCGGACGCTAGCGGTCCCTCCTGGCGAGTCGGATGGCGATGTCGCTCCCGCGTTATGGTGTTGCCGCTGCACTCTTTTCACGGTGATCGAGGGGGAGGTCCACGGCTGGCAGGGCACGCCTGTGTGGCGCGGTAGCCGCCAGCTGTATCGGCGCGGGGCCGATCGTTGGGATTGCGCGGCATAAGGCTATGCGGACTTCGCGTCAAAAATTGCGCGCGCTAGGCACCTCCGCAGAGACCTTCCCCGCCGTGCGGCTACGCCTAGCGGCCGAACTCGACCGAGCCCGGGGCGCCGGACGGCTGTGGGGCGCAGTCAATCCCGCTTTCATTCGCTGTGGCTGGGCTCCAGCCAGTTAGCGCAGTTCAGCTCGTCCGCTCTCGCCATTGCGAGCCCACCACCCGACTACCAGTGGTCCGAAACCGGCAGGCAATGACCGAAATCGCGCGGGTAGGTGGCATTCTCGTTACCTTCAGCGGATGTGGCAGTACACCCTATGGGGGATGCTCGGTGCGGCTGCCAATTGCGGCGTCGTATTCCTCAGGCACAGCAAGCATGTGAAGGGCTGGCCTTGGCTGACAGCCAACGGTGGTCCGGGCGGAGATGTCTATTTGGCCTGGATCGCGGCCGAGATCGCCGTGGCCGGTGCGGGCACCTCCGCCCTCACCGCGATAGCGGGGGTCGCCAATGCAGCGGTCGCCTTCGGAGCGGGCGCCGCCGCTCCGGTGCTGGTGGAGAAGCTCGCCGCCTACGGTCAAGCAGCCTTGTCGGGCCCGGGAGAGCCTTCGGACGCTGAGAAGATCCGGAAGAAGGGCGAATTGCCGCCGGGCAAGCCTGCCGAGAAAGACACAGCGAAACAGCAGGTCGATGATGATGCCTAGCAACGACTCCTGGACACGACGGCTGCTGTCGGTAGCAGCTGGCACATGGCCGACATTCCAGCCCGCCCCTGCGGCTCCTCCCACCATTCACGACTCGTTCTGGCGACGGCTGCTCTCGATCACCGCGGGGACTTGGCCAGCATTCGAGCTCAACCCCGATCAGTACCGGCGGCCAGGCAAGGGCACATCAGCGGACAGTTCTGAGGGCTTGCTCGACGAGATTCGGCGCGCACCCAGAGAGCGCGGATGGCTCGTCCGCGAGGACAGGCTGCCCGCCTGGGACCTCACTAATGCGCAATTGTCCGGTCGGGATCTGACCGGTGCGAACCTGGTCAGCGCCAACCTCACCGGCGCGAACCTGACCGAGGCGAACCTGAACCACGCGAACCTTGTCGGCGCGAACCTGACCGAGGCGAACTTGTACGGTGCGAAGCTGGTTCACGCGAGCCTGCTCGGTGCGAAACTGATCCGGGCGGACCTGAGCGGCGCGGATCTGGATCGGGCGAACTTGACCGAGGCGAATCTGAATGGCGCGAAACTGGCCTGGGCGAATCTGAACCACGCGAATCTGTACGGTGCGAAGCTGATTCACGCGAACCTGTACGAGGCGGACCTGAACGGCGCGGACCTGAACGGCGCGGACCTGGAGGGCGCGGATCTGCTCGGCGCGAACCTGACCAGCGCGGAGCTGGGCGGCGCGAACCTTCGCGGCACGGATTTGACCGGAGCAGCCTTGCTCCGTGCGCATGCCCACATCGCGGATCTGACCGGTGCAAAGCTGACCAACGCGGACCTACGGAACACAAACCTGACCGGGGCGCTGCTGACGAGCGCGGACCTGACCGGCGCAAACCTGACCGGAACGGACCTGGGTGGCGCGAAACTAGTCGGGGCGACGCTGAGCCCGTTGGCCGAGTTGACGGATGTGTTGTGGTCGGAGGCAACGGAGTGGGGACACCGGGAGCACGAGATCTCGTTCCGTTCGAGGCAGACAGATTCCGGGCAATGGATACTTAACCCGACTCCCGGGAGATTCGATGGAGCACTGCAATCCTTGTGACGCATGCAGCCCGATGTCGGCTTCGCCGCACGGGTCGCCTGATAGTCCGTCGACGTGCACGTTACCGAAGCCCCTTCGGCCATCGGGGTTCAGTCGGCACAGCAATGGAGTCTCCTCCCCATGGAACTCCGCGTGCTGCGTGACGAGCTCGGCGCCGCCGCGCCGAGCGTTGAAGCGATCGCGAACGCGACAGAAGTTTCCCGTTCGGCGATCCACGCCGCGCTCGGTGGCAGGGCACTGAACACGACATTTACGCGACAGTCGCTGGTGGTGTGGCTACGGTCGGTGGCCAATCCTGCGGCTCAACATTGGCTGGTTTCGCGTTGAAATCGTTGTCCCACTCGAACTCCGGGGCCGGTGGCCCCCATTGCCGGGGTTCGATAAATCGGACCTTGCCCGTTCCGTAGTCGGTTGCCATAAACGTTGTCGGCCCCCCGAATGCAGATCTGTTGAACCAGGTGTCGCTGTTGAAGGTGGCCCTGTCGAACCTGGTGTCGCCGTTGAAGTTCGCGTCGGTGAACCTGGCGCGGCCGCTGAAGGTCGCCTCATAGAACCCGGTGCCGCTGTTGAAGGTCACCTCGCCGAATACTGTGGTGCCGGTGAAGGTGGCCCTGTCGAACCTGGTGACGCCGTTGAAGGTGGCGCCGGTGAACCCGGAGTCGCCGCTGAAGGTCGCCTCGCCGAACTCGGCGGTGCCATAGAAGGACGCCCTGTCGAATTCAGTGGGGCCATTGAAGGTCGCCTTCTTGAACCAGGCGAGGCTACGGAAGGTCGTCTTGTCGAACCTGGTGCTGTGGTTGAAGGTTGCCTGCTCGAATCCGGCGTGGCGGCTGAAGGTCGCCTCGCCGAACCACGTCATGCGGTTGAAGGATGCGCCGTCGAATGCGGCCTCGCCGCCGAAGGTCACCGTGTGGAACGTGGCGTCGCTGATGAAGGTCGTCCCGAGGAACCTCGCGCGGCTGCTGAAGGTCACCTCGCTGAACCGGGCGATGCCGTTGAAGGTCGCCCTGTCGAACCAGGCGCTGTCGCTGAAGGTCGCCGCGCCGAATCCGGCGGTGCCGGTGAAAGTCACTTCATCGAATCGGGCAGCACCGGAGAATACGGCCCCGGCGCAGGTCGACGTCTTCAAGGTGAGCGGTGCGGAAATCGAAATCACTTGCCGACCAACTGCATTCGGCTTCTGGGCGCAGGCGGCTCGCGATGACGCGAACGATAGTCTTCCGAACCTCGCTGTCGTTTTGTCGGTATTCGGTGTGTTCTTCCTGCTCGATCTCATCTCGGCGACTGACCACGCTCTTCGTCACCAGTTTCGTACGGCCGGATTCACCCTGTTCCGGGTCGTAGGGCAGGCGCAAGTAGCCGCACAGAACGTCGATGCACTGCTGCCGGCTCGCCCCGGATCTCTCGTCGGCGACACCGGCCATCGCGAATACCCCGGCGATACGAATAGCTGCGGACTTGTCGGCCAGCTGTGCTGCTGCCGCTCCGAACCTTTCCCACAACGCGGCCTCCCGCGCCTGTGCGGTGTCGTCGGCGTGCCGTTGTAGCTCGCGCGTCATCTGTTCGTTGTGATGTTCTTCGGCCTGTCTGCGGGTGTCTACGCCATTGAGGTAGGTCAGGATTCCGGCGGTGAGTACCGCCGTTCCGCCCAGCAGGGTGGCCCACGGCTGCGAAAGATGCGAGAGGCCGGTCTCCACCCCCGACAGCGCAGCCGCGCCGAACCCAGCTACCCCGGCCGCGCCCAACATGAGCCCCAGTGAGCGCCGCCGCAATTCGACCGACCCACGGCGCGTGGGCTTCTCCCCTTCGGACACGAACGCGACGGTACAGACCCCGGGCCCGCCTAGATGGGCCTTCGCGATTCAGACCCGAAGGCGTAACCGTACGGCGGAGCGAGTGCGTCACCCGAAGCCCTCCGCCGAGCTCGTTATCCGGTGCGCGAGAACCGCTTCCGGGCTGAAGCGGCGCGGGGGAGCGGGGCGTGCCAGCGGGAGGTGCCGTCGCCGCCGTCGGTGAGTATCAGTTCGGCGTTGTAGGGGCGGATGTGGCGGCCGGACACGGCCATTTCGAGGTGCACGCCTCGCACGCGCCCGGAGCCGGCGCCCAGGCCCTGGGCTTCGAGCTGAGTAACTACCCAGGGCAGATATCCAGGGCGGTACCGGGTGACATTGCCCTTGAGGCGCAAACCGCGGATGAACTGCTCGTAGCCGATCCCAGGGTGGAGCTGCAGCCGAAACACGTTGTCTTGGACGGCCTTATCCAGCGCCTGAGCATGGGTGAAAAACTGTTTGGCACCCCACCGTTTCATCGCTTCCTGCCGGATGAGGGTTTCGGCGAGCTTGCCGGCCTGCCAGGTCTTGCTGGTTCCGGGAGGGCCGTAGAGCACCAACTGCTGCTTCCACAGCAGAGCCTCGATGTCGGCTACCCCGTCAGTTGATCCAGATGACGGGGTGCCCCATATAGCGTGCAACGGCTGATGATTGAAATCGATGGAGCTGCGGCCGTCGTGGGTGTTGCCGTCGGGCAGAAAGGCCTGTAGGCGCTGGAGGATTGCGAAGAGCCGTTCGTCGACGTCAGTGGATGCGTCGGTGTCGAGGAAGCCGGCGAATGCTTTGGCGATCTGGCGTTTGTGTGTTCCGCTGGAGATCCGTTCGAACTCGTCGGGAAACAACAGGTGCAGAAGGATGTGTCGCATCTCGTTGGTCGACCATCGGGTGTCGTCGGCGAAGTCCCGGAGCTGCCAGGGGTTTTCCAGCAGTTCGATCCGGTGGTCGAGAGGTTGCTGTTTGAGTCGGAGTGCGAACTCGATGAAGTAGCCGAGCTGTTGATCGCGCCGGAGATTGAACCGCATCCCGGGATCGCCGATACCTTCGCCCAATGCGGCACCGACCGAGGTGGGCAGGCTGACTCCCGAGCCTTGCATGGTGCGTTCGATTGTCCGCCGCTTGCCTGCGGTGGTCATGGCGCTCGAGAACAGCAGATGCACGAGCATGGCTTCGGCGGTGAGTAGTCGCACCTCGACCGATGCGGGGGCGAGCTGTTCGTCGAGTTTGGTGAAGAACCGCCCACCAGCGGCCTCGCCAGCGAGGGGGTTGTCATTGAAGAGCCGGTGTAGTTCCTGCAACCGGTCTACCGACCACAGACCGTGGAAGTCCGCGAAGACGAGTGGCTCGTCTCCGAGAAGGCACTGCGACTTCCACCGGTGCACTGTCTGATCGATCTGTCCGCGTTGACGCTCGGTGTACCGGGCCACTACAACTCCTGAAGTACATGCCCCCACTGGACTCATCCGTCGTCGAGAATCTCAGAGCGGGAGGCGCATTGGCCAGTACAGATGGTCGTTTAGTTTGACGTTGACGTTGGCCGCGCGGACAGCGCCAACGCGAGTTGGAATTCGTTTCCGCAGGTCAGGATGTGGTGTTTGGAACCGGCCTTGGCGCGGGCAGGCGGGCTGGGATCTGACGGAGCGCAGCACTTTTCGCCCGCACGAGCCGTCGACCTGGATCCGGCGAGCCGAACTTCGCGGCGATCGTGGCCCAGTTCCCCGGCGTCGGCTACCCCCACACCCTGATGGAAGCAGTGGGCACCAGGATGCCCTGGCCGCGCAGCGTCGTCAGCGCGGCGAACGATTCCTCAAGTACGGTGCCTGGATCCGCACCGGTCGCCCGGCGAGCACTCCGTCGACGACGGTGGTCGGGGCCCGTAAGGACTCGACCAAGTCCGCGGTACTCGTATCGATGATGGTCGTTAGTCCGCGCGTGTGGGGGCGCGAGACAGCGACGTCGCCGGGGTTGCAGTCGAACCTGCGGACGAGTGCGGAATTGAACTCCGAGACCGGTGTGACGAAGGTATGCCTATGTCCCGCTCGGCACCTGGGGCGCAGGAAGTGATAGCGGATCCGCAGGAGCAGGCGACATCCAATCCTCGCCAATGCAATGCCATCGGCTACGTCGGGGCATATAGTTCTACTTGCAGCAACCGTGGTGTCGGGCACCCGGAACGAATCGAGCCTTGCGAGGGGCGGACGTGACCTCGACCTCGGATGAAGATCATTCATACATTGACAGTGCTCAAGAGAGCGAAGCTGCCAGCGATACCTCCCGTGCCCTAACACTGCTCCGTGAAGCGCAAGTAGCGCTTCGGGCCAGCAAG
Source organism: Nocardia sp. XZ_19_385 (assembly GCF_015355755.1). Lineage (NCBI taxonomy): Bacteria > Bacillati > Actinomycetota > Actinomycetes > Mycobacteriales > Nocardiaceae > Nocardia > Nocardia sp. XZ_19_385. The sequence continues at coordinate 16,163 of NZ_JACVEE010000003.1, forward strand.
TTCGACGAAGCAATCGAACGCTGCGATGAGGCACAACCGTTGCTTATTACGTTGAACGAGGTCAAGTACACTGCGTTCCTCCAACTCATTTATGCCTACGCGTTGTTATCCATGCAGGATATCGATAAAGCGCAACCACGCGCAGCTCAAGCGCGCGAATTGTTCCAGTCACTGGGGGCGGAAGCCGAGACCACAAGTGCAGAAGGCCTGCTCGCCGCAATCCTTGCCAAGCAGGGCGCACGAGAGTTGAGCGCAAGCAACTACAGCACTGCGATTCGGATTCTTATTTCGGCTGAAAAGATTCACGGAGAGAATAGCGAAAGTGCACCCGCACAAGCTTGCAAGCTACTGCTGGGGTCCGCCTTTCTCTCAGAGGGTGAGCGCCAGTTGAAAGCTGGCGATCTGAAGGGCGCCGGCCAAAACCTCATATCCGCGCAAAACCTGTTCTCACACATCGGAAAGATTGAACGCGCAGCCTTTGCGGCATCACGCCTCGGTGCCGTGCACCTCCGCGAGGGCACACCCACATCGGCCGTCACGGCGTTCGAAACCGCCCGCGAATTCTACTCCCAAGCGGAATCACAGGAACTGAACGTCGCCATCTGCGACGAGAACATCGCCCGCGCTCACGTTTTCAGTGGAAGAGTCGATGTAAGCCTGCAACTTTTCGATAAAGCCCGCGCAACATTCGCCCAACTGGCACAACCTCGACGTGCCGCCTTGACGGACACGATATTTGGAGAAAGTCTTTACGGCTCCGGCTATAAGCAGTTGGCTAACCAGCACTTCGACAGGGCGATCGCCCAACTTAAATCCGCCAAAGCCGAGTTTGACCGCCTAGGCGATTCGAGAAATGCAGAGCGGTGCGGCGTCGACATGGGAGGGATTTGGCTACTTCGAGCCGAACGATTCAATGTCGACGAGGAAGTCGATGTGATCATTGAGAGGCTCGAATCTGCTGCGAGCGTCTTCGCAGAATCGAAAGCTCATCGAGCAGCGGCACAGTGTTTGAGCTTCATGGGGGATCGCTATTTGAAAAGCGAGAATTACCATGAAGCCGTCCGAGCGTATCAAACCGCCCAGATCGCATTCAATCAAGCCTCCGCGCCGATCGATGTCAACGACTGTCACAACAACATAGGTGTTGCGCAAGCCCTTCTCGGAAATGCAGACGATGCAATAGCGAATCTCCAGACCGCCTACTCTAAGTATGATGGCATCAAAGCGCACTATGCGACATCGATCGTGGACAAAAATTTGGCTGCGTGCAGGCGGCGCGAATCTGAACGGAGATCCTACTCTATCATCCATCATAATCTCCCGCACATCGAACAATTTTCTGACATACACGAGCTGCCAGACGGATCCGCGCCGAGTGTCTTCAGCCAGGGAAAGCAGCTGTATTTCGCGGCGAATCGAGACAACGATATTGAAGCCTTGAACAGGTCTATCGAAATATTCGGAAAGTGCGCTAAATCACCCGGAAGTGTCGAAATCTCCATCATGCTTGCCGGAGCTACATACCAACGCTTCAAGGAGTCGGGCTCTCTGGATGACATAACTGTAGCCATTGCAGAACTACGGCGGATACTAGCGCAGACAAGCAGGGTTGATCCAGCCTATACGCAATGGTCATACGGCCTGTCCGTGGCGTTACGATGTCGGTTCCAGCAGGCCAATGATGCCGTCGATATCCACGATGCATTGGATATCATCACCCCGGTCATTGATTCGATAGAAGTTGACAATTTGACCGACGCATCGACCGGGGCGGATGTTTTACGTGAATATGGAACCATTCTGTGTGAAATCTACGATTTCGAAGGTGGGCTCGGAAATATCGACGCCGCAGTCGATGCCTTACGTGCATCTCTGGAAATGTTACCCGCGGGCGAGCGCTCCAAAGAGCGGACGATAACAATCAATAATATTGCCGCAGCTCTGCGCAAAAGGCACGAAGCAACGCTGAATCCCGAAGACATACGCGAAGCTACGACCCTCAGTCGTCAAGCCATTGATGAAATGCCTCACGACTTGATTAACAAAGCACTGCTTTTTGACAATCTCGCCACTGCACTCAGGAGGTCATACGATTTCAGTAGAAATATTCGGGACCTCGACGATTCAATAGAATCGTATAAATTAGCGCTAGCGGAACCGTCAACAGAAAACAGCAGTCGGGCGAGTAGCCTTGCAGGCTTGGGTTTGGCGCTTCGATGGCGCTTCGATCATTTAGGCATCCTGAAAGACCTCGACGAATCAATCTCTCGCGGCGAAGAGGCGGTTCAGATTATCGAAGGAGCCACAACGGGTCGCCACACTGCTTTTGCCTTCTCTACGCTCGCAAGTTCATTGCGTGCACGCTACAGCCATACAGACGAAGTCGATGATATTCGCGCCGCATCAGCTTGGGCTAATAAGGCTGTGAACGCAATTGGCAACCACGATCCGGACCGGGCGTCTTACACCTATATCCTGGGTTCGATACTCATCGAGTACTATCAACGAGCCGGAAAAATCGAGCTACTCGATGAAGCCATTACGCAACTGCGCGCAACTGTCGCCAAGCCCCACGGGCAGACGTTCCTTCATCTAATCAATCTTGCTGGCGCGCTGCGACTGAGGTTCAATCAATCCGACGATAACGATGACCTCAATGCAGCTATCGACGCGCTCCGGCGAGCATTCGAAATTTCCGACATAGAACATCCAATCCGATCCAAGATCCTACACGATCTGGCTCAAGCCCTGCGTCGCAGATTCGATAAGATGAAGGTTCGCTCCGACCTGGACACCGTTGTCGGTCTAGCCCGCGATGCGATCCGGCTCGTGCCTATCGACCATACGATACGGCCAGGTTTGTTGACCAGCTTGGGTCTGGCCCTTAAGTTCCGATACTTTGCCCTTTCAAAGGTTTCTGGGACATCCGACCTCAACGAAGCGATCGATAGGTTCCACGAGGCAGTCGAAACTGCTGCGGCTGAAGATAAAGATCTCGGCACATATCTCCACGAATACGGAACCGCTCTTCTCGTACGCTTCAGGCTGAGCCGACAAGGTCTAGACGTCATTGAATCAGTGGCCGCATTACGTCGGTGTATAAGTGTTCTGCCGGAGGATGATGTTGACCGGCCGACAATACTGAATGCGCTAAGCGATTCGCTAGAAGAGCTGTCCACCCTGCCGGGCGACAGGGACGAGCTGGAGGATCTCGTCGAGACCGCCTTATTGGCAGCCACTCAAGAGCGCCGTTCTCGAAATAGAGAAGAGCGTGACTACAGTCTGGCGCGGGCAATGCGGCATCGTTTCGAATACCGTGGGCCAATATCCGATCTGGATAACTCGATAGAGATCTTCCGCAGAATCTCGGCGGCAGATTGTGATGCCGAGACGCACGCAAAATATCTGGGTGCGCTTGCCAGTAGCTTGAGCCTTAGATTCACCGCGACTGGGAATCTGTCGGACATCGATGAGGCGGTAGCGGTCGCACGGACCGCGGCTCGTGCAGGCGCGAACGGACCGCTAGCGTTTGCGTATGCGAGCGATCTCGGCGACGCCTTGAGGGTCCGTTACGAGACCAGCGGGCGCGCGGCAGATTTGGACCAGGCCGTCGACGCACTCCGAAACGCATTGGGACTTGTCGATCCGAGCGGCCATCTGGTGTCGACTTGCCACAATAACCTCGGCATCGCAATTCGCATCCGTTACGAGCGGTTCGGTCGGACCGATGACCTCCAGGAAGCCGTGGAAAATAATTGGCTTGCCACGGTCACCGCCTCGATTAATGACCCGCACTATTACAGATATCTTTCCAACTATAGTTTGTCGTTGTTTTGTTTGTATCGCCGTTATGGCAATGCCCAGCATCTGGACATAGCGATCGAGAAAGCTCGTCGCGCTGTCGACGCCTTGCCGGTTGGCCACCCCTCGCGCTCGCGTATACTTGCCAATCGTGGGATGACGCTGATGGAACGCGCTCGCCTGATCGGTGACGAAATAGATTTGGACGATGCGATCCAAGCCTTCACTGAGGCTGTTGACGCATCCGAACCAACGAGTGCGGGCTATGCTCCGAGCTGCAGCAATCTTGGCGCTGCCTACCACCGTCGATACGCAAAGACCAAGGACCCCTCGGATCTCACTGCCGCGATCAATATGTTGACGAAGTCAATCCAGCACACTCCGCCGCACGATTCCCGCTATTGCGCGCATCAAATGAATCTGGCGCGAGTCCTTAATGCTAAGTTTCTCGATTTCGGGTCGGAATCCGCTGGCAGACTTGCTTTGACCCATGCCCAGGATTCTGCCGGTCATCCCGGTGGCGACATCGATGAAAGAATTGAAGCGGCTCGGCTTTGGGGACGTATAGCACATGCCTTCGGTGATAGCGTTGCCGCATTGCAGGGCTATCGGTCAGCGGTCGGTCTTCTGCCGCAGCGAGCTTTGCGGGGTATGGATCGAGCGGACGGTGAGCGCCTTCTGGAGCGTTGGACTGGCCTTGCCTCCGAAGCTGCTGCCGTAGCCATCGACGTCGGTCAAGGCTCTGTTGCACTCGAACTTCTCGAGGAGGGGCGCGCTGTGCTGTGGTCCAAGATGGTCGAATCTCGCACAGACATTGATCGGCTACGCGCAGCCGACCAGGGTTTAGCCGATGAGCTGGCCGACCAGATCCGTGTCCTGGAGGCAGGGTCGAATGGCAGGAGTCGTCAGTTCGAGTCTTCTCACCCTGATCCGCGTATGGGGGATCGTGTCTTCACTGCCTCAATGACATTCGACGATATCGTAAACCGAGTTCGTAGAATCGACGGCCTCGATGACTTTCTCAGGCCCGTTCCTGCCATGGCTATGCATAGCGCCGCGTCGGCAGGACCTGTGATCGTGCTCAATGTTGCCGAGCGGCGGTGCGATGCCCTCGTCGTTCTGTCAGATCGAATCGATGTCATACCGCTGCTCGACCTTGAGTCAAAAGATGTCGTCGCCTGGTCGAAAAGGTATGTCGCTGCTCAAGAGATACTTGCAGATCCAAACTGCCGGCCGTTGGCGATGGCGGCGGCGGAGCACGAAGTAAGGCAAGCGCTTCAGTGGCTGTGGACATCAGTGGCGAAGCCGGTCCTGGACGGTGTCGGTTTCCTGGTCACCGAGCCACCGAAAATTGATGTCTTACCACGCTTGTGGTGGTGCCCGACAGGAGCGCTGTCGCTGCTGCCGATTCATGCTGCCGGGGAGGACTCAGGGAATAGCGTTCTAGACTACGTCGTCTCGTCCTACACGCCGACTGTGCGCGGTCTGATCGCAGCTCGTACGGCGCAGGGCGAGCCTAGCGGCCGCGGCTCGGATTTCTTGATTGTCGGTATGCCGAAGACCCCTGATCATGCTGATCTTCCTGCGGTAGAACACGAACTCCGCATCGTGAAGGAAATCTTTCGTCGTCCCGCCGAACTGATCGAATCAACCGCTACGCGATCGAATGTGCTGGAGGCACTGAGACTTCATTCGACGGCGCACTTGGCCTGTCATGGGGTACAGCGTTTCGATCAACCATCGGAGAGCGGCATTGTACTCCACGATGGCGTGCTGACGATTACCAATATTGTAGACGGGGAGCAGTCTGGTGGTGACTTCGTATTTCTATCAGCTTGTCATGGTTACACCGGGAGTTCGCGGTCCGCCGATGAATCAGTAACATTGGGGGCTGCCTTGCATTTCGTGGGTTGGATCCACGTAGTCGCGACAATGTGGAGCGTGAACGACGAAACGGCGGCCTTCATCGCATTTCACCTTTACAGCACGATCGTCGATCAGAACGGAAATATAGATCCGCGATCTTCCGCAGTGGCGTTGCACAATGCCACCCACATAGCTCGAGACGAGAAGGCATCGGAACTCTCCTGGGTTCCTTTCATCCATATCGGACCGTAGCCTCGCTAAGGCTTCAAATCATGACGGATGGCGGTACCGCCATACAGTCATGTCAACCGATTCAGGACCTTGAATCCATACGCGACTCCAGGCTGAATTGATCTCACGCTCGGATTCGATGTCTATCGGCAGCGGAATTCGTAGCGTGTTGAGTAGGTCGAACCGATGCATGTCGAAGGCAACGTGTAGTGTCTCACCATAGGTCAGCGCAGACTGGATTGCGGCAGCGTATGCCACAACACCCACGACGGCGGGCGCCAAGGCCAAGCAAGCCCACCAGCCAGATCCGGCAAGGAGCGCGGCGCTCGCAATTGTCGCAGTAGCGCCTGTCATGACCATGCGCGCTGATACATCAAGCTGACCTCTGGCGTCATCAACGATGATACGCATCCGGTCGCCCAGCACCGCATATAAGCGAGGCCACGCCGCCACGGCGCCGAATCCATAAGCCGATCCAGCGCTGGACTCGGCTGCTGCCAGTACGTTGCCGAGTGTGGTCGGCCGGATCTCCTCGTTCGGCGGAAAATAACGCTGCAGTCTTTGTACTGTCCTGCCAATTTGGATAATTTCTGCCTCGGTATACGGAGAATCGTGCTCGCGCGCCGTAAGCGGCTTCTCCAGATTTGCCTTTTTTTCACAAAATCGGCGCACTCGCCGGGACGCGAGAGATTTAGGCCAGTAGTAGCCTTCCAGGACGCGGAGGATCGCCTTTTGCAGAGGATGCAAGAGCAGTCCGAGAATGGTGACCACCAATACTATTACCAGCGCTTCACCAACTTTCAGTGAAGAAACTGTCCTCCATGCTCTTGAGAAGTCGAGTTCGCCCGGAGCCCCCGCCCAGATCAGGGTGAGAAAATAGAATGCCGCCAGATATGTCGGTAGAATGCTGACAAGATAGAATCGCCCGCGAGATGTTTCAGCAGATGCGAACAGCGAGGTGATGTTCACCTATCTCTCCAATGCATGGCCATCGTTGGGGCATCTAGGAGGTTCTCGGACGTCGAACCTGATCACCCAAAATCTTTCACGGCAAATAGTGCAAGACGTCGATAGCGCAACAAATCGCGGAGAACCAGCGAGGACGAGGCCGTCGCTCTGTCCTATATCACGGCTGGTTTTACCCTCAGAGCTCGAACCGCCGACTAGCTGCTTGAGTCTACCTGTCGCTGAATGACCGACGTAATCGCGTCCTGACCAGATCGCTACCGCGCCATCGACTTCTAGCCTCTCGACAAGGCCCTCAAGCGCATTGGCGACTTCATATATGGAGTTTTCGGCATCGAGCAGTAGTTTGACGGCATTGACCGGATATGGCCCATCGTCGAGTATACTTCGAATCCAGTCTATTTGGTTCACGTAGAGTTCCATCTCTATGCATGCGTTTAAGCATCTCTATAATCAAATAGCGAGTGAGCCTGCTAGTTGTTCTTATTTATTCTTGTCTGATGACAGCCCTAGAGCCCAGTAGATAGGACGGTTGCGGCGGAGCGGTGGTATCTGCCTCCGGAATATAGCTTCTACTTCTCCACTTTCATCTCGCTCCAGCGCCATTTGCCACCATTCGAAAGCCCGAGCAGGTCGACGCTGAGAAAGTTCGATATTGCCCAGTTGTAGCATGCAGTGTGCATCGCCGGCTTCTGCGCCGACATTCAGCCATCGGATCGATTCGCTCCTGTTGCCCTGCGAGGTAAAGAAGTTTGCCAGGTTGCGAGCGGCCCCCACGTGCCCAACGTCGAATGCGCGAACGAACCACCCCTCGGCCTCCTCGATATTGCCGTCGGCGCTATGTAGCGCTCCCAGGTTGTGCATGGCGAGCCCACTGCCGGCTTCGGCGGCGCGCTCATACCAAGACGCCGCCTTCTTGGTATCGCCCTGAATGAGCATCCGATACGCAAGCAAGCACATAGCCTCGATATTTCCCGCCAATGCCGCCTTCTGCAGCCATGTGGCTGCGTTCGACAGATTGTTGCGTCCTATGTAGATCATGGCGCCGATATCGCCTGCGCGCGCGGCCTTCAGATACCATCTTTCCGCTGCACCGACATCATTGTTCCGTGTGTACCTCAGGGCGAGCCAGCGCATGGCAGAACTCTCGCCGAGCGCCGCTGCCTTGCGGTACCACTGCTCGGCGTCCTGGTCAGCCCCCCGACGTTCCAGCACTCTAGCGAGGCCCTGCATTCCCGGACCGTGTCCAAGGTTCGATGCCTTCGTGTAAAGTTCCTCAGCTGTAGTGTCTTGTCCTCGTTTCTCAAACTCAAGCCCCTGTGCGGTAATGGCGTACAGGTCACCCGCCTTGACTGCAAGTTCGAGCCAACGGTCTGCTTCTTTTTCATTTCCACGATGGCGCAGCGTCGACGCGAGGTTAGTCATCGCGGGCGCGCTGCCCGACTCCGCCGCTTTCCTGTACCAAACCTCCGCTACATCGTGATCGCCCGACTCCGTCAGGATCGCTGCAAGGTGGAACTGCGCGTCCAAGTTCCCCGCCTCGGCGTACTGTGTCAGAAGCGTCATACCTCGGTTCGGCTCTTGCTCGGCCAATGACCCACCCCTGCACGCTCTTCGCCTGCATCGAGGTTGCAAGGTACTCGACGCGTCAGCCCATCGTACGACGAACGACTCGGTTGCCGCTGGAAGATAGCCTCCTGGGTGCAAGGGAGTGGTGCTGTTCCCGGCGAGACTTCAGCCATTCATCGCACACCTGCGAAACAGTGACGTCGACCCGGCCGACGAAAGTTCCTCCAGCGACGGCAATGCTGATTCGCCGGCACTCGCTACACGCCTGTTTGAGGGTGTCGTAGGTGAAGGTCCGGCGATCACGCTTGCCTTTTGAGCGCACTCCTACATCGATCTGGAACCAGTACGACTTCTTGCCGTTCGTGGCGACATGAGTGTTGATCGGCTCGGCCCGACGTGACTTTCTGGAAGCGCTGGCGGCGTTCAACTGCAGAACCTCCTGGGTGACTGGTGGCGGGCCCGCTGAAGTGAGATCGCCTGGGACAGCGAAATTGGGCCAGCCGCAGCTGGCTAGGCCTATCGCTGTCGCGGCCTTTAGTCAGCGAGAGGGCATGACGGCGATGTGAGCTGGGCGTTCATCCCGCCGCAGGTGACGGCAACGAGCTGCGCTTGCGTTGTTCGTGGCCTCCGTGCCGCGAAGGGCAAGAAAGTTCAGTCAATAGGCGCGTTCAGCTCTGAATGAGCGCAGGAGTGGTAGCCGGCAGTAACCACCATGCGGACCAAAAGTGCTGTCGATGGGCATCCGGATGCGGGATGTCATATCGAGCTGGGGTTGTCCTCGGAATCGACTGGCAATAGGAGGATCTCGCGGACCCATCGGGCCGGATGCGCACTCGCGCAGCTGGTACTTCGCCGGATTGGACCGCGGCGTAGAAAGTGGATCTGCCGATGCCAAGGAGCTGAGCTGTCTCAGCGACAAATATGGTTGGCCCGCACGGCGAGGCACCGGCCGCACCCCTGCACACCACGCGCACACCGCAACCGCACCAGCCTCCGGCGCCGGACGAGGCGGCTCCCGAGCATGGCGAACCCGACCGCGCGCTGCGCGAGTACCAGCGCGACCTGCGCCAGCGACCCGGCAGTGCCGCTTGGGCGATGAAAGAGACCGCGCGCCAGCGCCGGCCCAGCGCCCCGGTGACCTGCCCGAGCTGCGGCTACGCCCCGACCGAGCAGGCCGAATGCGGCCGCCTCGGTCAGGACATCAAGGTCAGCTGGATCGAACCCGTCCCGACCACCCCGGCGGCCTGCTCGAGGCTTGGCACTGCCACCGGTGCCGCCCCTCCGGGATGGCGGTGGCCGATATCGATTGCGCCGCTTGCGATTCGGCCGACCGCCCGCTGCTGGTCGAACACTGGGCCGAGGAACTGTGCCGCGACCGGCGAGGTCCCGGCGCTCGTACAGCGCGTACTCGCGGTGCGGCACTGGCGTGCGGTGCCCGGGGTCGGGATGATGTGCCCTGACCACCCCCAGTGAACACGCACCGCGAACCGCGAAGCACGCCAGAGTTCTACGGCCCGTCCTGCTGCGCCGCTTCGGTTCTCACGCGCGAGGATAAATTCCACAACAGGTTCATGACAACGAAGACCGCCAACGGGGCCAAATAATCCGCTGCCGAGTAGTCGACCGCAATGATCTCGCTCGGATGGTGGGTGTAGAGCCAAATCGCGCCGAGCTGACTCGCTGCACAGGCCAGCAGGCCAAGAAAAGAGAAGCACACGATGCTGAGGCGAGTCGGAGAGCGGAACTGGCTGAGAGTGACAGACCCGATGAGGATGCTGGCAAACGGAGAGCTCGCGATGCCGCCGGATCCCGCCACCAGCAGTAGGTGGGCGACCAGGCCTATGCCGAGCAGGCCGTACCACGGGGCGTGCGGCCGTCGGGCGCTCAACACCAGCAGCCACCGCGTGATTGCCAGCGGCGCGGTATCCAACCACGCCCTAAGCCGTGACGGCACAACCCATTTCGGGAGCTTGTCGCTGACCAATCGAGCAAGCCAGTTCGCGCATTGTCTTGTGGCGATACCCAGACGCACCAACCCGGCCGGGGCCACGCCCGTTCCGCCCGCAAGCAGGACCAGGCGCAGCCCGGTGAGAGCGAGTCCGGCGGTAACCATCAATACCTGTGGTTCCCAGTAGCCGATTTCGGTGCCGTCGAGCGCGCCGGTGAGGACCCACAGGACCGTGGCGATGATCGCGAGATCCGACATCATCAGCGCGAGCCACGCTCGGCGTTCGTCGGCCACGGCTTCCGCGGACATCAGGAAATCTCTGTTGCGGGCAGCTACCCGTAGGGTCCAGCTCACGAGCGGGGCGCCGCGCAGGTTCCGTGCCGCGGGGGCGAGCACGTCCGCGTGTCGGCGTTTCAACTCGTCGAGTTCGCCATGCCATTCGTCGTAGGAGCGCTGGCGGGCGTCCGCTGGCAACAGCCGAACCGCAGTCCAGATCAATCCGCTGGCCAGGGTGAACTTGAGCGATCTCCCGTACTGATCGAGTGGGGTCGTAAGAGTCATACCGCCGGTCCCCATCCTGGCTCGGGTGCGGCAGGCCGCCAGTCCGGGCGCGTTTTTTCCTCGACGGGCGCCAGGCGTTGGCGCATCTTGCTGATCTCGCTGTGGGCGGCGCTGGCCCCCTCCTGGGTCAGTTGGTAGTAGCGCCGCTTGCGCCGGCCTTCGGCGGACTCGTCGATGTCTTCCCAGGCGCTGGTGACCCAACCGGCGGTCTCCAGCCTCGTCATGATCGGGTAAATACTGCCGGTCGGCAGCCGGGTGCGCTCGGAGATCGCCAGGCCATAGTGCTCCTCATTCGGACGTACCAGCATCGTCTGTAGGACCTGGAGTGTCTGAACCGTCATCCGCACTTTTCCTAGCATGAAAGAGAGTCTACATTGGGGGCCAGAATAGATTCTCTATATAGGATCCGCGCTTGCGCTCACCCCGATCGAAGGAGTCGCACCCGATGAAAGACAACCCCACGGTGCTGGTGCTGTCACTGTGCCTGATGGTGGCCGTAGGAATCATCGTAGGCCAGCTCGCAGGGTTCCTCAGCTGGGCAGGGGGCGCCTCTGTGCCCCACGCGGTCATGCGTGGCGGCGCCGCATGCGGCGGCGTGCTCGCTCTGGGGATCGCCGTTATCGCGGCGCTCTGACCCTGCGGGCCGCACCGTACTGCGCGTGGCGGGACTCTATTCATGTGGTCGAGGCTCTTTTTACGGCGATGGTTGTGAAGTTATAGGCCGGGACGAGAGGATTCATCACGGCTTTCGAGTCGATCTAATCCTCCTGCACGACGACGAAATCTGGGTCGTAGAGGTAAGAAATCTCCTGGGGTCGCTTAGTGCAAATGCTGTCATGCGGTTGGCGGACGTACTGGAGCGGGTAGATGCAAACAGGAGGATCAAAGTGTCGTTCGGGCCTGTGACCAGGTCGGCACGCGCCGCTATTACTGAACGTGGCGGGATCGAGGTCATCGACGGGGAGCAGCTTGAGGGGATGCTCGAAACGTATCTTCCAGGCTGGCCAGACAATCTTAGTAACTAGCGCTGTGCCCCGTCTCGCGGTGATAGGTCGTCGGCACGACTTCGGTGGAGGCGAGGCCGCGCTGGCTTCTGCGGTGTACTGGTCAGTTTGCTTGGACCAGCGTCTGAGAGGCCAATGTTGAGAATGTGAGGCGCCGGCGTGCCAACCAGACCAGGCGTTGGTCCGCGACGGACCAGGCACACGCCATGTCGACAGCGGAGACCGGCCTGCTGTGTTTGCTTCGATCTACATCTTTTGCGGCGTGTCGCTGCGAAAGCTGGTGTGTGTCTCAACATTTGCCACCTGCTGCACGACTTCAAAGTATGACGCTTATGGTGGTACCTATAAGCCAGCGTGCGACGGCACCCTGGCCAGCGTGGTGTTCTACGTGCGTTCCATTGCTACCGGCACGCTGGGCTGATCAGGCGTGTTGGCTGGCTGAACTAGTACGGCGGCTCCGCGACAGATCGGGTTCCGATATGCGGCTTCCGTACGCTCAGCGTCTAGCGTGTTCCGCTGGCAAGGTGTGTAGTCGGCTTGCTGGAGGACAGCCGAAAGATGACTGACATCCCCGACGACAGGCTGACCAAGGCGCGGCGAAGGTGCGACGCGATCTTCCGCAGCCATTCGCGAGCGGTTTTCAAGATCGCCCGAAGGTCGCTCGACCATGAAGGCGCGAGCGACGTTGTGCAAGAAGTTTTCACCGCAGTGTGGGTTCAATACGAGCGTGACTTCGACAAGGTATCCGACGAGTCTCTCATTCGAATAGTGATGACCATTGCAACCCGAAGAGCTGCCGACCACGTACGCAAATTAGGCCACGGCTTCCTCCCGATGAATGAGTATACTTCCGATCAAATTCTTATCTTCATGTCTCACGGGATAACCGACCCGCTCGATAAAGTATTGAATCAGCAAGATTACGAACATTTCTGCGAGGTTCTTCTAAATGAATTGACGGATCGCGAATATCAGGCCGTGATGATGACCCACGTGCTCGGATTTGACGATAGGGAGATAGGCGAGCTGATGGGAGTCTCGGAAGGCACAGTACGGTCGCATAGGTCCAGAGCTCGAGTGAAAGTACACTACATCGTCCAGCGTGGCGGTCATCTTCATTCAGATTCCGCGAGACGGCACGAGCAGTCCTCGCATCGGAGGAAGGGTAGCGGAGGTGAATCCACAGCATGAATTTTGAAATGGAACACGAGCGCAACAAGTCAGATGTGGGGAGTCCGTCGCCTGACGAAGAGTACGACGTGGAGGCTGGGCTAAGGCAGCTACGGCGTCGGTTGGGCTTTGACAAGCCAGCCAACGGTATCCCTCAAGTGGCGCGGTGGAGCAGCCGCGGTGCCGACCAGCCGGCGCTGCGACCGCAAGTTCCGGTCGAGAGGGAGGATGTGGAGTGGGATCTGCCGGAGGTTGCTGCACGGGTCAGCGGGTTAATTGTTGGCCCTCTGAAGATCTCAAGTGCAATTACAACTCAGGTGGCAAGGCGACTGGGCAACTATCAAAACCGCGAGCAATGGGCAGTAAGCTGGCTGCCGGACAAGTTCTTCAGTCGCCGTCAGGCGTTAAGCGCCATGGTTATGGATGAAATCCTTGTTGACCCGCAGGATCTCGATAAATTGTCTCTAAAACGAATTTTGCGGGAACTTTCGAATGAGATGGGGATGACGCTGGCTGATGTGCTAGCCGAACATGCGGGCATTGGTCCTAGTTCATGGCGTCCCAGGGGCGTCGAACCGGTTTCAGGCACATTCGATTCCAAAAATGCTTAGTTGGCCGAGCTTCCGATGTTCATCGGTTGTGGATACTTCGCGCGGTTGTGAGAGTTGGAAAATGTCCTGCGGCGATGCCGGATTTTGTGATGGCGCTCAAGACGGCTCGTTTGTGCGATACGCGCAGACCAAGCCCTTCGATCTACTTGTGCTATTTACAGCGACTTCTGCGGCAGTGATAATGGTCACCGTCGGTCATGTCAACGCACCATTGCTAATAGCTGCCGGCGGACTGATTGCAGCCATATTCGGAGCTTGGCGAAGAAGTTGCGGGAAGGCAGGTGACGTTCAGCCGCTGCGAGGAGCGGTTGCGGACTAGGACCCAACCGGTGCGGCGGCGGGAACCTGGCTTGAGGTCGGCGGGGCTTTCCGATAGGACAAGCAGCGGCGAGTCAGATCGCCTTGGGAACCGGATGTCCCAAGGTCTCGTCGAACCGGTATGGACGACGACTCGATCGACCGCCAGGCCCTGCTCGACGCTGACCTGAATCCCGACGATCCTCTGGTGTGGGAACGCCAGCGTTGGGCGCACGATCTGCTGACCTGCCACGGCATGTGGCTGAAGTGGTGGGACGATCGCTGACCCAGGGACCCGAAACCGCCGGGTCTTGGATGGGACAATGCGCCGGATGGGCCCCGTCCAAGACTCTGCACCCTCATCCAGAAATAGCGTCTGAGCTGCACCTAGACGCCGCCGTCAGAGTTTTCGCTGCCGCGATCAACTGTTCACCGTCGAACAGGCGGTCCCGAATACTGTCGTTCGAAACAGCAGGTCAGGAAAACGTCAGTGGTTCCAAAGTGGTCGCTGGTCTGGACGCTCATCGAGATCGGTTCGCTGGTAACCGGATCCAGGCGATGGATCAGCTCGTCTGGTCGCCATCCGTAGGCGACCGTGGTCGTCGCGGCGACCAGACGGTTGAAGTCAGGGATGCGGCGCAGTTGGTCGAAGAGTTGCTGGGCGCGGGCAGAATCGCGGTGGCGTGCCAGCATAGCGAGAGCGGCGGCAGCGACTGGGGGTGCTTCGTGCTTCCAGTCGAGGACTGCCCGCCGCCCCTCGGGACTGAAGAACCACAGTATGAAATTGTGATCTGACTCGGCGAGACCGGGGAGCAGCCGTAGGGTTGAGGGGTTGGCTGCCAAGATGTCCCAGAGGTAGTTGTGGAACATCGCGCGCACACCGCGCTGCTCGTGATAGTCCAAGAGTTCTAGTCCGCTGGCTGCGGTGAGACGGCTGTGGAGATATACAGGTGGGGCGAGTTCGATTGCGGGATTCCACAACTCAAGCAGATACCGCGCCTGTGGCTCATCGAGTCCAAGAGCCTGCACGATCTTGTCGACGATGCGGTGTTCCGGCAAATGGTTGTTGGACTCGATCTTGCGGACCAGCGACGAGCTGATGCGAGCGCGCCGTGCGAGGTCTTCCTGGGTGATGTCTCGGTAGTTGCTGCGCAGGTGCCATAACCATATGCCGAAGTCGGGGATCTGCTTCGGTGGCCAGGTTTTGAGGCGTTTTGGCGGCTTGGGTCGGTCGCCGGGACTACTGCGTGGAGTTTGGTTCATTGACGGTTCCCTCTGTCATGGGGTGTTTTCCGCTGCCTTTCGTCAGACGGATGTACTGAGCGGTTGAGCCCCGAGCAGAACAACGTGACTCAGCGACAATCCGAAGAACTGTCTGACAAGCGGAAGGTGGCCCTCGCGACTCCGCAATCGGAATCGGATTCATGGCATGGGTCCATGGAATTCCGGCCCGATGCGGCATCTGATCCCTGGGTGCTCTATGGCACCAACTCGGCTATGGGGGTGGCCGGGTCTACTGTTCTTCACCTCTTTGCGCCCTTGCGAGCTGGAGCTGGACCGCTGCCTGTTGTGCTTACTGGAAGGCTTATCAATCCGTGCTCGCGAAACGATGGGCGCCAGCGAAGATCACGCACTGGAACGGTCAGCTGAATGTGAGGGAAGCGTGTGAGAAGGCTCTCGATCGCGACGCGTATCTCGAGACGAGCGAGGGGAGCGCCGAGGCAGTAATGCGGCCCGTGGCCGAATGCGAGGTGCGTGTCGCCGTTACGACGAGTGAGGTCGAGGTCGTCTGGGGCGGCGGTAAACCGGGGGTCGCGGTTGGCTGAGGCGAGTCCGAGCATGACCGTGTCGCCGGCAGGGATCTCGACACCGCCGATGGTCAAGGCCTCGGTTGCGAAACGCCTGATCGCATACTGGCTTCCGTGGGCGAATCGAAGCAGCTCCTCGATCGCAGCATCACTCAGCGCCGGGCCGCGGCGCACCAAAGTCAGCTGATGGGGATGTTCGAGCAGCGCCAACACGGCTTTGCCGATGAGGTTGACCGGGTTCTCGTAGCCGGCCCAGAAGATCAGGAATGCGAGGGAGACCAGTTGGACGTCGTCGATGCTGTCATCAGTGTGCGCTTGCGCGACTAGGTCGGACAGGAAGTCATCGGTTGGGTTGGAGCGTTTGTCAATCACCAGCTCCTGCAAGAACTCTTCGATCTGGGTGATCGCGTCGACGATCCGCTGAGGCCGGGTCGGGTCGGGCATGACCAGAGCGTTGGTCCCTGCCCGGAACCGCTCTCGAAAGTCTTCTGGAATGCCGAGAAGATCACCGATCACCGTGAGCGGCAGTGGGACCGCGAAGGTCTCGATCAGGTCCACCTCATCCTGATCAGCAATCAGGGAGAGGAGGCGATCGGTCTCGGCCTGAATACTCGCCCGCAGTCCTTCGACGCGACGAGGCGTGAAAGCCCGCGCGGCATGCCGACGCAGGCGCCGGTGGGTACTGCCGTCCCGGTTGAGCAGGTTCGCATCCAGTGCTGGTGGGAGATTGAAGCCCGTGTAGCCGCCGCGGCTGTGTTGGCGGTCGACCGAGAGGCGAGGGTCGGTCAGCGCTTGTCGTATATCTGTTTCGCGGGTGAGGAGCCACACCTCGGCACCATCGGGCAGTGCGATGCGGTGTACCGCACCACTTTCTCGCAGTGCGACGTGCACAGGATGCGGGTTCGTGAGGTAGGCCGTATCGAAAGGACAGGGGGCGTTCACAAGGCAACCTCCGAACTCGATGGGGCGCGGCGTAGGGAGGCAAGCACGTCGGCGACGACAGGAGAGCGCGCGAATGCGTCGGCGACCAAGAGCAGCCACTGCTGTTCTTCGTGCAGAGATTCGCCGGTCTGTTCAGGCTGATCGAATTCGCTGTCTACCACGGGCAGGGGCGCCTCGTCGGCGCGCTTCTTCTCGATCGCCGCCGCGAGGTTCGCCGCCTCGACGACCGCTTCGACCTCGAGCAGGCTCAGGCCCTCACTGTGGGCATGGGTCCGTGCCGCTGTGGCGACGGTCGGAGAGTAGAAGCGCTGCAACTGAATTCGTGCATCGCGGATCTCGACCATTCGTCGATAAAGGCGGAAGTCCAGCTGCCGAGGCGACCATCTGGCGGGTCCGCTGCTGTCAGGGGAGGCCAGGGCGATCCCCGGCAGGACATCGACTACGGCGCGCCACAACGGGCCCAGGCGCAGGTAGCTGCGGTAGCGTCCCACTTGTGCCCATGCCCCGGAGAGGGGAGGAGCCCACGTGGGCAGGGACCAGCCCAGCATCATCAGGATGGCAGCGCCCGCCGCGCCGATGCGGGCAAGCGGTTCCCACGGGTGGCCGGTGCCGCCGAGATGGGGCGCGATGATGTCGGCCGCACGCGCGCCCACGTACATCAGGCCGAAGGCGCTGCCGATGGCTGCCACGCGCAGGCCCCGGCGTAGTGACCCTGGCTCTACTTCACCGGAGTAGCGCCAGCACAGCCGCCCGGTTTCGACGAGGGTGAGGGCGTAGCAGCTCAGGTACAACACCAGATAGGCCTGGTAGGTGGGGATTTGTGCGGAATCTACGGCGAAGGTGTGCGGTCTGGTGGTCATCTGGGGGACCGACAGAGCAAACAATACCGACATCGCGACAATGACGAGGGCAGAAAACGCTAGCCGCCGGCGTATCCGACGCTTGGCCTCTTCCCATGGACTCGACCAAGCCAGAACTACCAGCTGTTGCACCACACCCGCTGCCAAGGCGCAACATTGGGTCAGCATCCCCGCCAAGTTCGGGACGCCTAACCCCTTGCTGACCGCGACGAAAACGGGTGGAATTGAGAGCCCGAAAGTGAACATCAGGCTGACGAAGTAGAGGCATAGCGCAACAAGGCCGGGTTCCGGTTTGCGGATCAGCGCAGGCAATCGGAGAAGTAGGGCGAGGAAGGCGATCAGGACACACGCCGGGTACAGTACGTAATTCACTTTGTCAGCCTCGATTAGTAGGGCGAGCCCAAAACCTTCTGTATTCGCTCCACGACGGGGGCGATATTGTCGGGCACTATCCACTCCGCTTGTGTCGGCCGCCACTCGTGAAGGGCCATGCCCATCACTGATGCGAACAGTTCGGCTTCTGCCTCCTGTTCATCGGAGTAGGCGGTCCGCTGAAGCATGCTGATGACGACGGAGGGATCGATATCTGGAAACATGAGTCGAGATCGCACGAGATCCAAGTCCGTGATCCCGCGGTGTTCGAAGATGAGATGGCCGATCTCGTGCAGGACCGTGTGGTTCTGATGCAGCTTCGAGGTATTCGTTGAGAAGAAGATCACGATCTCGTCCGGCGTACGCATCAGAAGGCCCGTGGGGCCCTCGGGTGGCATCACCGTCCCGATGGGGATTATCGGTCGCTGACACTTCGTGCTGACCCGCGCGAGCAGCGACTCGAGATCGACCGGGGTGTCGATCTCCTCGATGAGTGCGCCGCACCGCTGACTCATTCTCGACAACTCGTCGCTTGGCGAGCGACCCCAGAACGGCCGGCGAAGGTCGAAACCCATTACGGTTGCTCGCCTCGTTCGAGCCCGTGCAGGCGTGCGATCATCCCGTTCAGCAATTGAATGCTCGTTGGCGATAATTCGGAGATGCGGGCCAGGACATCTTCGGCGCCGGCAGCCTGCATGGTGTCGGCCAACGCTTGGAGACTCTGCAGCTGCTCCAGTTGCTGGTGAATCTGTCCGCTGCGCGGCGTGTCGAAGAAATACTCGGGATTGACACCGAAGAACCCGGCGAGCTTCTGCAGAGTGTCCCGCGTCGGGTTGCTCTTCTTGCCGGTGCGCAGTTCCGACAGCGCCCCGATTGAGATTCCGGTCTCGCGATGGACTTCTGGATGCGACCACGGTCCGCGGCCACGCGGATGAACATTGCGGAACAGATAGTCCACACGCTCAGCCAGGAATCGGCCTGTTCCTGTGGCGTCCTCTGCCACCGTATCCTCCTCGGTCTCACCCCGACCCTCCCTCCAGGCAGCCCCCGCTGCCTATCGCCACGATGATAGGGACTCTCGGTGGATTGTTCAACTGAGAACAGTTGCAACGCAATGAATTTGGGCTACTACAACTAGATCTGCACCTGGCGAGCGGCGGGATCTATCGCTGTGGCGACAGGCTTCAAAATTTGGAGGCGGTGTATCGCAGGGATGCGCATCCGTCCCGTCGTGGCGTTCTGCATCCGCGTCCGGCACGGCGCAGATTCTGAAGCTCTCCTCCTGCACTTGGGCAACCGCACAGGATAGGGCAACCCGTTCTGAACTGCAACAGGCTGGGCGGAAGAATCATCTGTGCCCCAGCGCTTTTGACACCTGAGCCATCGAGCCCGGTACGTTTCAGGACACCGGACCGGCGATAACGAGTGGTTCGGCACGAGCTCGGCAGCCTTCAAGATTGCCGACCGGAACCAGCTTCAACCCGTGCTCTGGTCGCGTCAACCGGCTGCCCTCGTTCTGATGCGCCCGACGAGCCGCCGCCCCGGCTGTCGACGTTGCAGGCTGTTCGCCTCAGGCTTGCCCAGCTGGTGCTGGAAACCGCTCGCTCAGAGGCGGTTCGGCGAGAAGTTCCCGAAAGAAGCAAGCGACAACGACGTTGTCGATCTGTGGAAAAGGTGCAGCTAAAGCGGGTTTCATGATCGACAAGCTCGTTACCGCCACACATCTTGTCACTCGAAAACCTTGCCCAGCACCCATTTTCGGGGTTTGGATATTGGAGCAATCGCAAACATCTCGAAAGGAAACAATTGTGGATCCCTTTGTCATCCTGCAGTGGGTGAACGGCGTACTGTCGATCGTCTCGAACGGCGTCTTCCTGGCCCAACAGGTCATCGGACTGATCTTCTAGCCAGCGCCTACGAGGTGGTCTCCCCGCCGCAACACCGCCGCTGGGAGACCACCGGACAGCGCTGAACAATTCTCGACAATTCCCTAACTCGACAACCCTGGAATAGGGCGTATTTGGCATGCTCAAAACACAAAACAAATGGGGCAAACAACCCTCAAGATACGGTCACCCATCGGTCACCGCCCGCGGCGCAACCTTCACCCGACGCCGGATCGCGGTCCTCAGCACGCTACCTGCCGCTGTGGTGCTGGTGTGTAGCGGAATCGCCTCCGCGGCAACACCGCTCGGGGAGGTCGCTGACCAGCCCGGCGTCACCAGCCCCACCCAACCCGGAACCACACCTGCCCCGCCGCCACCCCCGCCGGTAGAGCCCGCACCCGTACCCGAACCCGCCTACGAGCAGCCACCCGAAGTCCGCAACGCCGCCCCGAGCAGACCCACACCGTCCCCAGCACCCGCACCCCCGGTGGAATTGTCGGAGCTGCACTGGCCCGAACCGGTGCCACCGGTCGCCCCAATCGAGCCGCCGCCCAACAAGATTCGGATCGGTCAATTCGAAACCGAAACACCCCCGTGGCTACCACCGGAGGTCCGCGACACCATCAACGACGTCGCCGCCGGTGCCGAAGCCCAGGTCGCGACCGCGCTCGACTCGGTCGGAATCCCACCGGGCCGCTCGGACCGGGTCAGCGGCGCCACCACCGCCGGCCTGCTGGTCGGTGGAGCCGCCGGTGCCACCGTGGCCGGTGCGCCGGTCGCCGCCGCAGGTGCCCTCGTCGGCGGCGCGATCGGCGGCACCATCGGCGGAATCGCCGGCGCCGCAATAGGAACCGTCATTCCGGTCCCGGTCATCGGGACCGTCACCTCCGGCGTCGCCGGAACCGCACTCGGTGCCGCAGCCGGCGCGGCTGCTGGGGCGCTCATCGCCGGGGCACCGCTGGCCGCGATCGGTGCGGTTGTCGGCGGCACGGTCGGCGCGGGCTTCGGCGCCGGGGTCGGAGTGGGGCAGCCATGACCACCCATCAGAATCGGCGTGTTCGACCTGCGCTCTCCGCGCTGATGCTCGGTGCGGCAACAACTTTCGCTACCACCATGACGGCCGGTCCATCGCAGGCGGTCCCGATCGGGCCGGGCTGCCCGGGATTGTATGTTCTCGGGATCCAGGGCACTGGCCAGTCCTCGCCGACTGCTGATCCGCTCGCCGATACCGGCGTGGTAGGGGCTCTGCTCGGGCCTGTCGTGGCCGCGGTGCCGGGGTTGGTGCAGCGCAGCTACCTTGGATACGGCGCCGGCTTCGGCGGCATCGTGCCCGGCGGCGGACCCGACCCGTATGTCGCCTCGGTAACCGATGCGCGTGTTCAGCTCGACGCTGCTGCCCGCCAGATCACCGAGCAATGCCCCAACACTCTGCTCGCTGGTGTTGCGTATTCCCAAGGGGCGCACGCGATGTCGGCGTTCGCGCGGGACGTGGGCTCGGGTAACGGGCCCGTGGGCCCGGAGAAGATCGCCGCGATCGCGCTCTACTCCAACCCCACTCGATCCCCAGACAGCCCGATCTTCCCTGGCCGGCCTGGCCAGACCGTTCCTGATCCGGCTCCGGGCACCGCCGGTGGAGTTGTCTCCGGTGTGCAACTCGTCAACGCGCCCGCCGCGGGGAGCGGGCTCGATAGCAGCGCAGCCGGTTACGGAGAACTCGAGGGTCGCGTCGCCGATATCTGCGTCGACGGCGACCTGGCGTGCTCCGCACCTAGTCAGGCCAGCGTGCTGCGGATCGGCGCCCAGCTGTTCGCCCAAGCCAACCTCAACGACCCGATCAGCGCTCTGGCCTCGGTCAACGGTCTTTTCCACGCAGCCCTTGGCGAAGCCTGGGCGACGGTCATCAGCAGCGACTTCACTGTCGGCGGCGGCAACGTCGACTACACACCGAGCCAGAGCTTGTTGACGCGGATGATCGAGGCCGCCGACCCGCGCATTCCCGCCCCGACCCCGCAGGACGCAGACCTCGCACGGGCTCGGTGGGGTGAAATCACCGCCATTGTCGCGGCGAACCCGGTCGCGCTGGTGCCGAAGCTGGCCGGGCAGCTCGGTGCGGCATGGGGGCAGCTGGTCGCCGACAACGCATCCCTATCCGACCCAGGCGTGTGGCTGCACTTCGCCAACACCGTTGCCGCGCACAACGGCTACGCACTCAGCGGCCAACTCGGCTCCGGCATCGCCTGGCTCACTGCCTTGGCCCACGACATCGGACCCCGGCCATGACCGAACCGCGACTCGCCGACGACGAGTTCTACACCGCACCCGAGATCACCGGCCACCAGCCCGGAGCTCTACTCAAGATGCGTAAAGCCGTTCTGCCCCAACTCGACTCAGTCCAGGCGTGGCAGATCCTCTACGTCGCCACCGACAACTTCGGCGAAAAACTCCCCGCCTCGGGAAGCGTCATCGTCCCTGACTCCAACGCGGCCGCCGGAGCCGGGCCGCTAGTCGCCTATGTGCCCAGTTTCCACGGGATGGGCGGGCGGTGCGCGCCCTCGCAGCTGCTCCAGGGCGGCGCTGAGCGCGAAATCGATCACATCGCAATGGCGTTGGATCGTGGATGGACCGTGGCCATCCCCGACGGTCGGGGCCTTGGCGTCCACGATGTCGGTCCGCACACCTTCTTGGCCGGGTTCTCCGGCGGAGCAGCGGTGCTGGACATCGTGCGGGCCGCGCAAACGATCCCAGATCTGGACTGCCTCGACGCCCCGATCGGAGTCTGGGGTTACGCCGATGGCGGCCGGTACGCAGTCTGGGCCGCAGAGATGGCACCGGACTACGCCCCGGAGCTGGATCTGCGCGGTGTCACCGCTGGCGCGGTGATCGCCGATCCCGGCGAGCTGGCCGAACGATACGACCTCGGCCCCTATCCCGGCCTCGGATGGGCAGCGACGCTCGGGCTGGCCCGCGCCAACTCCCATTTGCCCATGCTGCACATGGTCAACCCGATCGGCCAGACCGTGCTGTCTTTCGTCCAGAACAGCACTGCCACACAGGTTCTGGCCAGGTTCGGGCGGCCGATCTCGCAGTATTGCGACCGAGCCGACCCGTGGTCCGACCCGGTCTGGCGCTACGCACTCGACCGTGAACGATCTGGCCAACGCAATCCCCGCTGCCCGCTGCACCTCTACCACGGCACCGACGACATCTTCGTGCCGATCGAGACCGCCGAGCATTTGCGCGATACCTACCGCGCAGCAGGCGTCGAGGTCAGCTGGCGCGACTACCAGTGCGGTCACTACGAAACCGCGACCGAAGGGGCGAGCGAAGCGGTGACCCGCTTGTCGGCCTACCTGCAGCACCAGCCCGACCGCCCAGACAAAGCCGGCCCCACCACGTTTCCGAGTGAGGCAGCCCCCTGATCCCTTCTCCGGGAAACCCTGCCCGCGTCCCTATTACTTCCCCTCGCGGGGCGCGGGCAGGCCCGAAGACCACAGACACCTACGAATTGAGGCCGAAACCCTATGAATTGCAACCACTCCTGGTGGATCGCGCGCCGCGTCACCGGATTCACAACGCGGGCGACCGGCGTGCTGTCGGGCGTGGTGGCGATCACGGTGATCGTTGGCGGGGCAGCTGCAGCGCAACCGCGCACCATCGACGCCCCGATCGAGGGCATCTGCCCGGCGCTATATGCCCTCGGCGTACAGGGACCGGACGAGAGCTCTACTGGCATCGACGTAACGACCGACAGCGGCGCGCTCGGCCAAGTTTTCGGACCCCTGCTCGCCGTTGCGCAAGGACTGGTGCAGCGGGCCTATATCCCGTACGGGCTTGGCGAGAACGGCGCACAGGAGCCCTACGAACAAGCCATCGAGACTGCGGCCGGACGGCTGGAAGCCGCCGCCGCTGAGGTCGTGCGCCGCTGTCCAAACACCAAGGTTGCGGTCGCCGGCTACACCCAAGGCGCACCCGCCGTAGCGAGGTTCGCCCAACGGGTCGGTGCAGGCAAGGCTGTCGTTGGCGCTGACCACATCGCGGCAATCGCTCTGCTGGCCAACCCATCCCGTGCTGCGGGCGCTCCCGTGATCATCGGGCGCGCGGGCGCCAGCAGCCCCGATGCGGTCCCGGGCACCCGCGGCGCCGAGATTTCGAAGATCGCCTTCAGCACCTCAGCCGAGGCTGGTAGGGGAGTAGACCGAATTGATACAACGGCAACCGGTTATGGAGCACTGACCGGCCGGGTCGCCGATCTCTGTGTCGCGGGCGACCTCACGTGCGCCACGCCGACCGAAGGCCCGATCGCGACCGCGATCACCAACATCGCCGCGCAATCCGACCTAGGGGACCCGGTCACTGCGATCACCACGATTGCGGAGTCCCTGGCGGCGACGGTCTACAAGACCGCCGTCGGAGTGGTCAACGAAGATCTGCACGGCCAGAGCCTCGACGAGCTGTCCTACGATCCCGCGAAGTCGCTGAGCCAGCGGGTTGCTGAAGCCTCGGATCCGAAAACGCCGTTACCCGGCATCGACGCGACACTCGCCGCAGTCCTGCGCGTGGGCACCATCGCCGTCAACGCGATCACAACCGTCGCGAAGAAGGTCATCACCCCGGCCACGATCGCCGAGCTCGCGACGGTCGGACTGGCGAACCCTTTGGCCGCGCTGGCCTCGCTGGGAACCAAAGTCGCGGGCGCGGTGGTCGAGCTGATCCCGCCGCGCACCGCCAACCGGTGGATCGAGGACGCCTTCGAAGCGATCACCACCAACATCAGCGACAACACCGAGCTGTACACCCTCTCCAGCGCTACCCAGTACAGCAGCGCCTCGGGGCGTCACGGTTCCTACAGCAGCGCACCCGCTACCCCGGCCGGGGAGTCCGCGTTCACAGGCGTGGCCGATTGGTTCACCGCCGCAGCCCGCGACCTTGCTGCCACGGTCTCCGTCAGCCGCACTCCAGCACCATCGAGCCCGGCCGCAGCCCCCACAAGCCCGTCACCGCCAGCCCCGACGACGACGCCACCGCCAGCCTCAGCGCCGCCGTTACCGTCCTCGTCGGTCCCGATTCCGAGTTCCGTTCCCGCCCGCGGCTCAGCCGCCCCCTGACCCCTTCGGGAGGGAGGCGTGTCAGCTCTGCACCTACCCCCCACAAGAGCTGATTCGTAAGTCGATCCCCGAGACGCTCCCCCCGAAGGGCCCACCCGAATCCATCCAAGGAGGTGAACCACATGGCTACCGATCCTCGAATCGACTCCCGCACCGGCGAAGCGCTGGGCTGGGGATGGCTCAACTCCACCACAGTCTCTCCGCTGCCCATCCACGGCATGCGCGACCCGCACAACCACACCGAGGAGCCAACCGACGAATGGGAATGGCTCGCACATGCCGCAACCGACCCCCAGCCCAGCGGCGCGAACAACACAGAACCGCGCCGCGGCATGCCGATGCCGCCCGTCGCGGTCTGGTTGACGATCGCGTTCGGCATCGCGGCCACGATCGCGGTGGTAGCCGTGCTGGCGCCGACCTCGCCGCAGCAAGACCGCGAAGCAGCAGCCGAACCCACAGTCGCGCTGGCGAGTACCTCAACTGTGCAGCCCTCGTCACCACCAGCTACACCGAGCAGCCCTGCCTGCACGGGACTGGCGGGATCCCTGGTCACCGCCACCACAGCATCCTCCGGCAGCAGCGTGATGCAGGCGATCAGCGGATTCGAGCATGCCTACTACGTTGCCCGCGATGTGGAAGCCGCGCTGCGGTGGCTGGCCCCGGGAGCAGGGATCGCACCCGAGCCGCTGGCGGCGGGCATCGCCTCCATCCCCTTTGGAACCGAGCACTGTGTGGCCATCACTGCGATCGCCGAGACCGCCGCGACGGTGCACCTGGTCGAAGTGCGCCCTGACGGACAACGCATCGACTACCTCCAGGTGATCAACGTCCGGCCCACCGGCGACGGCTCCGCGGTGATCACCAACATTCAGAGGCAGGGATCATGAGCGCAGCCCTGCACCGCCGCGAAGCCGAGGTCCTCGACATCGGACATCGCATGGAGCCCGCCACCGTCGCCGCCCCTCCACCACAGAGGCGAGCACCGTTCCGGCACAACGCATTACCGATTACCGGCCCGCACCCGCCCCTGTTCGCCGTCCTGGGCGCACACGGCGGAGCAGCCACCTCGACGCTGGCGCACTGGTGGGGCCCTGCCGCCGATTGCGGACTCGCCTGGCCGGCCTCACCGGCAACCACACAAAAAGTCGTCGTCGCGGCCCGCCTTTGCATGCCCGGACTGATCGCCGCGGCCGAGCGGCTGCGCGAATGGCACGCCGGACTGGCTCCCGAGGGTGTGGTGGTAATCGGGTTGGTGCTCTCGGCGGTGCGCCCAGGGCGGGTACCCGCGCCGGTGCGCCGCTACCGCGAGGTCGTCACCGAACTCGTCGGGTCGGTATACACGATCGGCTGGCACGACGAACTCACCAGGTGTGAACTCTCGGACCTCGTCGAATACCTGCCGTTCGACCCGCCGCCGAAGCGTCGTGCACCGATCACCAGCGCGGTGCCTCGCGATGTCCATCACGCCGGAGCGGCAATCATCGCCGACCTCGCACTGATCAGAAAACAGCTTGAGGCACAACATGATTCGGAGGATCCGTCATGAGTGCGACCTACCTGCTGCTGGAAGCCTCCAGCCTGCTCACTCAGGGAGAAATCAAGATCACTCCGAAGCCGCCGCCGGAGGCGGGCAAGCTCCTCAACATCATCAATTACATCGCGTGGATCGCGATGCTGGCCGGGGTCGCCTCGCTGATCTATGCCGGCGGCAAATTCGGCTGGGAACGATGGCATGGCGGGGCCTTGGAGTCTCCCAAGATCGTCCTCGGTGCACTGGTCGGCGGCATCCTTTCCACCACCGCAGGCGGAATCATGAACGCCATTGTCACCGGTGGTTGACCGCCGAAGCCACGTCTCCCTCCCATTGGCTTTGTCTCCCTAGGCAATTCGTCGAAAGAACTCTCATGTCGCTCGATACCCACCCTTTCGCCATCGCCGCCTCCGACGGTGTGCGACTCTCGGCAACCAGGATCGGCCGCCCCGACGCCCCGGCCACCATCGCTTACCTGCACGGACCGCTAGCCGATTCGACGTTCTGGACCCCGCTTACCGGTCGACTGCACCAGCGCTTGGGCAACGGCATCACCCAGCTCGTCTATGACCAGCGCGGACACGGCCATTCGCAGTGGCCGTCGAAACATGAACACACCACGCTGCGCCGTCTCGCCGAGGACCTCGACGCCGTGCTGACCCACGCGAGCGGCGCGGTTGTACTGGTCGTGCACTCCGCGTCCAGTCTCATCGTGCACACCTACGCCCAACAGCACCCCGACCACGCCGCCGACCTGGCCGGACTCGTGTTCTTCAACGCGGCCACGCACTTCAGGTTCCACGACATGGCGATGGTGCCCTCGCAGTGCCAGCCGACACTGTCACGGTTGCGCCGCCGGCGCCGCGGGCGTCTGGACCCGCTCGCCGCCGCAGGCCACGCGATGCTCGAGCGCCGCCTGCGCGCTCTGGACCGGCAAGGAAAACTCGCGCACTCTTTCGTCACCGGCGCTCGACGCGGTGATCCCCGCGTCCTGGCCGACTGGTTGCAGCAGTGCAACGAATTCACGCTGACCCCGGAGGTCGCGGTCGGGATGCGCTCGACACCGTCGTTCGTCCTCAGTGGCGAACTCGATCGCATCGTTGCTGCCGGCGAGTCCGCCCGGCTAGCGAATGCGATCTGGGCCGACTACGAAATGATCCCCCGCGCAACGCATTCGCTGCCCCACACCTACCCCGACTTCGCCGAGGACGCGGTCCTGCGCGCCCTTGAGGTCGCCTATCGCGACCACCAGTCCTTCCCCGCTTTCGAAGGTGCGGACTCGTGAGCGCCAAACCGCTGCCCGCCAGCGTCACCGACCCGCTCGTCCAGCTTCTGCAATGGCTGGCCTGGCTGGTCCTGGCGCTGTGCGTCGCCCGCGCGGTCTGGCTCGGCGGACTACTCGCGGTCCGGATCTACCGCGAGGAAAGCGTGGAAGGACTGTTCGGAACCGTCGCCGCGGCAGCTCTGCTCGCCTCGGCCGGCGGACTCGCTGCCGCGATCGTCGCCACCCGCTGACCCCAGGAGGAATCACCCATGGCACACCTAGTGCTACGCCGAGCCATCAGTTGCTCCGCCGCCTGCACGGCCCTCGCGATGACACTCGGCGCGCTCAGCTGCTCCCGCGATAGTGGTCCAGCATCGGTCGACACACCGGTCATCGATCTGCGTGTGCCCCCGAGTGAGCTGCGGTGGACGCCGTTCAACGGCATGCAGCTGCCGGTCGCACATCAAGGACCTGCCACCGATAATGGCGCGGTAGTGGCTGGATTCGACCGCTCACCTGTCGGCGCCGCGCTGGCCGCGATCCACGCCACTGTGCGCATGTCGGTGGCCCTCGACAGCCAGTGGCCTGCGGTGACCGCGGCGATGCTGGCCCCGGGGCCTGGCCGTGACCAGTGGGCAGTCCTTCGAACACAGATTTCGATCACCGAAGCCATGACCGGCGAAGCGCCGAGCATCGCGGGCTATCGG
The DNA here is from genome assembly GCF_015355755.1 of Nocardia sp. XZ_19_385. Taxonomy (NCBI): domain Bacteria; kingdom Bacillati; phylum Actinomycetota; class Actinomycetes; order Mycobacteriales; family Nocardiaceae; genus Nocardia; species Nocardia sp. XZ_19_385. The sequence continues at coordinate 44,662 of NZ_JACVEE010000003.1, forward strand.
GTCGACCGCTACACCCCTGAGGCCGCCGATGTCTCGATCTACAGCCGCCAAGCCGACGCCTCGCTGACCCGCAACACCACCACCGTGCTGTGGCACTCCGGGGACTGGCAGCTACTGGTTCCCTACCAACGCGCTGTCTCAGCGGTCACCGCGGTGGAGGCCCTGCCCGCCGAGGCCGTCGCACTATCGCCAGCGTGAGAACGGATGTGCCTCATGAGGTTTCGCAACTTGCTGATCACGCTTCTGATCGGGATCACTGTGGCCGTCGCTGCGGCATTCGCTCTGGTGCTCACCGGAAACCAGGGCCCCTCGACACCGTCGAATCCGAGTAGCACGCCACCGGGCGCCACGCCACCGCCACGGATCACCCCCCGACAGGGCCCGACCATCGACAAGCCCCCGACGATCGACCGATTCGGAAACCGCCTCGAGGACAAAGGAACAGAGGAAGGGCTTGCCCTGCCCCAAGATCCGGCGGCCCGGTCCGCGCCGAGCCGCCCGGACTATCTGGCGGCGGTGCCGGCGCGCATGCAGTGGCAGCGTGGATGGGGTGGTGCGGCGCTGCCGATCTCGGGCAGCGACGGCCCCGCCCACATTCGTACGGGTGTCGCCTCTGGATTCGCTCAAACACCGCAGGGTGCGGCACTAGCGGCCTACGACGCACTCGCCCGGGCACTGGCAGCGCCGGACGGGGTGTGGCAACAGGTCGTCGCCCAGCGGTACCACGGCGGCGGGCAAGCGCTGCAAGCCCGTTTCGCGCGCGCCCGCAACTCCACGCCCGACGCTGGACAGTTCGTGGTGGTCCCAGAAGGCTTTCGTGTGCTGCCGGACTATCGAAACGACTTCGCTGTCGTTCAGATCGCCACCAAGGCCCCAGGCGGAAGCGCCTACTCCACCTGGCCGATGACTTGGACCGACGGGGATTGGCGAGTCCGTGTCCCCGAAGACATCGAAACCCTCTGGGCCCCAGCAACTCCGGTTGTGTCGTTGATCGACTTCACCAGCTGGAAGTCGATGCCATGACGACTCAGCTCGGTGCCTATGGATCGCACGCGGTTTTCGCTGATCCCTTGCATCAGCAGCTCCCACTGCCGGAGGTGTGCGACATCCCCGGCGGGCCGGGCGCGGTCTGTCAGCTCGGACGGCTCGGCAGTCAAGCGGCCAGCGATGTCGCCAGCTCGAGTTTCGACAAACTCGTAGACGCCTTTGTCGCTTCGCTGGCCGACATTCTGCAGTGGGCATTGACGTGGTGGCTCGACATCCCGTCACCGTCGCTGGCTACGCCGTCGGGCGAACCAGGAGCACTGATGGGTTCGATCCGCGATTACACCAGTGGTCTTCAGGTGTTGCTGCTGAGCGGTGGCATCATGTTCGCGGCCGCGCGCCTGGCTCTGGCGAAACGTGGAGGGCTGGCTGGCGAAGCTCAGGAATCGTTCATGATGTTCGCCAAGGCGGTCTTCGCCTCGGCGATGTTCGCCGGTGTTGTGGCTGCTGGCACTCGGGCTGGCGACGAGTTCTCGCACTGGGTGCTCTATGACGTGACCGAGGCGGATGCCCCTGGAGTCATCGCCCGACTTGCGGGATTCGACTTGCGGCATGGCACGAGCTTCGGCTCAGGGCTGCTGCTGATCCTTGCTCTGCTGGGGATCGTGAGTGCGCTGGTGCAATTGGTGATGCTGGTGGTGCGCCAAGCCCTGCTAATTCTGGTTGTTGCGGCGATACCGATCGCCGCGGCCGCTTCTGGGATGGGCCCGGGGGCTCAAGCCTACAAAAAGATGTTGGCGTGGGCGCTGGCCTTCGTGTTGTGGAAGCCGGTCGGCGCCTTGGTCTACGCGATCGCCTTCACCGCCGCAGGCGCTCCCAGCCCAGGCCAGCAGCAGGACCCGCAATTGATCCTGCTCGGTCTTCTATTGCTGGTAATGGTCCCGATCACGTTGCCTGCGTTGATGCGTCTCATCGCGCCAGCGGTCGCCGCCCTGGGAGGCGGGGGCGGTGGGGCCGCAGCGCTGGCGGGTGGCGGGCTGGGGATGGCGATGGCGTCAACGGGAGGGCGCGGCGGCAGCCAAGCCCGCAAGATGGGAGAAGGGGAATCATCGCCTGGTGGAGGCGGACCGCCGCCTCCACCGAGCGGAAGCGCCGGTGGCCGCCCGATGCCTTCCGGCGGCGGCACGAATCGCGGCGGCGGGAACGGAGCTTCGTCGCCCGGGGTGATCTCGGGCGGTGCCGCCCACCGCGCCCCGGACGGTTCGGCGTCGAAGGCGGCCTCGTCCAAGCAGGCCGCGACCGGCGCAGCCGCCGGTGGCGGCGGGCATGCCGCTGCGGGGGCGGCAGGCCCCGCCGGCGCGATCCTTTCGGTTGCGCAACTGGCGAAACAAGGTGCACAGCAGGGTATCTCGGCGGTCGACTCGACCGTGGCCGGGTCCGCGGACAGTTTCGATCTGCATGCCCCCGTCCCGGGAGAGGTGCGCCGATGACCACCTCACGGATGTACGGGCGCTGGGAAAGGCCTCGCAGCGCGGGATTCTTCGGATTGACTTGGGGTGCGTCGATGCTGGGCCTCGCACTGACCGTGGCGATGATGCTGGCGTTTATGCTCACCCGCTCACCGGCGGTGGTGGGGGTGTTGTTGCTGGCCAGCACGGTCGTGTTCGTGCCGTTGGTGATCACAGTCCGTGGCCGTACTGGCTGGGAAATCGCGGTACTGCGCGCGCAGTTCGCGCTGGCTCGCCACCGCGGCGAGCTGAGCTACCGCGCGGGCCGTTTCTCCCGTATCCCGGGGGCCTCGCGGCTGCCGGGATTGCTGGCCGATTCGCAGCTGAGCGAGTATGAGACCGCAGGCGGGCGGCGCTTTGCGATGATCCACATCCGGCGCCCCGATCACTACAGCGTGATCGTGCGGGTGATCCCACGCGGCAAGGAACTGGTCGATCAGGCCCAGATCGATTCCTGGGTCGAAGGCTACGGAGCCTTCCTAGCCGCTCAGAGCCGTGGCGGTGAGGTCATCGCGGTCACCGCAGTGCTGGAGAGCGTCGTGGAGACCCGGCTCAAACAGCGCCGCGAGGTAGCGCGCCTCGTGCGCCCGGGCGCCCCGGATTTCGCGGCCGCGGTGATGCGCGAGGCCACCACCGACAGCGGTGGCGGCGGCGCCCGCATCGAAGCCCGAATCACCCTGACCTACCGGGCAATCGGCAAAGGCAGGATCCGCCGCGATCCCGAAGAGCAGGCCCGTGAGATCGGCCAGCGCTTGCAAGGGGTCCTGTCGCAACTGGCTCGCGCCGGTTTGCCCGCGACACCGTTGCAGGCGTGGGAGGTGATCGGGCTGGTGCGTAGCCGCTACGACCTGGCCGCCCAACGTGATGTTGAGGCCGCCGGCGCAGCCCTGACCGATACCCAAACGTGGGACAAATCTGGACCTCTCGCCCATGAGGACCGCTGGGACCACTACCTGCACGACGGCGCACGCTCGATCACCTGGGAAATGGACGGCGCACCCCGCGGCGCGGTCACCGAAACCGGCCTCGAGGAGCTACTGCGCCCCCGCGCGGACGTCCCCCGCAAGAGGGTCGCCATCGTGTATCGCCTGCACTCGGCGGCCGAGGCCACCAAACTCGTCGACTCCGACTTCCGCGATGCCCTCGCGGCGGAACAAACCGAACGCGGAATCGCCTCTGCCTCTGCGTCATTGAGGGTCGGCAACACCAACGCCGCCCGCCAGGAACACGCCCAAGGTGCTGGGTTGACGCGGTTCGGTGTCTTGATCACCGTGACCGACACCCAGGACGCGGATATGCCCGGTATCGAAGCATCTGTACAGGGGATGTCGGCGGCGGCGCGGTTGGATGTGCGCCGCTGCTACGGCTCCCAGGCCGCGAGCTTTGCTGCCTCGCTGGGGGTCGGGTTGATCTTGCCCGAGCACGCCTCGATTTCCAAGCGGGTCTCGATGTGAGCAAACCAGAGCGCAGCACAAGCAAACGCGCGCCGAGAACGCAGAGCATCGCCGGAATCCGAGTGCTCACCGCCGCGGCGCGAGCACAGGTAGAAGCCGACGCCACCCGCCCCGGGTGGCGTGGAGCACGAGCACGGTTGGCGCTTTCGAGCGATGATCACCGGCGGGCCAACGCCGAACACCGGCTGGCCGACCTCGCCCGCGACGGTGGCTTCGTCAGAAAACTGGCCAAACTCACCGCTCGCGGCTATGCCGGGCCTGGTGGCGGCCGCGCCGCGGTGGTGGCCTCCACCCCGGAGTGGCGCGCGACCACCGTGCAGGTCGCCGGTCTATGGCCGTTTGCAGTCGGTGCCAGCGCACCGGTGGTCGGAACCCCGGTCGGGGCCCACTACATCACCGGAAGCACCGTCCATTTCGATCCGATGTCCTGGTTCCTTCGCGGCTTCATCACCGCCCCGATCCTGTTCGTGCTGGCGCTCAACGGTTTCGGCAAATCCTCATTGATTCGCAGGATCGTCACCGGTGCGGTTGCCTCGGGGGAAACCGTGCTGTGTATGGGGGACACCAAACCCGACTATCGCGACCTCGTGCTGCGATTGGGCGGGCAAGCCATCGACGTCGGCTACGGCTTCGGATGCCTGAACCCCCTCGATGTCGGGGCACTGGGATCGGTCATCGACCGTCTGCCCGACCCTGATCAGCGCCGCCAAGTCGCGGCACGAGTGGAGGCCGGCCAAGTCAACATCGTCGCGGGCCTGATCGAACTCGTGCGCGGCTCCCGCGTCGCGGACTACGAAGAGACGCTGATCGCCGCCGGGCTGCGCGAACTCTACAGCCGCACAAATGAATTCAACGCCGAGAACCCGCCGCTGCTCTCGGATCTTCTGGCGGTGATCTCCGACGGCGGAGAGCGACTACGGCAATTCGCCGAAGAGGACGACACACCCTCCTACCGAGCCAGCACGAAGACCTTGCGCCGCTCGCTGCGGGCGTTGGTCGAGGGCCCGATGGGCGCTATCTTCGACGGCCACACGACCACGCGACTGGCCTTGGACAGTCCGGCGATCTGTGTCGATGTCAGCCGGATCCCTGAAGGCGACAACAAACTGTTGGCCGCGGTGCTGATGGTGTGCTGGTCGTCGGGGTTCGGTGCGGTGGCCGCCGCCCACGCCCTCGCCGATGCCGGTTTGGCACCCAAACGCCTCTACGAGGTCGTCATGGACGAGATCTGGCGAGTCCTCGGAGTGGGGGAATTCATGGTCGACCGCGTCGACGCGCTGACGCGGCTGAACCGGCCGCTGGGTGCGGGATTGATCATGTGCAGCCACACGGTCAAAGACCTCACCGCCTTCGAATCCCTTGCCTCCCAAGCCAAAGCGCTCGGCTTTTTCGAACGCGCCCGCGCGAAGATTATCGGCCCAGTCGGGCCCGAGGAAGTCGAGCGGATCCGCTCCGCAGTCGGTATCACCGACACCGAGAAACTCTTGGTCACCTCCTGGGCCGCCCCGCGCCCACCCAGCGACGACGACACCACCACTGTGCGAGAGACCCCACCGGGCACCGGGTGCTTTCTGCTCAAAACCGGAGAGAGCGGCGAACCCGGGATCCCGTTCCGCATGGTCTTCACCTTGAGCGAGCGGGAATCAGACATTCACAACACCAATCGGCGCTTCATTTTCGACACCGAATCCGATGACGCCTCGGCGCAGGGGGCAGGCAGGTGAACCCCGATGGACTCCCCGAAGACCCTCGTGGCCGGCGCGTTGATGCTACCGATGTCGCTGATCCTGATGCTGCTGGTCTTCGTCGGCGCGGATCTCGCCACCTCCTGTGCGGCGGCCCTGTCCGGCCCTGCTGGGTCAGAAGGGTCGGAGTCCAGCGGTGCGAGTGTGGCCGGGTTGAACGAGCGTCAGCTGCAGCTTGCGCGCAACGGCGTCGCGATCGGCAAGCAGCGAGGAATGCCGGAGACGGTGATCTTGGCCGAACTGGTCGCCCAAGCCACAGAATCGACGTTCCGGAACCTCGCGAACTCCTCTGTGCCGGAATCGCTTTCCTACGCCCACGACGGGGTGGGACACGATCACGACTCGGTCGGTCCGCACCAGATGCGCGTCAGTGTCTGGGGCTCGGTGGGCATCGCGGGGTTGATGGACCCGCTTTATCAGATCAACTGGTTCTACGACCAATCCACCAAAATCGTTGGGGCGGAACAAATGACACCGCCGCAGCTGGCGCAGGCGGTCGAACGATCGGCGCCCAATGCCTACGCCGGCCAGATGGATTTGGCCCGGAAGGTGTATGCGATGTTCGCCGACACCGCCCCGGCGACGATGAGCCCACCCCAACCAGGGCAACTCGCTGCCGGATGCGGTCCCACCGGCTCGGGCGCCCCGACAACCCCTGCGGGCCCGTTCGGACAAGCCGTGATCGATGCGGCGATGCACTGGCTGCGCCGCGGCACTCCATATGTGTGGGGCGGGGGAGATCAAACCGGGCCCACCATGGGCGGTTTCGACTGCTCCGGGCTGACGCTTTACGCGATCTTCCAGGCCTCCGGTGGGCGAATCTTGCTGCCGCACTACACCCAGTCCCAGCAAGACCATTCGAGTGCGGTGGCGGTGCCATTCGCCGAGCGCGCCCCGGGAGATCTGATCTTTTTCACTATCCCAGGCAAGACCGATTCCCATCATGTCGGGATCTACTACGGCCGCGACGGCCAAGGCCAGGATTTGCTGCTGCATGCCCCGCAAACCGGACAGAACGTCACCATCACGCCCCTCTCGGCTTGGGAGGGCGAGCAGATGGCGGTTCGGCGCTACTCCCAGCCGCAGCCAGGTGCCACCGCGGGTGGTGTGCAGCCGCCCGCCGACGTCTGAGCCTGCCGGGTCTGCCGAGCCGCACGCAGGCTTTCCGCCCATTTCAGACCAACGCGGGATTGCGCGGCAATTCAACGACGAAGGGAACACTATGACGGTTTCGTCCATGACCGCCTCGTCCGAAATCAATGCCCCGCCAGTCATTCTCGCTTTGGAGGCGGAGCGGGCTGCCCAACGGCAGGAGGCTCGTGACCGGGCGCGTGCCCGTGCTGAGCTGGCAGCGCGCAGCGCGCAGGGACCGCAGCTGATGCTATGGGCCGCGGCCACCCGGGGGCAGGCCACGATCTGCCGCCCGGACGGCCGGGTGATCTGGCGGCAGTGTCTCAACGACCTGCCCGGTCTGCGTGTGGAGACCGAACTCGACGCCATCGCGGCCACCGCGCGCCAGGCGATCTGGATCGCCGGCCAAGCTCGGTTGGAATGGGGGGCCGAGGCGGGCGGACTGCGTTTGATCATGGACCGCTACCGCCGCAGCCTGCTCGACGATCTGCACCGCCACGCATATGTCGCAGCACTGGCGCTGAAGGTGATGGCCGAACCGATCGGCAATCCGGCCCGTCACGCCTGCGCGGAGACAACGCCGGTCGACTGGCACCCCAACCTCGGGCTGGCCGACCTACTCAACGCCCACCGGATCCCGACATGAGCCGCCGGATCCTCACCGCCGTGACCGTGCTCGGCATCGTCTCGACCGCCGGTTGCGCACAGCAAAATCTCGGACCCGCTGACGACAAGCGCTGTACCGCAGCGCGATTCGAAGCGCCGTTTGCCGCGATCGATCCGTGCTCAGCCGAAGCAGTATTGACCGCTGCGCTCGCGACGATGTTCACCTACACCCCGGCCACTCAATCCGACCAGCGCGCAACATTTCGGGCCGCTACCCCTCTGCTGGAGCCCGAGTACGCCACGCGTGGCGAGGCGGGCGCCACGGTGGTGCTAACGGTCACCGCGACGACCTGGCAGCGATGGCAAACCGCGTCGGTTTCATTGACAGCCGAGGTTCACGTGACCGGTGACGATCACCCGGTCGATACCGACACTGTGATCCACCGGGTGCTGGCACTGGCGTTGCAGCCCAGCGACAGCACCCCTGCATTGGCATTCACTGCCTACGCCACCGCACGCCGCGTCGACCGCAGTAGGCCGTGGCTGCTCAGCGCCCTGGGAGTGACGGGATGAGTGGCGGCGACCCGGTCGAAGAGGGCGGTGCCCAGTTGCGGCAGGGCTTTATCCAGGCTTTCCAGACCGGCGCGATGGTGGCCAATTTTCTGGAGCGCCGCGGTGCCGACGCACGTTCGGCCAGTGCCCATGCCCAGAGTATGCAGAACTCCGCAGCCCGTGAGGCACGAGACCTTCAGGTGCATCGGCTCAAGGTGCAGGGCTACGTCGACCGCCGGCATCAGGGGCAACGGCTATTCGAGCTCGATGAGAAGTTCAAGCTCGACGAGAGCGCGCGTAAGCAAACGCTGCACGAGCGTCAGGTCGAGGGCTACGACGACCGCCAACGGTGGGGCCAAGCCGAACACGACACCGAGCTGCAGGTCAAAAACGAACAGATCCGACGCGGCAACCGCGACCTCGCGCGTCGCGACTACGAGACCACTGTCGATCAGCAACGACAGAACGAGGTCCACGACAAGCGCATTCAGGGCTACAACGATCGCGCGAAATACGCCGAGACGCTGCACGACCTCGACGTGGAGTACAAGAAGCTGCTGATCGAGATCCGCCGCCGCGCAGCCGGTTTCGCCGATGATCTGAGTTCCTCGGGGCGGGCGGACGCGGAGGCGATGAAAGCCGCGGCAGGGTTCGCTTCCGCGCACTACACCTCCAATCTGTCTGATGCGCACGCCGCCCATGTCGATGCCTATCGCGAGCGTTTCGACGCCGACACCGGCCCGGACGCTGAGGATTTCCTCGACGATCTCAAGGCAGACTTCGCCGTACCACGCCAGCCAAAGGCGGCGGGACCGGAGATCATCGACGCCGAAATTGTCGGCGAGCTGCCCCACAGGCCCGAACCGGCTGCCTTACTCGATGTGATCGACGCCGAGATCGTGGACGACCCGAGTGCGGCGCGCGCCGTCAACACCACCGCGGCCCTGGCCAAAGAGCTGATCATGCTCGGACATGCCGAGCATGACGCGGCCACGCTCAGTGACCCCGCCGCGGCCCCTGACCTCGGAACAGAGATCGGTGAAGCCATTCAGTCCGCCGGCCTGACCGGCGAGGTCGGGATCGGGCTGGACCCCGAACCCGGCTTGCCCGAGCCCGGCCGCGCCCCCGATGCCGACATCGGAGTGCAACGGTGAGCACGAACAATCCGAATCCGGCTATCGAGTTCACCGGAGGCTGCGGTGAACTCGACCTGAGGCCAGAGTCGGAGTCTGGCTTGGAGGCCTCCGTGCGCGGCGTGGGCACCGGTGCGGGGGTGCGGCCATGAGCGCGCCGATACCGAATCCGATGATCGCCCGAGAGCTGCTGCGCTCGCTGCAGACCATGCATGTACGCATCAAAGAATCAGCGGACCGTGCCCAATACGGTTGGCAGCCTGAACAACTCGGCTCGACCCGGAGCTGGCAGGCCCAGCTGACCAGCCAGAGCTTAGCCGCTGAAGCCCTCGCCGAGCAGGCTGTCGCGATCGGTGTTCCGCAAGCGTGGATCGATCACGTGCGCGAACGTGGTGACAAGGGTTTGCAATGGCGAGTGGGGCAGAAGATGCCCACCGTGGCCGATGTCGACCGCACCGAGCTGTTGGCTCGGCTGGCGGGCCAGGTGGGCCGTCTCTACGAGATGGCCGCGATACGTGAAGTGTTCGTCGAGCGCTTCGGTGCCCCGGACACTCGTGCTGAGCTGTTCTGCCGTGAGGTCATCAGTGCGCTGCGTGAACGCATCGGCGCGGTCGCTGTCGCGATCGATCTGAGCGCCACTGAGCGGGATGCGTTGTGGGGCAGCGCGAAAGAGGACATCAGGATCCTCGCTGCGGGGCATCGCAGTTTCGACGACCACACCCTGGTCGCTCTGTGGGAGGCCCGAACGACCGCCGCTGCGGTGATGAGTGAACACCTCGCCAGCGAGATGCTGTCCGGGGCCGGCCTCACCCCCGATCTCAGCGAATCCGCCGGGCCGCTCCCCCCGACAGCGAACGAGCTGATGGCGACCGGCAGGACCGACCTCGGTGATGCCACATGTCTGATCGATCCCGGTGTCACCGCCGGGATTCCCGGCGGCGAGGCGGGGGCGGTGATCGGGCAGGCGATCGAGGCGGCGGGAATCAGCACGGACTCCGCCCTCACCGAATCCACCGGCTCGGACCCCGCGGAACCCGACGCGGTGACCGAGCCGGGCACGAGTGTCGAGCAACACGGCCACGATCCGAGCTGATTCGAACCGGCGGCCCATCACAGGAATGCACCCGATGACATCTGCTACCGAGCAGCGGAGAGGAAACGATGAACACCAAACACCAAGAACAGCAGGTCAATAGCGGATGCGACCCGATCCGGGACCGTACCGCCACCCACACCAGGGTGCGGGTGGCTGAGCCACCGGCCGTTACCCCAGGCCGTCATGGATGACCCCGCCCTACGCCTGCCCTCGGTCGCAGCGATCCACGAGCAGATCCTCAAGACGGTTCAAAATCTGAGCGCCGACCGCCACGTCTTGAAGCAGCGCCTGGCCCAGGTCCGGAACGCACTGGGGCCCCAAGCAAGCTACGAACAAGCCTCGGAACATCAGGTCGTCGGGCTGACCCATCTGCGGGATATCGCGATGCAACAAGCTTCCGAGATCGGGGTACCGGCCGCGGCAGTCGACACGGCCGTCATGCGCGGAGAACAGGCAAAACGATGGCAGCGCAACCAGCCGATGCCACGAGCGACCCCCGCCGACCGGCTGCACCTGATCAACGGGCTCCTCCAACACATGCGAGAGTTCAACAACATGGCCGCGGTGCACCGGGCCTATATACAGCGCTTCGGTGGCTCCTCGGACAACTCGGAGCGGTATCACCGGGCGACGTTGGAGGCGTTGCACGAACGCATCGGAGCGGTGGCCTACGCGTTGCGACTGACCCCTGGCGAGCAGGAATTCGTGTGGGGGCATTCGGAATACATCGTCAAGACCATGACCACCCACTACCTCGACGGTGAAGAATCCGATCTGGTCGCGCGCTGGGACAGCACCGCGACCGGCGCGAACTGGGTAAACGAATCCCAGCTCGGGGAAGTCCTGCGCGCGACGGGCATCACCCGCGAGGCGATCGCCGCGGCCGGTCAACTCCCACCGACGCCACAAGCACTCATCGCTGCCCTGGGCCCTGGCCCGTCGATACGCGGCACCGAAGCGACCTCCACACCCGAACCCGGCGGATCGGAGATCAGCTCAGCGATCGACGCCGCCGACCTCACCATCGACGGCATCGATCCCGCCTCGCCCGGCCGGGACCCGTCGGCTGGCAATGACCCGACACCGCCGGGCTTGGACCCCTGAGAGGAGGACCCATGGAAGACACCCCCATCGAACCGATCCCCGCCGTCGGCCACCGTCGGCCGAGCGCAGAAGTGGTTCAGCCTGAGCATGTTTCAAAGATCATTCGTCCCTCGGTGCCGTGGGCCGATCCCGGATGGCAGGCCCAGTTGCTGCGCCGCGTCCAGCACTGGGCCGCCGAGCACACCCGCATCACCGACCTCGGCCCCGCCGGCTACGACGGCACCGACCTCGAGCCCGAACAGGAGTGGGCCTCACAGCTGGACGCGGTGCAGGCGCAACTCGAGATCGCCGAGGACCTCGCCCGGCAAGCCGGTCTCGAACCGGCCTGGATCGAGGATGTTCGCGAACTCGGCCACCGCAGTGCGAAACCCGCACGCCCCGCCGAATCCACACCGGGGACCGTCACCGCGTCGACGCAGGCCCAGCAGTTTCTGGTGGACATGATGGCCGTGGACCTGTGGAATTTGCACCGCATGGCGTATTTGGTCGCGGCCTATCAGGACCGCGTCGTGACCGGCCGCTCAAGCATCACTTTCACCGCCGTGCAGCAGGTTCGATTCGACGAGACCATGCGCGCCCACCATGCCCGCGCGACCGTACTGGCGCACGCGGCGGGAATCACGGCGACCGAAGCCGAGCAGTTGTGGGGTACCGGCAGCAGAGGATGGAAAGTTCTGCACCACAGCTATGTCAGCGCTCACGATGAGGCCGGACTGGTTACTGAACTGCGCCGATACATGGGCGGTGAGACCGTGGCAGCGCTTCCGCCCGCTGTTCTCGCCGATCCCGGCGCACGGCCGCTCCCTGGTGCGCCACGCGTGCCGACACCGGAGGCCATGATCGCCGACGCGCACGCCGCCATCCGCGCGAACTTCATCGACAACGCCGTCGTCACCGGCGGCGGGGGCGCTGCGGCCGCAGCCATCGACAGCGCGCTGCCCGCCGCAGAAGTCGGCGACTGGTCGGCCACACCCATGGATGTCGATCAAGCTATGCCAGGCAAAACACCAGAACTGGGCCCAGCGCCCGACCCCTGACTCGGGTCGTGAAACACAAGGCGTGCAGGTCATCTGCGCGGCCGTAGGTGCCGGCCGTCCAGAGGACAACAATCCATCGGGGACATCAGCAATCCCACCGCGCAGCCCGACCATCCGCTCGCGGTACGCCGACAAGGTCGAGCACGATGTCCAACACCTCCCTCCCACATTCCCGCGAAAGACCCACTGCCCGAGCCGGAATTGCCGGCCGAACTCCTGAGCGCCACAGGCGCGCGGCGGAAGCGCCACGATGAGCTGGCAGCAACCGCCCCGCGGCTACACCGACCCGAGCTACTACACCGACGCGGCCTCCGACATCGAACGGAACCTGCGGGCCGATTTCGCGAAATACCATCTGCTGAGCCAGATCGCGCCCGGTGACACCCCGGAAATCATCGCCGACCGCAACGGCAACGCCTACGAGATCAGCCAACGGTGGGAAGACCATGAACAGCTCCAATTCCGTTGGCTGTGGCGACAACTCGGTATCGAGGCCACGCAATGGGAGCTGGACCCCGACGCCACCCGCGCGTTGTACGACGACCTCGCCCGAGCACGAGAGGCCGGTGAACCCAGCCTCGACGAGCTGAGCTGGCGCACGCTGCGTCAAGCGCGCGAGGTCACCGGCCACAGCGACGACGTCTCCTCAGCCGCAGCGCGAGCCGGTGCCCACTGGCAGATCCCCGGCCCACAGCTGCAATCGATCACCAACGCAGACAACAGCATTAGGCCCCAAGACACAGACCGTCACCTACGCGCGGTCCCCGGTAGTGGCCTCGAGGCACCGCCCAACGCGGCCGACCGCGCGCTGGGCGCACCCCGGCAGCTGCGGCTGCTGGACATGGCCGCGGTGGAAGAAGTGATCCAGGCTACCGATGACCTGCTCGACGTTGAAGAGGTCGTCGGCGATCGCGACACCGGCCGCGAGAAGCAGGCGACGCTGCTTCCGGCTGTCGTGCGGGATGCCCCGATTTCCTTCGACTATCGCGCGCTCGCCGAGCAGCATGCCCGCCACACTCGCGCGCTGGCCGCCGTGCAGAACTTGGCCGCAGAGCACACCCGGCTACATGACCGCTGGGGTGCCGAGGCCGGCTTCGACCAAGCCCAGGTCGCGCGCCTGGAAGAGCTGAGCAACGCGCTCAAACACGCCCGTCGGGAGGCAGGCATGGCCGGTGTCGGCGACACCGATATCGCCGCCGCCTATCAAGCGGGAGTGGCTGGGGTCGGCTGGAGTCAGCAGCCCGCACACCCGTTCTTGGGCCGGCTCACACAGCTCACCCGGCAACACGTGGCCGCCCTGGCCGAGATCGATGACCTCCGTAGCGCGATTGCCGAGCTGCACGACCAACGCGGCGGCAGTCGAGTGGCCTCGATGACGGTCGAAGTAGCGGCCGAAGCCGCACGTGCGCAAGCGAATTCCGGTTCCGAACATGGTCCAGATCACGGCGCCGGTGAGAGCGGCGGCCACGAGATCGGCGCGGCCATCGAGGCCGCCCTGCCCGAAGACCTGGACCCGGACTGGGACGCCCAGGACGGCGTCGAGACCGCACCAGCCGCGACGCCATCACCCCAACCTCACCTCACCGAGGAGCTCAACCGATGAACAACATCACCACACCCCCGTATCACAACCTGCCCGGCGTCGAACCCGAACCGTGGGAGCGGTCATGACCGCCACCCGGGAATCGCGGCGCCGCCGGGTCGGCGGACTCGGCCCCGAATTCAGCGCGCTGCTGATATTCCTCGGCGCGGTCGGCTTCGCACTGATGGCATGGGCGGCGTTGAGTATCGGGCGCTGGTGGGCCGGACTTCCCGTCACCGCGCACCCGTTCTTGGCGTTACTGGAAGTCGCTACAGGACAACAGAACTGGCCGTGGCAGTCCAATCTTGTCGCCGTCGTGCTGTGCGCGCCACTGGGGGCGCTGGTGTGGGCTGGCCGTCGACTGGCGCGGGGGAGACGGCGTATCGATGCCGCCGCGCACACCATGCAGCGCCCCAGCGAACTCGAGGTCGGACGCGCGGTCGACAACGCCGCCGCCGCACTACGGCTGCTCAAAGACGCACCCCCCGAGGTTCAGGCCGCGACGGGGCCGCCGCTGGGCCGCACCGTGCTCGGTGGGACATGGCTGTATCTGCCCGCGGAGCTGGGGGTATTCATCGCCGCCGGACAGCGCTCGGGCAAGACAGTGGCCTGGGCGATCCCGGCGGTGCTCTCCGGTTGGGGGCCGGTCCTGGCCACCAGCAACAAGCCTGACCTCTATCGTCACACCGCCGGAGCCCGCGCCGAGCAGGGCAGTCGCGTGTGGATGTGTGATCTGCAAGCGGTCACCGGCCGGATCGAGATCGGGTTCTGGGTCGACCTGCTCGCGCAGGTGCAGCACCTGCCCGCCGCCCGCAAAATCGCAGGCTTCTTCATCGGCCAAGAAGCCGAAAATGCCCGCCAGGACGCCTATTTCGACGGCGGCGCGAGAGAGCTACTGGCGCTGTACATGTTCGCCGCCGCCGCGGCGGGCGGTGATCTAACGCACGCCACCGAATGGCTCGGCCGCGACCAAGACCCCACCCCGGCGCTGATCCTGCGCCACGCGGACCAGCCCCGCGCCGCAGCGCGAATTCTGGAAGCCCAAGCCCTCTATGCCCGCCAGCGTGACGGCTTGTTCGACATGGCACGCCGGCATCTCAACGTGCTGACCCACAAGGGCTACGCCCAACTGGTCACCCCACCACGGCGGCGCACGATCCTGGCCAGCGAAGCCCGCGACGGCTCCATCGTCATCGACACCACCGACGGCCCGATCACCCACACGCTGCCGCAGTTCGATCCGCGCCGCTTCGTCGAAAGCAACGACACCCTCTACGCACTGTCGATGGCTGGAGCCGATTCGGCCACCCCGCTGACCTCAGCCCTGGTCGGCCAGATCGTGGAAGCCGCCCTGGAGGTTGCACGCGCGCGCCCGGACGGACGACTGAAGATCCCGCTGCTCGCGGTGCTCGACGAGGCCGCCAACACCGCGCGGATCGCCGACTTGCCGGAGTACTACACCTACTGCGGTGGCTGTGGCATCCTGCTGATGACGATCGTGCAGGTGCTCGAGCAGGGCGAAAACCTCTGGGGTGCCAAGGGTTTGTCGATCATGCGCGCTCAGTCGATCGAGATCTACGGCGGCAACATTGCCGAGCTGGACTACCTCGAGCATTGGTCACGCACCGTCGGCCAGCACGAGGTCGCCGACCGCACGCGCGGCATTCAGCCCGGCGGGCCCAGCCGCAGCATGATCTGGCGGGCCGAGGCGATTCTTGATGTCGCCGAGCTGAGCGCGATGCCCAAAGACCGCGCCCTGGTCCGGATACCCGGCTATGGCCCAATGCTGCTGCGCAAGGTGCCGTGGTTCGACAACCCGGACTTCGCGCCCGCGGTTAAACGATCGCTGGCGCAGTTCGAGAACCACACGCCGCCAGCGACTCTCACCGTCACCGATACCGGCAGCGGCGGGACTGGGCAGCAAGGGCGGCAGCCGTGAGCGGCCCTACTCCCACCACGCCTACACCTTCCATCAGCAGCCCGAAGAAGGCTCCACAGCCGCCGAAGTATCGGGACTTCATCGAGTTCACGCACAAGTGGCTGTTGCCCGGGGTCAACGTGCGGTTGGCCGAATCCCAGCGGGAGAACACCTTCACCTGGTGTCCGCAGTGGTGGTGCCATCGCCCGGTCGCGGTGCGTATCGCGCACCTGCACAGTGCTTTCGAGGCCTCGCGGCGCGCCAAAGGCGGCAACGCGCTGAGTTCGTTCCTGCTCAACCACCACGACCCACAGCTGCGGGTCATCCTCGACGCGGCAAACGGGCCCCTGCACCGCTGCACCCGCACCCAGCACACCGCCTTGGCCTCGCTCCCCGCCGACCCGGTGCCGCCGGGCTGGTTTCCACCGCCGGGCAAACCCGCCACCGATACCACCGACGCTGAGAAGAAGCCGCCGCCGATGTTCGCGCGCTGGTACGACTGGGTCGAGCAGTGGCTGCTGCCGGTCACCGCAGTCCGGATCACCTCGAATTCGCGTGAGGGCACCTACAGCTGGTGCCGGCAGTGGTGGCGCCATCACGAGGTGTGTGTACGCCTGGCCGCGGTGCACGCGGTGTTCGAAGCCGCGCGCCGTGCCGAGGACAAGGCGGCGATGAGCACCCTGTTCGTCCGCCACATCGACCCGCACCTGCGCAGCATTCTCGATGCCGCGAACGGGCCGCTGCACCGCTGCTCACCTACCCAGCACATCGACCTCGCAGGACTGGTCGGTGCTCCGGTCCCGCTCGCGTGGTTCGGCGTGCCGGGGGAGAGGACTCCGATCGAACGTCTGGGTTTCGGACCCGACTTCCGTGCTCTCGGGTCGGCGCTGGGTGGTGACCGGTCATGAAGAAACCGACCCGCGCACAGACCCGGGTGCTGCAAGCCCTGCACGCCCACTGGACCGAACTGGGGACCTTGTTCACCGAGGCCAACCAGCAGATGGAAACCACCAAACGGGCCCCTAGTCCGCAGTGGTTCGAGGACTATCACCAACGGGCAGTCCTGTGTGATGCGCTGGCCAGCGCTGCGCAGGCCGCCGCTGTTCCACGGGAATGGATCGCCCAGGTCCACGACGGCGATCGGGGCGTCGCGTGGTCGGAGATCGAACTGGTCGATCCGGCGCCGCCGGACTGGGATCGGGTGCTGGGAGATCTCACCACCCAGGCACAACAGCTGTGCGAATGGACCGCGCTCGACAGTGCACGCCGTCAGCTCGGCGCGGTGCCTGCCCAGGCCGTCGAGGCATTCGACCGCAACCTTGCCGCGTTGCGTGCCCGGCTGACCGGTGTGGTGAACCTGCTCGACCTCAACGCCACCGACGGCAACGGACTGTGGGGCAGCACCAGCGACTGGGTCGAAGCCGGCTACCAGCTGCTCGCTCACCACCCCGCCGAAGTCGTCCTGCAGCGCTGGAAAGCCGTGGCGCGCAGCGACGCCGAACCACTGGCACTGCAAGCCAAGGCATTGGCCCAGGCCCGGATCAAAACCCACACCTCAGTCGCTCTACCCGATCACGAATCACTCACCGCACGCCTGGGTGTGCTCGCCCTGGCCCAGCCGATGCTGTTCCATCACCCCGCCGCCGCCGCCGGCACCGACATCGGCGCCGCGGTCGAGGCCGCCGCCCTCGATCCCTCCGCAGCTGACCCCGACACCTCCTCCTCGAGATCGGTCTTCAGCCACGCCGAGCAAGTACAGCCGGTTGCCTACGAGGCCGACCTCGCGGTTGCGGCACCGGAGTTCGTGGCCCCGGCCAGCGAGTTAGACCTATGAGCGCGCCGGCGAAACAGCAAGTGCGCGTGCGCGATATCGAACCCGACCGCGCACAACTGCTGGAAAGAATCCATGCCCTTGCCGCGGAATCGGTCCGGCAGCGCCAAGCGATCCCGACCAGCGAACGCGAGGTCAACGACTGGAAACACCTGGTCGACCAGCTCGATGCGATCCACGGCGAACGCGACCTCACCGAAATCACCGCACGCGACCAAGGTATCCCCAACGCCTGGATTGACCTCGCCCGCAGACACGGCATCGAAGGCAAAGCCTGGACGGGTGATCAACTCCTACCCCCAGCGACGCGAACCTGGGGCCGGCGAACATCCAACAGGGTGATGCAGGACGCCAAACGGCTAGCCCACATGGCTGCCGTGAGCACTGTGCGCGACCATCTGCGCGCTGCAGCCGGAATCACGACCGAAGCAGATCCCGCTGCCGCACAACGCTTCCAACGCAATTTCCATGCACTGCGGACTCGTGCCGTGGCGATCGCCTCTTTCCCCGGCACGGGGCAAGCCAGAGTAGCCCACGCCTTCGCCGCCGCCAGTGATCTGCTCAACCACGAGATCAGCCAATACTTGACCTACACGCTGACCGACCTCGAAGCGATGTGGCAGCCGCTGACCAGCCGAGCCATCGCCTCCGATATCCGCAGGTCACTGAAGAGTCTGCAAATCGCTGATCCCGGCACCAGCACTGGCTCCCACCAAACCCTGGTCCCGACCGCCAACGCCTTGCTCGCGCGGGCGCGCGTAGCCCTCGCCGCCGCAGCCACACCCGATTCCGGGTCAGGTGCCGCGATCGAAGCAGCGATCTCGGCCGGGCTGGGCGAATCGGCAGCCCTGGACTGGGTCCCCGATATCGAAGCCGAAGGACTCGACAGCGCCACCGCCGAGGTACAGCACGAGACCGGACCCGATCCGCCGGCCACTGAGCTCAGGTAGCCAAGGCGTTTGCTCACGCCATCGAACAAGAATTCCTCACCACTCAGGAGAACACACCCGATGCACCCTCACGGCCGCGCAAACCCCCACAGCCCCGACTCCGAACGGTTCACCCGCCGGATCGCTGTCCGATCACCAAGTCCTGGCCAACTCAGCCGCATTCAGCACCCCGCCCGACATCGCAACTCACTGCGACCAGAAGCGGCATCGACCGCGCTCGCTTTCGAACTCTGCCGTGACGCACTGTGGTTGATCGCCCACATCCTTCGCAACGAACTCGACTATCGGATGCGACGAGCGGTACAAGCCGCACATGTCCGGCGGCACCGATGAGCGGGCGCAGCTACCGGCGGTGGCGTCTACGCTCTCCGGCGCGCAGCAATGATCAGAACCTGCAATCCAATTGGGCGATTCGCAGCCAGTCCGGGCAACGTTCCCGCGAGGATCGCGCAACCTTGCCCTCCGGGCGACGCGCCGCACTCGTCGCGCGGTTCGAGCAGGTGACAGGGTCACGGCTGATCCGGCTTTTCGCACCGGCCCTGCTCGACCAGGCCATGCTGCCCACCATCAGCGCGGCATTGGAATCCACCGGACGCCTTGTCCACTCACCGTGGGAGCGAGCCTCGGCCACCGCCGCCTCCGCACAGATTATGACCGCCGGCCACGCTGGTGACCGGATGCTCGAATCGCACAGGCTGCTGCGTCTGCACCGCGACATCAGCGGCGTCAGCCCCGTCACCGGCCTCCGATACTCGGCATATTCACCTCAATCGTGGAATTGGGTCTTGATCAGCGTCTTCCGCATGCAGCTCGCCGCGTATACAGCCTTGACGGGCCACCACCCGGACGCCGTCGAGAGACAAGCTCTGTGGGAGCACTACCGCGTGAAAACATCCGGGCTCGAGCTACCGGCAGGACGAAACTCCCAGCCGACTATGAAGAAGTCTGCGTGCATTACGAGCACACGGTCCGCGGGTCCTTGATGCGAACTCCCACCCTTGAGATCGCCACAGAGATCCTGCTGCATCGAGCCCCACGGCCGCCTTTCCTGCCCACCGCCGCCGACCCGGTGTGGAAGCTGATCCGGCCCGCCGCAGGGCACCTCGCGGCCGTATTGGGCTTCGGGATCATGCATCCAGAGGTACGAGCGATCGTGCCGATGACCTGGACCGCCTACCACCAAGTCGGTGCTCGAGCATCAATTCTTTTGCTGCGGTGGATATTTCGCGTCATGCCGACCGCGGCGACCGACACGCCGTTGGCACGCAACCGCCGCCAATACCGGCATCTGATCGGCAGGTACCGCCGACAGACCTCGGCCTGACTTCTCCCGAAGACATTCAGTCGCAACGGATTCGAGCGTCTCCCAGCGGCATCGAGACCCTCGCCTCTTCTGTGCGATCCCGCCAAGCCAGATCTCTTCAAACTGCCGCAAGGAGAAGAAGACCCAACATGAACAACTTCACAAACAGCAGCCGTCGCGACCCCGCTGGACAGTGCCGACTACCACCGGGGCGCGACCCACTCGATCTCGAGGTGGCGGTCATCGGCGCCGGATTCGGCGGCATCGGAATGGGTGTGGCCCTGCGCCGGGCCGGGATACGCAGATTCATCATCTTCGAAAAGGCTGACGACCTCGGTGGGGTCTGGCGAGACAACACCTACCCCGGCTGCAACTGCGACGTCCCCGCCCACTTGTACTCGTTCTCCTTCGCGCCCTACCGCGACCACCGCACCAGATATCCCAGCCAGCAACAGATCCTGGAGTACTTGCACCGCGTCACCGCCGACGCAGGCCTCGAACCACACGTGCGCCTGAGGACCGGCATCCAGGCCGCCACATACCTCGACGAGCAGGACCGATGGGAACTAATCACCGAATCCGGTGGCCGGATACTGGCCGACTCCATCGTTATCGCGGTCGGTCAACTCCACCGCCCCTACATTCCCGAGATCCCCGGACGCGCCGACTTCCCGGGCCCGGCGTTCCACACCGCGCGCTGGGACCACAGCCAGGACATCACCGGACGCCACGTCGCGGTGGTCGGCACCGGCTCCAGCGCCGCCCAGGTCCTGCCGCACCTCGCCGCGACTGCTCGCCAGGTAGATGTCTTCCAGCGCACACCACACTGGGTACTACCCAAGCCCACACTGCATTTCGGCCCCATCACCCGCATAGCCTTGCGGCTGCCCGGCGCCCACCGGGTCTACCGGGCCGCCCTTCATCACGGCGCGGACCTAGCGCTGTCGCCGATAATGCGCCGAGGCTGGTCGGCTCGTCCCGCAGAATGCATCGCCCGACATCACCTGCACCGCCAGATCTCCAACTCCGCACTGCGCGCGAAGCTCACCCCGGACTATCCGATCGGTGCCAAACGCATCATCCTCGACAGCGACTTCTATCCAGCCTTGACCAAGCCGAACGTCGAGCTGGTCACCTCGCCGATCCAAACCATGACCTGCGACGGCATCCACACCATGGACGGAAAACACCATCGCGCCGATGTCGTGGTGTGGGCCACCGGATTTCGCGCGACAGAGTTCTTACCTGGACTAGCCGTTCGTGGCCGTGACGGCGTGCTACTGGCCGAGCAATGGCGAGACGGCGCCGCAGCGTTCGCCGGCCTGGCGGTGGCAGGATTTCCCAATGCCTACTTGATCGCCGGCCCGAACTCCTTCAACCCGGCGGGCAGCAACCCGGAGATGAAGGAAACCCAAATCGCCTACATCATGGCGTGCTTGCGCTGGCGTACCGAAACCGGCGCTGCCGCAATCGAAGTCGATGCCTCGACCATGCAGGTCTATGGGTGGCGAGTGCAGCAGGCGCTTGCTCGCACGGTGTTCGGGACGGTGAGATGGAGCTGGTACAAACACCCCTCGGGTGCCCTCACCAATCCCTGGCCGGGATCAGCACGCCAATTCGACCGCCTCCTGCGACATCCGGTCTCCGAGTCGTTCCACAAGCTCACCCCGCACGCATACGCGAGCCATCGCACAGGACTGCCGGCCCGGAAATCGAGCTGACATGCCCGGCGGCCGGCGGAAACGATCGCGGTTCGCACGACAGCAGATGACGATCCGCCACAGAGAATTGGTCTTCGCCCCGACTCCTGGTAGAGATTTGGGTCGCCGCACCAGTCCCTCTATCTCGAGGCGGGTAGGCGGGCCGTGGCTGCGGCCGGGCAGCGCGTCGAGAACTGGCATGTCAATCGAACAGTGCGGGCAGCTCCGGATGAAGCCAATGGGCATGCAGCATCTGGATCTGATGTTCGAGGATCCGTGTCGTGGACAGGGGCGGCAGTTCATCGATGCAGAACCAGCCGATGGCCAAAGTCTCAAGCGGATCCGGTACACCGCCATCGGCGATCACATCGCACAGGTAATACATCTTCAGCACGGAAAACAGCAGTGGGGGTTGGTGACCCTGGGTGTCACGGTCCAAGGCAGCCACCAGCTTTCGCGGCTCCACCGTGAGCCCAGCCTCTTCCCGCACTTCCTTGACCACCGCCTGTGCAGTGGATTCGCCGGCATCGCACCATCCGCCGGGCGGTGCCCAAAGTTCGGTTCGGGGGTCCTGAATCAGAAGGATCCGTCCTTCGGTGTCGAAAACGCCTGCGCGGACGTCGACCTTGGGTGTGCTGTAGCCCGCTTCCGCGGCGAGAATCTCGGTGAGGTCCACAGGCGACTGGCTGCTGATGCAGGCCAGTAGTTCCGCTGTGAGCTTCTGAATGTCGGTATAGCGCTGGAGATCGAAATCGTCATTGCCGTAAGTCAATCCATTCTGAGCGGTATCGGCCAAGCGCTGACCGATATGCAGGAGATCGGCTTCCACCGAAGTGCGAGTGTCGCCCATAAGGATGTGGCCTCCAGGAGTGTGGGGAAATCGAGGGTCAGTGACGCAGGCTGTGACGATAGGTGGTGGCTTCTCGCGCTGTGAATCCGATCCGCTCGTATAGGTGGCGAGCTGCCCCGATCGGCTGAAATGACGCTCATGCCCGCCAAGTCCACCGAGCAGCCCGTCGATTACACCGGTCAGGTCCGCGTCGAGGCTCGTCTCGCGCAGGGATAGCGTCGGCGAGGTTCGCTCCGGCGAATCGCAGTGCACCCCGGGCTGAGGCTAGGGCTCAGTTCCAAGGAGTCGGTCCGGTCTGCGATTCCCACGCCGCGAGCGCTTTTGCCGGCATGAGTAGAATTCCTGCCCTGGCCGCGTACGCGGTCGCTTGCGCGGTGAACGCGCGCGCAGTGGTCACCACCGCGGCCACGTCCGCAGCGTGAATGGTGTGCGCCGTTCCGCCGAAGCGCTGCACGTCTTGGCTGCCCACCCTTCGGTCGCTGCGATATCGCTTGGCCTGCAATACGATCCGTCGCCCATCCGGGGCTCGTGCGATCACATCGGCGCCCAGATCGCCGGATCCACCCACGACCCGGACCTCGGTGCAGCCGTCGCGGCGGCACAACGCGGCCAGCGCCTGTTCGAACTCGGCGGGACTCAACGAGTTCTGTCGCAGCGCCACCAGCACCCGCGCGTCCTCTCGCGCACGCAGTCGACGGCGATGCCGGACCGCGAGCGCCGCGCCGAGGACCCCGACGGCCAATACGCACACTCCCGCACAGGCGAGGACCGCCGCGTGGCGTTCGGCGAGATCGGCGGCCTTGGGCGCGACCACCAGCACGGCCACCGCGGCCATGAACACGAATGCCAGCGCGTTCGATTCGCGGCGTGAAACTCGCCTTCCCATCCCGATTCCCCTCGATCAGCCCGGAACTTCGGTGGCCTGGGCCAGAGTGCGGCCCGACCGATCGATTGTCATGGCTTGCGCCGCATTCCATCGGCGATTCGAGATCAGCAAGAAGCCCGATTTGACTCAGTCACAAGATCATTCGCGCATTTGTTGTCGGTGCCGGGGTTCACACTGGGTTCCGCGGTCAGTCCCAGCCGAAGAAAATCATGCGCGGCTGCCAAGATCAGAAGGGGATCGCCGGTGTCGAAAAACCATGGCTGGAGCGGACAGTCCTGCGGGGCGAATCCCGCAAGCGGGCCACCAACGGTCCGTTGCGTGTATTTCTACCCTCCGCGGGTTCTTCGAATCTGCCCTGGACCAGGGCGGTGGTGGGCAAGGGTGTGCCGATCAAACCGATCGTTCACGGCGAGCGCAGAGTGTGGGAGCTAGCCGCCAACCATCTACTGCCACTGGCCGCTGCGATGGCCGACCGGTACGGCGAGGTCGAGATGCGACTACAGGTCTCACCAACGATGAACTGCACCTACAGCTGCAAGAACGCTCGACCGGACACGGTCTGGGAGTGCGTGTGCGAATGCGGTGGCCGCCACCACAGCGGCCAAGACGCCTACGACGACTGGTATTCCAAGGGTCGGTTCCGAATCGAGCGCCAAGGCGAGATCGAAGTGCGGTACCTGCAGATCCAACGTGGGCAAATCCCTCTGCCACCCCACATCTCGCCTGCGGCTCTACAACGCGCCCTGCCCAGATCTGCCCAACCGACCACACCGGCGCAGCGACAGAATCCGCGACCACCACTGCGCTTGGCCCCCACGCCATCACCCGCGCCGCAGCCTCAACCCGAGCCCGCGCCACCACTACCGCGGCCCCGTGCTGTGCCTGCACCGCCACCGATGCAGCAGCCTCGGACCGCGTCGGCCGGTGCACGTGATCTCGGGTCGCCGCCGCCCGGCGCCGCCGCACCCCAGCGACAGCCCGAACCGCCAATTCGGGTTGTCATTCCAGAATGCTCGAAGCCAGGCCAGCCCTCCGGACGGCTCGCTGTGGCGGCAGCCGTGGTCGCGGCGATCGGTCTGGGCCTGTGGCTTGTTCTGCCCGCCGATTCCACCGACGAACCCGCGGGAACGAGCACCTCGGAGACCGTCCAGGAGGACAGCATCGACTCGCCTCCACCGGTGGCCGAGGAGCCCGCCCCGCCGCCGACCGTCCAGGCCCCAGCACCCGTGGAGCCCGTGCGCCCGCGTGGGTGCTACCCGTTTCAGCCGAACTGCAGCTGAGCCCTAACCAGGCATCTCGGCGCCATGGTCAGTGTTGCGCCAACGGGATCAGGGCAGGCGATTCGCTGGCGGGAATTGATGGCGCTGCGAAACGGACCGCTCACGATGGGCGATGCGCCGCCCATCGCCGGGCAGCAGGTTCGATCTCGTCGTAGTACGCGGTCTTGGCGCGGGTGTAGTCGTCGTAGTCGTCGCCATCGGCGAAGCGTTCAGCCAGCGCTCGCTTATGGGTGTCGTAGCGGATCGCGGCGACGGGATTGGCGCGCAGCCAGTCCCGCAGCAGGAGAACCCAATCGGCGAACGGGGAATCCAGTAGCCGAATGTGCAGAATCGCTGACGTCGACGTCGATCGGAACAGCCACTTTTCGTACAGGTCGGGTGTGGCTAGCGAGCCTGGCCGCGGAGTATCGCGGTACACCCCGGGAGAATCCGGCCGGGCACCAGCTGCGGGGGCAAACCCTATGGCCGCCAGCGCCTTGATCAGGTCAGGCAGCGGCGGCAGCACCGCTACCTGCGCTTGCAGATCCAGAATCGGCTTCGCCGCAAGTCCCGGCACGGCGGTCGAACCGATGTGCTCGAATACTGCATCGCCGGCCGGATCGAATGAGACCAGCGCGTCCCGTACAAGCGCGAGTAGCTGCGCGGCATGTACCGGCCACGCAGGGTCGTAGTCGGAGAGTACGGGCGGACCGCTCTTGCCTGCGGGGGTATCTGCCTTGGCAGTTGCAACGGTGACGGTGGTCGCCAGCAGGCAAGTGAAACCGATAGTGGCAGAGCGAGATAGCGTGATATGGCGAGATTCCATCGCTCGGTTCCTATCTTGAGTTGGGAATGCACGCCGCCCCGGGCGGGTCAGAATCGGTTAATCCGAACCCATGTGCCCGCTCCGAACTGGCTAGTGCGCGATGGCGTCGATGATTTGTCGTGCGCCCTCGCGAAGCAGATCCGCACCGACGAAGAAGCCCAACCCTTCAGGATCCTCTGCCTCGCCCCAATGGTGGGCGTCGAGCCATCGGGTGCCCTCCGCGCTGAATACCTTGCCGCGCAAGACAAGTCGCCCGGTGGCGTCGGTGTTGGCGTAACCTGCGATCGGGGAATTGCAGTGCCCTTGCAGGGCATGCAGCATCGCGCGCTCGGCCTCGGCCTGGCGGCGGGTGGCGGCGTCGTCCAGTCGCGCGGCCAGCACGGCGGCTCCCTCGTCGGCGGCGCGGCACTGCACAACGATCACCCCAGCGCCGACCGGCGGGCACATGGTCTCCAGATCCAGGACTTCTGTGATCCGGTGCGCCTGGTCGACACGGTGCAGGCCGGACACGGCCGCGATCAGCACCTTGATATGCCCCTCGTCCAAGCGGCACAGGCGGGTATTCACGTTCCCGCGCAAGGGAATTGGATTCAGATGTGGGTAGTGCAATCGCAGCTGCGCAGTGCGGCGCACCGAGCTTGTCCCTACGGTCGTACCGGCGGGGAGCTCGGCCAGCGGCGAGCCGGAACGGGTGATCACCGCGTCATGGATATCGTCGCGGGGAAGATAGGCGGCGAATGCCAGACCCTCCGGGATCGGGACATCACCCGGGATGTCTTTGAGGCAGTGCACCGCGATGTCGGCTTCGTCGTCGAGGAGGGCGCGGTCGATCTCTTTGACGAACGTGCCTTTGCCGCCTAGCCGTGCTAGATCGCCCATCCAACGATCGCCGGCGGTCGTCAGCTTCATTAATTCTGTTGCCGCTCCGCAGGATTCCAGCGCGGCGGCCACGTGCTCGGCCTGAGCCAATGCCATCGGGCTGGATCGGGTGGCGATGCGAATGATGCGCGTGCGCGTCATCCGCGGCACTCTACTCGCCGGCTCGGCGCCGATGAATAGCCCGGTGCTCCAGTCGGCAGCGACGGTCACAGCGCCCAGCTCTATGCCGATATTGGCCGGGCGCACTGAGATTCACCATGGTTGTTCTCCATTATGGAGATAGGCCACCTGGTTGTCGTCGCGTGCGGTCAGTGCTGCATGGACACGGTTCCAGACGTACGGGCGGAGCCGACATTGGACTTGGTCGAGGGTGCAGAATTCGTAGGCGTCGAGTTCGCCGTCGCCGATGCGAAGAGCGGCTGCCTGCGCGGGCGCGAGGATTCCGGCGTCGAAGACGAACATCAGCGAGTCATCCCAGGGACCGTGAGGTGCGACCCAATCCACGCAGAGCAAGTTGAGGTGATCCGGCGGAATGTGGAGGTGGAGTTCTTCCGCGAGTTCGCGGCCCAGCGCGACATCTGCCGGCTCGTTGGCCTCGGCCATGCCGCCTGGCAGGTCCCAGTCAGGTTTGTAGTTGGGGTCGACCACCAGGATCCGGCCCTCGGAGTCGAAGACCAAAGCATCCGCGCCGACGCGTTTGCGAGCTTGGATTGCGTTTCCCTCGGCTAGGTGGCGTTTCCAGGCCTCGGAGTCGCGACGGTACAGCGGCTCCACAGAGTTCATGAGATCAGATCCGAGGGACCAACGGGGCCTGTTGCGTCGCGTGAGGCCACTAATGGGGGGCTACGACTGACTCGGGCTGCGCCGGCCGTCGGGCATGTCGTCCGCGTTTGCCGTGCATGGGCTGTACATGGGAGGCATCTGCTGACGGTTGGTCAACTAGAGGGCATTCGGTGGGCGAATCTATGTTGCAGCAGGGTGGGTATGAAGCGGGCTCCGTGACGTCATCTCTGAGCACCGGTGACTCGCGGGGTATCGGCACGGCCGCTCGCCATCGCCGTGGGCGACGACGAGCGTCCTGATCTGCCGCCGCTCCTGGCCATGCGGCGAACTCCGGGACTAGCGAGGCCAAATCATATGGACAGCAACGTCTTTGCGCTGGCCCACGGCGAGCTGGCTGAATGCTGGTGCCACGCCATGCTGATGGGTTTGACCCGCGTACGCCGCTGGCCTGCCGTGAGAGATCCACCGCCAACACCCGACCGATCTGACGACGGTCTGGTGCATCTGGCATCTGCTGTGGCGCCAACTGGAGACGACGACTCCTCGGCGCACCCCAACGATGCCTAATCAGGTTGCCCGATACTTCTCCAGCACATCCTTCACCGCGTCGGTGACCGGTGGCTCTTCGGCCAGGCTGGTCCAAGTGTAGGCGTCGTGTTCGGTCAGCTCGACCGGTTCGGGGTCCACCACGTCGACGGTGAAGTTGAACTGTCGGCTCTTCTTGCCGCTGCCGGACTGGTAGTCGAACTCTCCCAGGTACTTTCGGATGCCAGCAATTTTGAGCCCGGTCTCCTCCTTCACCTCGCGGATGAGGGCCTGGTCGAGGGCTTCGCCCGGATCGACCTTGCCACTGGGCAGTTCCCAGATGCCGCCCATGAAGTCGTCGGCCGGCCGTTGCAGCAGTAGGACTTTACCCTCGTGCGCGACGACGGCGCCGACGACGAGCTGTTGCACCTCGTCGCGTTGGGCTTCGTCTGTCAGCTTCTCCAACAGCGTGGATTCGATCATCGATCCCTATCCTTTCAACTCAGTGTGGTGCTCGGTGACTTTGCGGATGGCTTCGATGTAGCGGTCAACGACCGGCAGATCCTCTTCCCGGTGCCAGACCGGCAGTTTGAGCGTGGCGTGATGGATCTCCTCAGCCCGCGGGTAGTCGCCAGGCGCATAGGCCAGTTTGCCGGTGAATGCCGGGAACAGTGGTCCTGGTTCCTGGAACAGCGGAAGCAGATTGAGCGGACAGGTGGAACCAGGACGGTCGATCTCGGCGCAGCCTTCGGCCAGCAGTGCCGCGTGGAACCGTTCGACGGGCACATCATCGAAGGCATCGGCGGCGTACTGCATGGTGAGTCCATACCACGCCGAGCGAACCCCTTGGTCGGCCCACGGCATCGTCAGACCCGGCAACTCGTCGAGTTCTTCGGCGAGGTATTCGGCAATGCGCTTGCGTCCATCGAGATAGTCGTCCAGGTGCGGAAGTTGTTCCAGCGCAACCGCCGCGGCGAGCGGATGGATGCGGTGTTTGAGGCCCAGGCCAGTGACGGCGTAGCGGCTGAGTTCTCTCTCGGCCGGGATCTCGCTGCGGCAGCGCTTGTTGTACTGCCCGTGCAGCAGTACTTGGTGATAGACCTCGTCATCATCGGTCAGCACGAAACCACCTTCGCCTGCTGATAGCGGTTTGGGACCATTCATGCTGAACGCGGCGGCGCGTCCGAATGTGCCGACCTTCTTGCCACCCACGCTTGCCCCATGAGCGTGGGACGCGTCTTCAAGCAGTTGCACGCCGTAGGTGTCAGCCAGTCTTTTCAGGGTCTGGATCTGGGCGGGCATGCCCCACATGTGCGTCACCACAATGGCTTTGGTCCGGTTGGTGATCCGCCGGGGAACGTCGTGTGGATCGAGGTTGCCACGGGCATCACAATCGGCCAGTACTGGTACAGCGCCGAGGTGCAGGAGCGGGGTTGCCGTAGCGAAGAAGGTGTAGGCGGGCACGATGACTTCATCACCCGGCCCAATCCCACAGGCGGCATACATCGAGTACAGGGCTGCGGTGCCCGAGCTGGTCAGGACGGCGCGGTGCACACCGAAGTAGCGCTGCATGGCATCTTCCAATTGGGCTATCACACCGGAGCGGTTGTAGATGGAGATGCCATCACGTAGTTGATCGAGCACGGCGCTGGTGGTTGCGTCGGTCAGCGGCGGCCACGAAAAGTGCGGTGCCGCTTCACGGATAACGGGTTCGCCGCCGAGAAGAGCTAGCGAAGAGGTCACAGTAGCTCCTGTGGGTTGATGGGGTTGCGGGTGCGTGCGGCTTCGTAGCAGGCCGCAACGAATGCCATGTGGGCCAGGTTGTCGGCGGGGGCGCTGAGATTGGGGCGATTGCCTTCGATGACGCGGTGGAAGTAGTCGATCTGGCAGGCGGCGGCGGATGGCCAGGCTTGTTCGCGCGTTAGTGACTCGATGACGTCGCCTCCGTTCGTCAGCCGGCGGATGCGACCACGTTCCAGGTGGACGATGCCCTCCGAGCCGACCAGCCGAATCTCCTCGGCTTTGGGGCCGACGAAACGGGATAGCAGTAGTGAGCCGTACAGACCGCTGTCGTATGAGAAGTGAATGAGCGCAGTGTCTTCGGCGTCGTAGCTACGATCCGGCCTGGCGCTGACGGATAGGTCGGCGGTAATGCTGTCGGGTAGGCCGAAGTACCACAGAATCAGGTCGATCAGGTGGTAACCCATATCGATCACGCAGCCGCCCCCGGCTTTGGCCGTGACGCCGCGCCAGCCGTCGGACGGATCGTCTATATGCAGGGTGTAGCGTGCGTCCACCAGAAACGGCGTTCCGATCTGGTCGGCCAGCTGGGTAAAGCTGCCGTAGATCGGGTTGAAGCGGCGCTGCAGGGTGACCATCAGCTGGATACCGGATTGTTCGCACAAGTCGGCTAGTTCGATGGCCTCGATCAGGGTGGTGGCGAACGGCTTCTCCTTGAGTACGTGGACCCGGTGCTGTGCGGCAGTCTCGATCACCCTTCGACCAACGTCGTGCGGCACACATATGACCACAAAATCGAGCTGCTCCTGCTCGAACATCTGCTGGAAATCGGTGTATCCGGAAACCTGGTGCCGCTGCTTCTGTGCGGCCACGACTGCTGGATCCTCATCGCAGACGGCAACCAGCTGGGTGGTGCTGGAAGCGACCAGTCCCGGTAGATGGTCGACCACAGCCTGGCGGCCAAGTCCAACGACCCCCGCTCGCAGCACCGGTCGGCATTCCGTTGCGGCTCGCTTTGTGCGCCAAGATGGTTCGATTCCGGGTCGGATGATTCGCGGTGCGAGGCCGCTGCCAACGGTCCCGTGAAGTGAGCCGCACGGTTTCATGAGATCCCCCAGTTTGGTAAGGCGATGCTGCGGGCGATAGCCAGCTCGCACCAGGTGGTGACAGTGCCACCGCTATCGCGGAGCCGGGCATAGCGGCGGCTCAAAGTAGCAACCCGTTGGTTGAATTCCAGGCCGGTCACGGACTGAGCTGCTCGTGCATCACTGACTTCAAGCACCAGGTTCTGCTCGGTACGGCCGAGAAGAACGGTCAGCAGCTTCGATCCGGTGCCCGGCCCCGTATCGAGACGCAGATAGCCATGCCCCAGCGGTCTCATCGTCATCCCCATCCGGGCTCCGCACGGGGCTACCAAAACGGAAAGCTGCCGGTAGAGCCAATCGCGGCCCCTAGGGTCGGAACCTTCCCTTCCAGGGTCGGCGGAAATGAGGCCAAGCAAGAGGGCAAGTTACGGGGCAGACACCGTCCGGCCGCCACAGTCGGCTGGGCTGGATAAACTGAGCCGACTGGTTAATCGGCAAGGGGGCATATGCCACCGAACGTGCAGCTGCAACAGCGACGCGAGGCGACACCATCACGGGTCGAGCCTGGGCGTGCGATGGGCCGCGCCGAACTTGCCGAAGCGGTGAACGATTATCTGTGGCGTACACACCACGAACGCCGTGAACTTGATGCCCGCACTATCGCCCGCTATGAGCGCGGAGTCGTCAGGTGGCCGAACGAGCACTACCGCGAAGCCTTCCGTGCTGTTCTAGGCGCGACCGATAATGAACTCGGCTTCATCCCATCCCGTCAGCGACGGGAAGACGCCCAACATCCCGATAACACGCTGGCCGTGAATCTGTTCAGCCCGTTCGATCCGGGGGTCGTCCCGACCACGTACCTCGGACTGAGCACACCAGATGACAAGCCGATTGGCCGCGTTGGATGGAGCGAGGTCGAGCAAGTGCAGGCGGCCACATGGGAGGCAGCGTCGACCGAGAACATGCACGGTGGTGGGTCGGCGAGCGCAGCCGCGGGCGCACAGCTCAGCCGCTTCGTTCGGCTGCTTGATGGGCAGGCCGCACCGACCATGCGGCGTGCGCTGCTCGAAGCAGTGGGAAACCTCAGCGGCGTCGCCGGGTATGCCGCCTTCGACATCGGCGACTACCCGGTGGCCGAGCGCCGCTTCCGGTTAGCGCTGTGGTGTGCCGACAACGCCGGATCCTGGGAACTGCGCGCCAGCACGCTGGCGGATATGGCCCGGAAAATGGCGTATGTCGGCAACACCGACGGCGCACTGTCGTTGATCGAACTCGCGCAAGTCCGATCCGACCGTCTGTCGGCCACTGCCCGCGCCATGCTCGCCGCACTGCGAGCCCAGTTCCTGGCCGCAGCCGGCCGAATCGACGAGGCCCTCAGTGAAGTTGCCCGGTCCGACGAACATTTCGCCGACCGCATGCCCGCCACCGATGCTCCCTGGCTGTGCTACTACGACACCGCCGAACACCTCGGCAGCACCGGTAAAGCGCTGATTCCCGTTGCGAAGGCACGGAAGCGTATTGAGTTGGCAGCACCCAGGATTCGTGAAGCCGTTGCACTGCAAGGAACCGACTACCCGCGGTCGCGAACGTTCTCACTCACCCGACTGGCCACCCTGACGATGCAGTTGGACGACCCTAGAGAAGCCGCCGCGATCGGTCTGCAAGCCACACAGCAGGCCACCGCATTTCGCTCGCAACGCATCCAGAACGAGCTCCGCACCCTGGCAGCGGCTGCGGCGCCACGGCGACGGATGACTGAAGTGGCGGAGCTGCGATACGCCATTGCCAGCAGCACAACAACGGGTTCGGTGCGATGAGTCCGGCTAACTCGATTGACGAGGTGCTCACCAAAGCTGCGGAAATTAGCGGCGTCGATGTGCGTGGGGCCGAGCTAATTCGCGACGGCTCCCACGGCGTCTACCGGTTGGCCCATGAGATCGTGGCCAGGATCGGGCAGCCCGGCAGCATTGACGCCGCTCAGCGCGAACTCCGTATCTCCCAGTGGCTGAACGATTCCGGCATCCCGACAGTTGAGTCCGAAGCGTCACGGTCGCAACCGATCGTCGTCGCTGACCGTCCGGTCACCTGGTGGAAGCTGATCCCGGACCACCGTCCATCGACGCCGGGCGAGCTGGCCGCGATGCTGCACGCGCTGCACGCGCTCGCGCCCCCAATCGAATTCGAGCTCCCGACCTACGACCCCTTCACGGGGCTCAAGGAGCGCATCACCACCGCGGGCATGCTCGACCAGGACGATAGGGCATGGCTGCTTCAGCACAGCGCCCGCCTACACGAACAGTACGATGCATTGCCAGATCCCCCCTCGCGCTGCGTGATTCATGGCGATGCCTGGCAAGGCAACCTGGTGGTTCCGCCATCGGGAATCCCGACAGTTCTCGACCTCGACCAGGTGTCGATCGGCCGGCGCGAGTGGGATCTCATCCAATTGGCTGTGGACTACGTGGATTTCAGCCGCGTGCCTAGGGACGACTACCGGTCGTTCGTCGAGGCGTACGGCGGCTATGACGTCACTGGATGGCCCGGCTTCCGGGTCCTCGCCGACATCCAGGAGCTGCGGTGGGTCGCGTTTGCGGTGGCACAATCGGCCAGCAACAGCAATGCCGCTTTCCAGGCGAAACACCGGATTGCATGTTTACGCGGACAGGTGCCGCCGCCATGGCAGTGGGAAGCGTTGTAGGGCGGTCCCCAGAACAGCAAGGCGAAGCCACTGTTGGCTGACCGGCTTGAGGCAGCGCTCGATACGATTCGGGGCGGTACAACGGTGATTTGCGAGCAGGGCGTCCGGTCGCCTGGCTGAGCTTGGAGCAACTTGTTGGTAGAGACCAGAGAGTGGATCGAGTGACTAACCGCCCATACGTCCTGTTGAGCTGCGCAGCATCCCTCGACGGCTATATCGACGACAACACCAGTGAACGCCTCCTGCTCTCCAACGACGCCGACTTCGATCGGGTCGACGAAGTCCGAGCACAATGCGACGCAATCCTCGTCGGCGCCAGCACAATCCGCCGCGACAACCCGCGGCTGCTCGTGCGCTCCGAAGCTCGACGCGCTAGCCGCCTGGAACGGGGACTGACCGAGACCCCGACCAAGGCCACCATCACCCGAAACGGTGACCTTTCCTCTGACGCGCAGTTCTTCGCCGCTGGCGAGACAGACAAGGTCGTCTACGCAACCTCGTCAGGGTTCGACAAGACCCAACAGGCAGTCGGGGCAGTCGCCGACGTCGTCGACGCAGGCGACCCGGTCAACTTCGAACTTGTACTCGCCGATCTCGCCCGACGAGGAATCGGCAGACTCATGGTCGAGGGCGGCGGCAGCATGCACACCGAATTCCTCACCACCGGACTCGCCGACGAACTGCACTTGGTGGTGGCCCCGTTCTTCGTCGGCGACTCCGCCGCGCCCCGCTTCGTGAAGGACGGTGCTTTTCCCTGGAATAAGGATCATCGCGCGCGCCTTGCCAGCGCCACCCAGATCCAGGACGTCATCCTGCTGCGGTACGCGTTGTCCAACCGATTCCAGGATTAGCCACCGGCACAGAGAAAGCGCATGCCGACATGACCTCTACACGCGACGCCGCCGACCCGTCACCCATACCGAGTAGCGACATGAAACTGGTCGACATCGGCGGATACCGGCTCGCGACCTACGTTGCAGGAGAGGGTAATCCGCCGGTGGTGTTCATCGCCGAATACACCGGTGCGGCCGCGATCTGGGATGGCGTGTGCGCCGCGTTGCAACAACCTTGCATGACGGTCACCTACGACCGCCCCGGTCTCGGCAACAGTGACGATCTCCCCGGTGATGAACGTGCCCGGCCGCGAACCTGGGGCCAATCAGCCGAGGAACTGCATCGGCTGCTCGCCCTGCTGAACGTGGAGAGTCCGAGAGTGGTCGTCGGGCACTCCTACGGAGCCCTCATCGCCCGGGCATACGTCGAGCAGTGGCCCAACGACGTGGCCGGCCTGGTCTTGTCCGAGACCTCCGACCCGAACCTGTACGAGGACGGATCATTCCCAGACTGGATGAACTATGAAGACGACAACGGCAGGGCGGGAACCCGATTCGACGTCCTCACCGGCGCGAAAGAGAATCGGAGCCTGCACCCACGGCCCGACTTACCCACCGTCGTGGTGACCGGCGCAGTCGGCCGCTGGGAGCGCGCAATCGGAAAACTGGACGAGTACGGCGGGAAAACCTGGCACGAGATCGATGACCTGTGGCAAGCCAACCAACATGCCATCGCGCAACAAACACAGGCCGCACAGATCATCGCCCACACCGCAGGCCACCAACTATGCGTGGAGGCACCGGCTTTGATCGCCCGCGCCGTAGACGCCGTCGTTGCCGCTGTCCGCACCGGCACAGACATTCACCTCGACCCCGACCGCCGTCGGGGACGCCGGGGGCCGAGTCGTTCACCACTCGTAAGGGGGCGTGATCCGATGTGGACTCTGCGGTCCGCCCGCGCCGGCGATGGTCCGCTGTTGCGGGACCTGCGACTGCGGGCGCTTCGTGATGCCGGGCATGCGTTCCTCGAAACTGTCGATCAGGCCGGGCGATTGGATGCCGCTGGCTGGGAAGCGCGCATCGCGCGGTATACGCGTCCTGGCCGTCAGGTCCTAGTTGTCGCCGAAGATCCGCACGCTGGTTCGTGGTGCGGGATGGCGGGGGCGTTTGTGGACAGTGAACGCGACAACCCAGAATTCGATCTGCCTGTGCACCAAGGAGATCGGTGGGCGATGATGTGGGGAACCTATGTCGCGCCCGCGAGTCGGGGGAAGGGGATGGCCGATCGCCTCTGCGAATCGCTGTTCACCTGGGCAGTCGAACAGGCCCGCGTTGATTGGCTCGGACTACACGTCCGCGATTCCAACAGTCACGCGATCCAGCTGTATCAGCGCCAGGGATTCCATGTCGTCAGCCGCAACTTCCATCCGGCGCTACGCGTGACCTCCCTAGTTATGGTTCGGCCTGTCATGTAGTGGCTTTTTCAGCCCGGCGTGCCTCATCGGCAATACGCCGTGACTTTGTAAGGGGGCAGGGTCAGTTATAGGTTGTCCATCTCGCCGTTCGGTCACCGGCTTTGAACGTGGTGAATCGGTGGCGCCACTGGTCGAGCAATGATGTGTTGGAGCGCAGTACCGGTAATACGCTGGTGACGAGCTGAAATTCGCGTAGACGTTGGAATGTGGGGAAGTGCGGCCATCGGGTGATGTCGTACCCATATTCGGCTACGACATCGCTGTGATGGTCTGCTGGATAGTTGAAGCGGAGCTTTCCTACCGCGACCGGGGTGAGATCCCATTCGCGGGGTCCATCGGAGGCCGAGTCGAAATCGCAGATCACTGCCCCAGTTGGCCCTGCTATGAGGTTGCCGACAAAGCCGTCGCCGTGGATGGGCCCGGTTGGAAGTTGATAGTCAACCGCATCGAGCTGCTCAGCAAGTTCGTCATGGGTGTACTGCAGAAATAGGCGTTCGTCGGCGGTCAGAATCTCATCCTCGGCGATCCGCTGACGGATCCCGGTCAGCAGATCCCATTCCGGGAGATCGAACGGCGGACGGGGTAGCGCGTGGTATCGGCGAAGGATGCGGCCCAGATCACGGCCGTCCGGAGTGAGAGGGTGGGGTGGGGGTGTCACCGTGTGCCAGAACGTGATCATGTGTTGGTCGTCGAGGACGAGTGGCTGGGGAAGGTCTTCGACCAGGCGGACGGCTGGCATGTCGTGGTGGGCGAGCCATCGTGCCACCTCGATCACTTTCGACACTCGCTGCTGGATGACCGTAGAGCCAGCTATCCGTACGGTTACCGGAGCTCTGAGGTTGTAGACAGCATTGTTGGTGAACTTAATGAGCTTGGCGCCCTGGGGATCCAAGCCGACCTGCGCGCAGGCACCATCTAGGATTTCACGCGCCCATCCGACATCCACTCCGCCCACGGTAGCGGTCATCGAGGTGGTCATGCGCTCTTCCTCATGTTGTCGATGGCTTGCACGAGGGGGTGCAAACTGGCTGTCCGGCGTGCGCGTGCAGCGTCGCGAAGTGGTCTGAGCCTGTCGACCGTACGCACGGACCGCACTGCTGCCGCTGCCTTGAGCGACTGCTGGCCGATGTGAAGGCCGAGGTCAGTGGAGCCCTCCCGCACGTATGCAGTTGCCAGGGCTGTGAGCTCGAAGGTGCGGCTGCGGGTCATGTCGGGGCCCCGTTGATCGATGGCGCGGGTGATGTGATCGATTCCGCTGGCCAGATCTGTGGAACTCGGGGAGGGGAGCGCGGTCAAGGCGATGCCGGTAAGGGCATCGAGATCGGCTTCGCTGAAGAACCGGACCCAAGCCTGCGAGTCCCCGGGTGTCGATCGCGCGAACTCGTCTTGTGCACGTCCAAGGGAGCGCGACATCTGTGCGCGGTCCCCGAGGAGGCCATAGGCCCATCCCTCGTTGGCGCACAACATCGCCACCGTCAGCGAACTGCCGGAGTCTTGTGCGGTGATTTGCCCGAGCTGAAAGAATTTCAGAGCCACCTTGTACATCGCCACGCGCTTGTTCTCGGTGGCGCAGTCGGTGCCACGATGGAGGTGCAGTCTTCCAGTGCGGTAAAGGATATTTGCCGCCAGGGAATGATCTCCCGCTTGCTGGGCCATCGCGTGAGCACGACCGAAGTGTCTTCGGGCAACGCGGTACATACCGACGTCGAAGCTGGTCCAGCCAGCCAGGTTGTGGAGATCCGCGAGGGCTACAAGCAGCATCCGGTGAGTCACCTCGTTGCGCTCAGCATTGAGCAACTGCTGTGCCCATCGCACTTGTGCAGCAACGGCGTCGCGACAAGACCCGCCACCATGGCGGTAGTCCAGGGTGCGCATCGAATCGGTGAGCGCGCGGATGCGAATGACATCCGCTACATCTATACGTTCGGGCGCGGGGGCTGTCTCACTGTCGATGGGTTGCCACCACGCGGCGATGTCGTCGGTCGAAGTCCCCATCGTGACGTTCGCTGCGTGTGAGAGCAGTTCGCGGACCTCATCGCGTTCGTCGGCGTCAGTCGAACACGTTGCAGCGGCGAGGTCCAAGGCCAGCTCAGTGGTTCGGTCGTAGGCCAGACCCATGTAGCCGCGGGGAATCCCCAGACCGTCGGCGATGCGCGCGAGCACGTCGTAGGCCTGGATCTGCCGGTTCTTGTGAAGGACCTCGTAGATCTCGGACTGGC
Source organism: Nocardia sp. XZ_19_385 (assembly GCF_015355755.1). Classification (NCBI taxonomy): domain Bacteria; kingdom Bacillati; phylum Actinomycetota; class Actinomycetes; order Mycobacteriales; family Nocardiaceae; genus Nocardia; species Nocardia sp. XZ_19_385. Next base: position 82,354 of record NZ_JACVEE010000003.1, read on the forward strand.
TTTGCCCTGTGCGCGAACCGATTTCGCGCTGGGAGACACCGCTGCTTCCGAGGAATTCGTAAACCTGCTTGAGGTCGCGAGTCGCTAGGGCGTTGCGCATCTTGGCCGATTCCCAGATCGCTGCACTCAGTCCCGTCGGCGCGCCATCTTCCACATTCACAGCCACTCCTTCGTCGCTGCCACCCACTTGTGACCGGCCTTCAGGCTAGCTCTCGCAGGCGGCCCACGGGAGCGTCGGAAGAGAATTGACTAGCGCTACTAGTCGCTGAACTGACTAGCCAATCGAATTGGTGCACCGACTTACGTTGTGAGCGTTTGCTGTAAATGCTATGTGCCACACAAAGATTTGAGGTTGCCCGAGCATTTCAGGGACCGACGAGCATCCCAGACCTGCTCACACCCTTGCCAAAGAGTTATTTCGGCGACCTAACACGGGAGGTCCAATGTCGAACTCTGCACTACCGCTACACATTCCAGATCAGCTGGGAGCACCTGCCTATTTTGAATTGTCGGTGGAGGCGCTCTACGCACTCCGGGAGGGCATACGCCAATGGGTGGCCGCCGACGCGGACAAGGTGACTGGTTCAAAGATTGGCACTCGATCAGTGGATGTACCTGCGGCGCGGGCACTTACCCGGGCCGAAGCCGTGGCTGCGCTACGAGCCACCGAGAAGACGGCAGATGGTGAGCTTCGTGTGGCACCGACTTGCCGTTCGGTCTGGCTGATCGGTCGGGCTGGAAAGGACATGGTCTGCAATGTTTGAAAGCTGCCATAGCCCAGAGGAAGTCGCCTATGTCTACACCCATCGGCACGGGCTGCCGGCCACGGTGGTTGACCGCCGAGTGTGTTACCTCACGACCTCGAATCTCGGTGCGGTAGTGATGCCACCCGAGCTCGGCCGGCGTGTATGGACTGCGATCGACCAGAGCTACCCGACGCTGATCATCCACCATGTCCAACCCGATCGGGTCTCGCGGCCATGGGTTTTCGTGGTCGGACCGAATTGCGGACTCGCTCGCAGTCGTGCGGTCGCTGCGCTCAAACAGCGCGGCGGATCGGTCGTGGGCGCAGGCCGATACCGCCGCTGGCGGACGACTGCCCGGAAACACGCTGCAGCCCAATGGAACTGCGGCAGGACAACGGACACCGAAGCCGAGGCTCAGGGGGCGTTGCGTGATGCGCAAGCAGTTGCCGGGTTCGCGCTCCGTGTACCGACCACGAAAACCGCTGGCTGACCAGCAATCAACCCGGAGAGGAGGACCGCGATGCTCGCGACATGCCACAGCCCACGAGAAGTGGCCTACGTGTACAACCGGCGATACCGGATCCCCGCCGAGCTGTTCCACCACCAGGCTTTCTACCTGACCGGGGACGCCCTCGGTGCGATCGAAATGCCCCACGAGCTCGGCAAACGAGTGTGGAGCGCGATCGACCGCCGGTTTGCCACGCCGATCATCCGCCACGCCCGCGCAGGTTCCCCGTGGATCTACGTCGTCGGCCCCAATCAGGGACACGTCCGCAGCCGCGCGCTGGCGGCGCTGAAAAGCCAAGAGGGGCGGGTCGTCCCGGCCCGCACCCGAGTGTGGCTGCCGATGTCGGACCATCAGACCGGATGGACGTGGCACTCGCAGCCCTCACGCGAAGAAGATGCGGTGCCTTCCCGCACCCGGCTGCTGCACACAGTGCTCAATATCGTTGACCCTGACCCGGTTTCGGTGCGAACGGTGCGGTGATCGCCGATGTGCGCAGCGCTTGCCTCCGTAGGGCCAATGCAGGCAGTGGCCCCCGACACCCTGTTGTCGTTCCCCTCCGAGGACGGACTCCTGTCTGCGATCCGCGGGCACCATGTCGGCGAGCACCGGCTGTGCCAACTCGCTCGCGACCTCGGCCGCCTGCACGACCAGCTGCGGCGGAGCCCCCGGAACCTCGAATTACGTTGCACCCGATGCGAACTCATCGACGCGATCGATGTGTGGGTGGCGCATCGGCTGCCGAGGCCGCATCCGCAGGCCAGGCTGCACACCGAGGGAATGGGTGCGGTGATCGATCGGGTCGCCGCCGCGCAGGTGCGGGCCTGGGACCTGGTGCTGACGGCGGACCTGACCGAACCGGAGGTCCATGCCGCCTGGTATCGCCTCGCCGAGCTCGTCGACGGATACACCGACCTGACCACCGAAGTCCTCGCCCGCTCGCGGCGTCTGCCGACCGTGGGGGATCTGCGGTGACCGTGATCGCGCTACCGGACAGGGACTCGATGCTCGCCGCCTGCCGGGGATTCCCGATGATCGTGGACGATCTGATCCTGGAGGCAGTGGGTGAGTTGACCGAGCTGCACCGTTGCCGCGAACACCTCGTCCCCATGAGTCGGGTGGCGAAGCTCGATCGGCGGCGCGCGCAGTTGATCCGGATGATCGACCGCTGGGTGAGCCTGACGGCCCCCATCCCATTTCCCGCCGCCCGCATGGCCACCCACACCGTGGGCGAGGTCGTCGACCGGCTGGCCGAGTACAACCATGCGCGCACATATCGCGTTGGCGTCCGGCCCCGATGCAGTCTTTCACGACGCGTGCGAGCTGCTCAGCGACTTCGCCGTCGGCTACCAAGACCTCATCGACGAGGTCCATGCCGGCACTCGAAGGCTGCCCACCTTCCCCATGGATTGGTGGTGACACGCCATCTCACCGGCGGGCAGCCCGAAGAGGTTCCGCCGTCCTTTGACGAAATCTATTGCTGTAGTTAGGGGTTCGATGCACCACGTTGCCACCAGCCAGTCCGCCTCGACAGCTCAACAGCCGTCATTCATGGACGCGGCCGCGAATCAGCCGATATTCACCCGTGCCCAACCCTTTTGGTGGCGTGGCCGAGTCGTGAGATCCGCCTCGGCCATTGCCTACATCCGCAGCGACGTCTCCGGCACCAGTCTGGAATGGGACAAGGTCCACACCCGGAAACTCATCGAGGACTGGGGCTACATCCCTGCGCGCTTGGTGGTTGTCGAGGCGAGCGTGGATTACCCGATGCTGCGGCTGCGCAACCTCGCCCGCAACTTGACCAAGGTCTACGGAGTCAAGATCGGGGCGGTGTTCACACCGGATCTCGGCCACCTCCACCAGAGCGTGCGGCCGGTGCTCGACTGGTGCGAGGAGGTCGTCACCGTGGAGGACGAGCGGGCTTACCGCTGGGGGCAGATGGCGGGGGCTGCGTGATGCCCTGGTGGCAGCTGGCCTTCGTCGTGGCCGTGACCGGGGTGTTCGCTGGCACGCTCACAGCCATGGCATGGCTGGTCCACCAGAGCCCAACCGAGGACGGCACCGATTCCGGCGTGGCCGCCGCCGAGATCCTTTCGCGCCTCGAACCCGAGTACAACCACCACGACCCGAGGAAGGTTTGATTTCGTGCCGTTTTCTCACGAGGCGCCACCGAAGTGGCGCCACTTCACGGACTTGGAGATCCTGCCGTGCCTGGCTCAACACCCAGCCTGCCTACCGGCCGAGGGCGGGAGCACGCCGGAGTCGTGTGGTGCCAAATGGTGGCTGCTGGCGCTAAGAGATGCCCGCGGGCTGGACTTCCCCATCCCTAATGCAGACAACGATCCCAACTCCGCCCCAGCCGACCATGCGGCCGCGGGCGGTGAGGACCGATGACGCGACATGGCTAGATCGCAGTCACCTGGCAACCGGGCTTATCGCCGCCACGGTCAACCACGATCAGCCGGTCGCGGGCTGGGGAGATCCGTGCCGGGGATCCGCTACCCGCCCCGTTCGGAGATCGACCGGATCCTGCCGATCCTCATGGCCAAACGAATCTTCGCGCGCGTGGAAGAGCCGCCGGAGCTGAAACTGGTGCACCTGTGGGCCTTGGCGTCCGACGACACCGCCGACCAACACCTGGCTTGGCTCCCGGTCGATCTCGACGTCGCCGCCGACGGACCGTCCCCGATACTGCGGGCTGCTGAGCAATTGTCGCTACAGAGTCCCACCCGGCTGTGGGGGTTCGGTTTGGCGTACTGCTCTGTGGGCGAACTCTTCCTCGGGCCCGAGGGACCGCCGCAGGATGCGGTACATGCCGCCTACGAAGGTCGGCTGCGCGAACGCCACACCGCTGATGACATCTGTGCGGCAACCATTTTCGATGCACGCGGGCGCGCGTTCAACTGCGCCATCTACACCCACATGCCCGAACTCGGCCCGACGAACTGGGACGACAACACGCTGAAAGCCGCCAAACAGACACAAACCTGGATCAGGCACTTCCACCTCGGCGTCATCTCGGCACACGTGTGGGTCGCCGCCCTGGCCCTGGATCCAGACCGAAACCGAAACCTTTTGAAGCGGCTCATCCAACACACCTCGTGACGGTCGGCCCATGCCCAAACCCGCAGTGGTGCTGGCCCTTTCGGCAACCGCGGGCAGATAGCTCGCCTGTCGGGCGACAAGCACCATGCCAACTCCGTACCTTGCCGACGGCCAGATCAAAGCCCACGGAACGCCGAATCTGGTGCAGAACAATCTCCCCTGGATCGAACCCTCGCATGTCAGCCATCTGGAACATCCGGCCGCCGCGCTCCCAATCCGATAGGAACGAAGTGAATAGCCACCAGCACAACGGGAACGCCGGCACTCGGGGCTCAGCTGGTAGACCATCATGTTTGTTCTGCCGCCTGAACGACCCGGTAGAGAACAAGGTGATCAGAGTGCATGGCTTGATGTATGCCCGCTGGGACAACTTCCCCGCGGCTCGCGGGCACATCGAGATCGTCCCGCGCCGTCACATCTGCTCCTACTTCGAGATGACCAGACGCGAGAACGCCGACCTCTACCACCTGGCGGGACTCATGAAGACCCAGCTGGATACCGAATACGGCCCCGACGCATACACCCTCGGGATCAATGACGGGATTGCTGCCGGGCAGACGGTCGCGCACCTCCACATGCACCTCATCCCGCGCTGGTACGGCGATGTCCCCAACCCCGAGGGCGGGATCCGCCAGATCTTCCCTGGCTGCGATCCCCGCAGCTGGTCCTCATGAAGACCCTCACGCCCCAAAGTCAATGTCGTACCCCTGCGTTAGGGTCTGCCGCTATGAAGCCCGCCACAGCGACGGTCGCTGAAATCGTCAGGTGTATCACGCCTCTGGATGCTCTGGAGCAGCAGCATCTGGATGAGACGATGGCGTGGCTAGACGCTACCGACGACATCTTCCGCCGCGCTAAACCTGCCACCCCGTCACCGCATTTGGTGGCCTATGTGGTGCTGGTCGACCCGGTCGGGCGCGCGGTGTTCCTCGGCCGCCACCTCAACGCTGGCTTGTGGCTACCGACCGGCGGCCACGTCGAACCGGGCGAACACCCCGCTGAGGCTGCGCGGCGAGAAGCTGTGGAGGAGTTGGGGATCGACCCCGATTTCAGTGTCACCGGCGCCGACCCGCTGATGCTGACCGTGACCACCACCGTCGGTCGTAATGCCGGACATGTCGATGTTTCGCTCTGGTACACGATCCGGGGCGACCGCACCCGTGACTACCCGCTCGACGCAGCCGAGTTCGGTGCGGGGCGGTGGTGGGACATCGATAAATACGCAGTGCCACAGTCGGATCCACACTTCAGCCGATTCTTGACCAAGCTCGACGCAGCACTCCCACCCACCGCATGACTAGCTCCGGAATGGAGATCGTCGCATGACCGATCGGTATCGCAGCATCGTTGATGTCCATGTCGTCCTGTGGCGCAATGGTTTGGTTCTGCTTGGGGAGAGGGCGAACACGACCTTCGGTAACGGATGCCTGAACTTGCCGAGCGGCCATCTCGAGGAGGGCGAGTCCGTCGTGGACGGTGCGGTTCGGGAAGCGAAGGAAGAAGTCGGAATCACCATCGCACCTGCGGATTTGCGGTTCGCGCATGTTATGCACCATCACAGCGAATCCGGTGGAGGGCGGATCGGATTCTTCTTCGAGGCGCTCCGCTGGGAGGGGGAGCCGGTAAACATGGAGCCAGAAAAATGCGCCGGCCTGGTATGGGTCGATCCAAAGAAACTGCCGCCCAACACGATTCCGTATCAGGAAGCAGGCGTGGTGAACTGTCATCAGGGACAGGCATTCGCCCTCGACGGCTGGGATTGATTAAGTTCGCCACCGCTGCCGTGGGACCACCGTGTTGCCAGTGGCGGGACCACGGACAGCAGGTGATCCGCCGAGAACATGTTCCAGATCTGCGGGGCGGGCAGATCACTGCGACGGCAGCAGATCGTCCGGAAATGCCGTTGCGACACGAAGTCGCACGATGCGAGTGAACTCGCAGATAGGAGGGCCGAATCTGAATTCGGCTGTGTGAGTTCCGGGCTCGTGCTCGATGCCCGGCCCCGCTCTGACGTGCGTTGCTGGTAACGGCAGGGTGCGAAGCTCAGGGAAACGCCGGAGGGTTCTCGTTCCATCCGAGGGCCACGGGCAAGGGGCAGGCCGGACGGGTGAATTGCGTGAACCTTTGTTGATGTCTCGTAAAGCGGACCCTGTTCGATGGATTGTGGTTGGCAGGGGGCAGGGACCGGCCGTTGCAAGGCGGCAGGCGCCGGTCGAGGACGGCACTCGACCGGGAGAGCACCGCCGTCCCCGGGATATAGAAGGCACCCTCCCCGGTCGTATCTCGCGCGTGTGGAACGTGGTAACCCCGCCGGGGTCCGGACGAAAGTTCGATGTCCGGTAGGCCGACTGTGAGGAAAGCTGAACTCCCCGAGCGGGATTGGGATGGCCCGAGAAGCGAATGCCGGTGGCCGAAAGGCAACGGGAAACCACGACGGTAGTCACTGGCCCCTCCGCTGGTGCGTGGTGGATAACCGACCGGATACCGGACCCTGTGTCCGGACCCGAAAGGGTGCTTACGCGGGCCAGGTGAGCCTGTGAAGGAAAAGGGTGGTCAAGACGCTGGAACCGACGGGCAAGTTAGACGCCGGATATCCGGTGAACGGACCAGAGGGCAACGTCTTCGATTGCGCCGCTGCAGGATTGGTGGACAGTCAGGACGTGTACGGCGACGACGGCACCTGACCTTCACGGGCTTGCTTGAGCCGGATGCATGGAAATCGTGCACGTCCGGTTCTGAGGGGGGCCGGGCGCAGTAATGCGCTCGGCCTACCCGGCATGTGCGTCCATCCGTTCAAGGACGCTGTCCAGCAAAGGGTCAACCCGACTTGTTGAACACCTCGCTTGTTCGACACGATTTCTGGACGCTGTCTGACTTCGGTCGTCACGAGGTGACGCGATCGGCCATGGCCAGTGTTCAACAAAACGAAGAACGTTTTACGAACACCACGGATCGTGTCGCTAGGCCTGCGGTCGCAGTACGGCTTCTAGCGTCGTGGCATGGAAGAACCTTCTCTCGGCAGGTACGTCCGCATCGCTATCGAGTTCATGACCATGTACATGGCAGCCGATGACCAGCCATCAATCGAGGAGGCGGCGGAGCATATCAAGAGCCGTCTAACCGGCCCCGACGCGGTAGACCCCGAGGCCGTGATCGTGGGACAACTTCTGCTCGGTCAGGCGCTCCTGATTGACTTGGCCCAGGGTTGCGGCGTGACTACGTCAGAAGGCTACCGAGCTTTCGCGGGGGAATGGTTGCGCGAGCACGCCCCCTTCTTGGGGGACCTGTAGCGCAGCATGGCGATCACCCGTCGACGGGATCGTTTTCGAACGCGTATCTGGGCCGACACTAGAGGTCTTCGAGCTCGATCAGGCCATCCTGCAAAGCGCGAGCGACCAGCGCCGCCTTCGTGTTCGCACTGCGCCCGACGGCAGCGTACTTGCCCCGAATTCGGGTGATGTGGGTGTTCAGCGTTCCTATCGACATGTAGAGCTGGTTGGCAACCTGGGTCTTCGAATCGCTGGCGATCCAGGAGGTCAAGACCTCGATCTCGCGCGCCGACAACGCCGGCCGTGTCCATGCGGTCTGCGCGGCCTCCTGCGCCTTCTTCGCCATCATCACGGCGTGCTCCACTCCGGTCGGCGGACTGATCCACGGGCAGGTCGTTGCCTCGTATGTATTGGGGTGTCTCGCTGATTCTGTCATGCTCTGTGTCGTTCGAACAACTGTCATTCAAACGTATGACATTGAACCGCCGACCTGGCTGGTCGCTACCGCTGTTGATGGAGCGTTATGGCACCCCCTACAGGCCCGACTCCCGCCGCCGCGGCCACGCCGCCCACCCACCTCAAAGCTCTATGGGTGCTCGTCTGCGCGTTGTCCGCCGTCGTGGTCGCCCTGGTGGCCGGGATCATCCTGGTCTGCCTCGGCACGCCAGTGCACTCCGCGATCTGCATCGGGGGCGGTGCTTTCGCTGGAACCCTCGGCCTCGGCCTGGGCATCCTCAACACTCTGTGGCCCAAGAACGGCAACGACGGCGGATAGCACACCCGCGGGCGGCTAACTCGCCTGGCGGTACATCGGGATCGATCGTTTCCGAACATCAACCAACGGCGTCTGGAAGGCCAGGGGCGCTTCGAATCGCTGGATTCGAAAACTATTTGCGGCACCGAGTGCACGAACAGATCGGCCGCGGTCTCTTCCCTGCAGCACCCCAAGTTGAGGGAGATAAAGAAGATGAGCGTGGAACTCGCTGGCCTGATAACTGCCCTGGCCGGGAATGCTTTGGCGGTCGTGGGCCTAGGGCTGCGGTTGCGATGGAAAGCTGTGCGGCAGAAGGAATGCCGACTGCAGATGGTCGAACTGGCCCAAGTGCTTCCTGAACACAGCACCGCGGAGTCGCAGGACGGACCCGGTGGCCTTCATATCAAGATGACGGTGGGCCGAGCAACGGAGCGCGACAGATGACAGACGAACCCGACCGGACAGGTGCCGACGTACGCGCCCCCGCGCACCTGCCACCTTCGCTGACTACCGAACTCGAGCTGATCTACCGGGAAGAGTTCAGCGCCTTCTACCGGGGCTTCATCGACAAGCTGGTCGGATTCCTCATCTTGCAGGGCGCGCGGCAAGGCGATGCGGCCGAGGTCGCACAAGAGACCATGATCAAACTCTGGCGCAAATGGGGTGATGTCGAGTCACCGGCGGCGTGGACACGAAGAGTGGCCAGCCGGGCGATGGCCCGCCGCATCGGCGATATCGAAGAAGATCCGATCGCTGAACTGGAGCACTCGGCTCTGCTGCCAGCGAAGTCCGACATCGATGAATGGGTGGAGCGCAACGACTACTACGAGGCATTGGCCCAGTTACCGCCGCGCCAGCGACAGCTCATGGTCTGGTGCCGGGAGGGGTACGAACCCACCGAAATCGCCGAGCAGCTGCAGATGAACCCGGCGACAGTGCGATCCAATCTTCGAAAAGCCCGGCGCACCCTGATGGGAACTTTAGGCAGGGGAACACAGCGATGAACGACAACCACACCCTCGACCTCGAATTGTCGAGCCGCCGCGAGCAGTTCTACGCGGAACTGGGCACCAAACTCGACGTGGAGGCAGGACTCGCTGAAGTGCTTCTCTCCGAACGCCACAGCGAGTTCTCCAAGGAGCTGCGCACCAAGCTCGACGTGGAGGCAGGACTCGCCGCTATCGTCCCGCCGGCACCGCCGACGACTGCAGAAGCAGAGCCGAAGGGCTCGATCGGTTGGGCCAGAGCACAGCTGACGGTGATGCCACTGCAGGACAGGCTGACGCTGCGCGCGTACTACGCGCCGACACTGGGAACTCTTTCGCGGGCCGTGCTGCGCCTAAAAGCCCGCGAAATTGAAAGAGACTTCCAGGACTGGGTGCGGCAGGTGCTATTGGGTCAAACGCCGTTGCCCAGCCAGTGGGGCACCCGCCTCCAGCGGAACGTAATCGACGAAATCGCGCAGGTCCTCCAGATATCTCCGGAGACCTTCTCCCGCCCTGTCACAGGCGTCGATATCGTCTTCCACGACACGGGCATGCAGCGCAATGGCCGTGTCAATCGAAACCCCCAGGAGGAAGACCTGGTGGTGCAGCGGCGGGAGTTGAACGCTTCTCCAGATGGTGTGAGTGAAGCGCAGCGCTGGATCGACGGAGTTGTCGAAGGTGTCGACGAGAAGACCTGGGAAATCGTCGAGGTGGCTGCCGCGCCACCGACTGCACGCTGGGAAATGGTGCTCAGCCGCATCCTGAAACAGCTTGCCGGGCACCTCGAAACGCTGGAACAGCAACTGAATGATTTCACCGGTGTCGATCTGCGCAATGTGGATCTGGCCGGGGTTCCGCTCGAAGGGCTGCGGTGGTCCATCGAGTCCACCCGCTGGCCCGAGGACTGGGTCGAACAGATCAAACACGACTCCATCGAGGTTGGGGATGGCATCTACGAGATCTACTACGGAAGCCACACCCCGTCCAACCAGACCGCCTCGGTATGAGGATCTCGAACGCCTCGCTGATCGGAACACTCTTTGTCGCCCATGGGCGACAAAGAGTGTTCGTTGCGCGACTCTCGCCGGTTGAGCTGACGGAGGCTCGCCGTGAGTAGGACGCTCTGGGGCAACCACATTGGCCGCTATCCAGTGCTCGCGGATGACCAACTGGCGCGTCGAGATCGCCAAACTGGCCGACGTCACGGCCCTGCAAGCTCTCGAAGCCACTCGGCGCTTGGTCAACCTGCTTACCGGCCGACGCTGGGCAACGATGCAGGCCGCGCGCGCGGCCGGCGCCAGCTGGTCGGAGATCGGCACCGGACGACGTCGTCCTGCAAGGAACGCCCGGCGGCCGACCTAGATCGGCTTACTCGACCGTAGACAGCACGGGCGCAACAACTCTCGGTCGCGGCCTTCGCCCTTGTCGGCGTGCTTAGCGTCGTCGGGCGAGCTGGAGAGGGGTCGGTGAAGGCGCTTTCCATTCAGGGAAGTACCGGTCGACGTGGTGGAACCAGTTGGTGAAGGCGCGATGTTCTTGCAGGCGAGCGGCTTGGTGCTCTCGGGCTTTTGGGTCTTTTATCTGCGCGAGGATCCAGTTCTCGCGGACGACGTGATCTTCCGCAGCTTGATAGCGCCGCCGCAGTTCGCGGACTGTGATCTTCTCTTTGTCCGACATCGGCAATCGCGCGAAGACCGCGATACGCCCCGGCCGCTCGATGTGCCGGACCTCTATCCGGCCGCGGTCCTGCAATGACCACGCGGCCCGCCGGAACGCGACCTGGACACTGCGAGAATCCCGGTAGCTGTAGAGGCCCAGATTTTGACCGAATTCCTCGCCGTAGCTGCCTGCATATTCAGGATTCGGCCAGGGAGCTGGGCGGTCGTAGGTGAAGAAGGCAAGTGAATGCCACAGGTCAGGCAGATCTTCGCAGCGAATCAGCCACAGTCGTCGGATGATCTCGCGTTGACGTGGACCCAGTCCTCTGCCCATGCACCCAAATCTAAGTGTTGCCTGTCAGTTTGTAAGCGCTATTCGGTCTCACGAAGACTTGATCTCAAGCCAGATCGAGCATCGCAGATCCTCACCTGGCCAACCGAAAAGAAGACCCTGAGCCGCTACCAACGACTCAGGGTCTAACGCCTCAACTCCCTCGCCGGGGACAGGAGACAAGAATGACAGTACCGGGACAGACATCCGGGAACGAACCCAATAATGGCAAGTCAGGCCGCCACTGGCGGCGCTTCGCCGCTGGCATGCTCGTGGCGGGCGGGATCGCATTGCCCGTCGTCATGTTCGGCGGGTGGGAGGCCGGCGCCATCGTCTTCGGTGGCGTCCTCACTGTCGCCCCGAGAGGACGTCACGACGGCGCGCAGTAAGCGCTGATTCGGTTCCGGCCGCCGGTAGAGCCACCTCTTCGTTCTATCGGCGGCCGGGGCTGTCGGCATCGGCAATGCTCAGCGAAGGTGTCCGCGACGTAGCGGAGCAAATCAGGCGTCGACGCCGTAGATGCTGCACCCGTGCTCGGAGTGGTTCCGGTATTCCACCAGCTGCCAGAAGCCGGGGGAGTAGATCCGGTTGCCGTAGGTTTCGCTCCGCACCTTCAGCACCCCGGAGGAGTAGATCGTGAAGCTGTCGTTATCGCCGAACTCGAGCCCTGCGGGAGACGCGTCTTCGGAGGTGTGAACGGTGAACGCCATGTAGCCGATTATGAAGGCGCCCACCGCCATACGGCGTCGATATGACGGTGCGCGGTGCTCGCGAGCAACGACATGTCGTTCCACGTTCCCAGTGGCTGGAGCCGAGGCGAGCGCCGAAAGTGCTTGGGAAGCAGTAGTTCTACCAGTGCATTACATCGGCAGCCGACGTCGAAATGCCGTGATGCGGAGATGCCGCGATGCAGCTATCGAGTGTGCATCTGCTGCGACTTTTCGGAAATTCCGGAAAAGGTGCCATCGTTACGAAATTCCTTGCAGCTCAGGGGGTTCGCAGCCAAGAAACCATCTCTGACCAGCTTGAATGCCTTTGTTGACGCGATAGTGTTGTGCCGCTATGCTTCTCGGCCATCGGGGACTCCTGTGCCCCTGAGCCCCCAGTCCTACGGCTGGGGCTTTGTCGTATCCAGATTCGAAAGGCCCTCGGCGGTGCGCCGGGGGCCTTTTGGCGTTTTCAGGAGGTTTCTTTGTTGGTCGATTCCGCATCCCCGGTGCTGGCGGGCAGTGTGTGGACCGTGTTCTGGGTTCAGTTACCGGTGCTGGTGCTGGCCGTGGCTGTCATCATCGTGGCTACCACGGCGTTGCGTCGGGCCCGCCCCGAAGACGTGCCTCGGGTGTTCGAAGCCTTTGCGACCGCGTTCGGTCGTCGTCGCCGGGACCAAGGGCGCACCGCGCGCCGTCGACCGGACGCCGGGCAGGGGAGGCCACGATGAGTCGCCGTAGATCGCGAAATTCTGACGCATTGGCCGATCGTGTGGCCGACAGCTTTCTACCCGGAGATATGCGTCGTGCATTGACCGAACTCGCCCCGAGCGAGGAATCCTTCATCCGGCATCTGGTCGAGGGGATGGCCTCGGACCCCGAGGAATTCTCCAAACCGGCCTTGATCCGGTATGTGCATCGCGGTCTTTCTCGGCTTCGGCACCACCCGGAACACGGGGCTGCCCTGCTGGCCTACTACGGCCGGGCGCTGACGGAGCCTGGACATTGTCGTGCGTGCAACCGCGAGTTGGGTGCGCGCTGTGGGCCTGGCCGGCGGCCGCAGTACTGCAGCAACCGCTGCAAGCAGTTGGCCTATCGCAATCGCAAACGCGCGCAGCGGCTACTGGATACCGATACGGAGCCACGCCTCGACCGCAGCGATCCGGCAGAGTTCGACTTCATCGCCGTCAAGGCCGACGGCGACGACCTCTTTGTCGAGGTCCGCTACCGCAAGAGGGAGCCGTGAGAAAGCCGGTACGGCCCGCATGACACAACATGTCGTGCTGGATGGCCCTGTCAGCCACCAGGAGTAGTGTTCACGTGAGATCACACAGGTGATCCGAAAACGCCGAAACCCTGCTGAAGGGTTGCTCCAACAGGGTCACGGGTGTCTTGCTACGGACTTCCCCGATCCTACGACGGCAGTCGCGCTTCGCGGTCAGGCTGACGTTGTTGGTATCCCCGTTTGTGCATGGTTTCCGGCCCTAACCGGCCCGTTCGCGGGCCATGAGAGGTTGGCAACATGCCTCCTGATCTGAACAAAATGGCTGATCGGTTCGGCCAGTTCCGCAAGGTTTTCAACGCCCCGACCATCGGGCAGCAACCCGTCCAGCAGGTGCTTGGTTCTCAGCTGGCCGGCTTGATGGATGCGGCGGGGATGAACCCGCTCGACCCGTCGTCAGCGTTGAATCTCCTGGACCCGAATCTGGGCAACGAACAGGCCCGGAATCCAGGGATGGTGTTGTTCGGCCGGTACATTCTGTCGATCACGGTGCTTCAAGGCAGGGGCGCGTCGGTGGGCCAGGTCCGCGAGATGCTCGCGCCGCTGGCGGAACGCTTAGAAGGCCTGGCTCGCGCCTGGTCGTCCGGTTCGGCCGACGCCGAGGAGCTGGAGAAGCTGAACGAGGAGAGCCGCGAACTCGCTGAAGAGGCCCGCGGTCTCGCGAACGGCCGGGCCGTCTGACGGCCTAATTAGCCGACTCTGGCCGCCGGTAACGATCACTTATCGGCGGTCAGGAATCAGCTCAATTCGACGCTGCGGCAAGGCCATACGCACGTGTCGGCGCACCGGAGGACGCTGACGAGACCCGCCAGAACCGTGTCGACGCTGCTCGATTGATTTCCGGATACCGGCGGAATGACGAGCATTGCCGCCGGTGCGGTGTCGTTAAGGAACGGTGAGGACTTGGACCGGTGTGCCCAGGGGTGCGCCGTTGCTGGTGGTGGTGAATTCGAAGTTGCCGCTGCAGCCTTGGATTGTGTAGTTGCCGTTGATGTTGCGGAGTTGGCCGAGCACGTCACCGGTTCCCGGCAGCCGGTTGGGTGCGTTGGCCAGCCGGATCGCGCGGGTCGCGGTGAGCACGGCGTCGTGGGTCAGGCAGGTGTAGGCGTCGGCCTCGGCCAACAGACCCGGAGCTTCAAGAATTTTGCCAGGGAGTTCACGCTCGGTCACCTCCACCGCACTGAACACAAAACGGTGAAGAAACAGAGAGGCGATGAGCGTAGCGGCGATCTTGCTGGTGCTGGCGATCGGAGGATTTCTCGCGCAGCTGGTGCAGGCGGGCCTTGCAGCCTGCAACTGCGCGTGCAGCGTCGAGAAGGCACACTCGAATCAAACGGTCCAGCCGAAGCGTCGGCGGCCGACAGCGTAGGGGAGGTCGCGGATCGCGATGACGATTTACGCCACTGAACGGTCGCTGACCAGCTCCGTCACCCCCGAATACGCCTACCGCGCCGACAATTCGGGAATCTGGAAGCTGAGCTGGCTATCTGACAGATCGCTGAACCGTATGCAGGCCTTGGCTGGCATGGAGCTCGATGAACTACTCAGCAGCCTCGACCTCGTAGACGATGAGGATGCATACCGGCACATCGCCGATCACGCAGCTTCCCTCGGTATGGACTGGTGGGACGTGGTAGTTCGCAGGGGCACGGGGTTGTCCGCGGCATGTGCCGACACCGTTGGAGGCGGGTGTCACAGACCGAGGTCGTGATCGGGGTCGCGGATATCGACCTGGGTGTCTACGTCATCGGCGGGTTCGATGCGGTGCTCGGCGACGTGCTGGCGCATTGTGTGTTCCCGGTCGGTCTGCTCAGGAGAGAGCTGGGTGCGGCGCTGTCGCTCGTTCTCGAGCTCGTCGAGCTGGCGTTGGAACTCGGTCAAGCGCGTGCTGTGCGGGTCGTCCGGTGCACGAGAAGCCCGACCTGATGCGGGGACTGGGGTAAGTGGTTGTTGCTGCGCATCCAGTATCTGCTGCCATTGTTGTCGCGGACCGGCGATCAGTTCGGCGTCGCGGCATGCGTTGCGGGCTGCGGATCGAGCCTCATTGCGGGTGCAGATGGTCGCTGCGTGGTTGCGTTGAGCCTCTGCGATTTGAGTCGTCAGGTCTCGGCGTTGACCACGCCGACGTCCGGGTGTGTCGTCGAGTTCGGCACGCAGGCCGGCCAGATCGGACTCGGCACTCCTGTGTGCGCGTTCGGCGGACCGATAGGCCGCCTCGGCCTCGATCGCCTGGGTGACGAGGTCTTGCTGCCTTTGCCGACGCACACGCTCCTCGGCTGGGTCGGGCACTGGCTCGGTGTAGGGAGCGAAGAGGAATTCGTCGGTGCCCGACATCGCGATCCGATGCGCGAGGTCGTCGATAGCCTGGCGCAGTTCGGAATCGCTGAGCCGGCCGAGCTCGTCGAGGACGGGATCGGGTTCCGGGAACGGGTTTCGGGTGACCCAGTCTTTGATCCTGGCGCGGGTGACGGGGCTGCCGATACGCCAGTCTCGTTGCAGCAGTGCACGTGTTTCGGCGGGGGTATGGATGGCGGCGATGTGATCGCAGCGGGCGCGGATGATCTCGGCGGGGTCGTGGTCGGGGATACCGGGCATGTTTTCGGCGCGGCATTCCCCGCACAGTCCGTCGTCACTGCGCGGCCGGATGCGTGTGGGATTGTCGACCTCGGGGCGTTCGAGCCCGCACGAAACACACGGCAACGTTCGGCTCTCGGCGAGCGCGGTGCGGTCGTAATCGAGGCTGTAGCCGCCTGCGTCGCAGTGCAGATCACGCTCGAGATCGGGTGCGCTGTTGCGGTAATGGTGGGTAAAGCCCGCGGGCATCGGCCGTTCGGTGGGCTCGTCATCGACCTCGTGACGGTGTTCGACGTATTCGGAGACCACCGGGGTTGTGTGCTCGTCCTCGGGCGCGGGCTCGGTGCGTGGTGTCGGCGTGAACGTCCGGTTGGGGTTGTCGCGTGCGGCTTCGTGACGGCGGCGGCGCTGGTACCCGGGCTCGGCTGAAGTCGTGTCGGGTTGATAGACCTGCGGGTCCGCGCGGGGTGTGCACGCTTCGATCAGCGCGCGGTGCTCGGGAAACCGGTGGGCCGCGTCGCGCAGATGCGCGCGGGCGACGGGATAGGCGTAGCGGTAGAGGGTTTCGGCGACACGGGTGATGATGTCGCGCTGCTCTGCGGTGGCCGCGGCGGTGAGATCGGCGAACCGCAGACTGGCGGCGCGGATGTGGCCGGCCTGGAAGAGCGCGGCGATCTCGGCGACACTGTGATCGAGACCGATATCCGGGCGGTGCGGTGCGCGATGGGATAGATCGGGCGGCGGTTCCGGCGGGGGGTCGGGCTCGGGTTCGCCTGCCGTTGGGGCATCGGACTTCTGCATCGTTGTGGGCTCGCTTTCGGTGGGGATGTCGTATTCGGCTGCGGTGAAGGGGGATTGGGGGCGTAGAAGGGCATCGACCCTCCAGGCGAGTGCGGCGGTGAGTTGGTCCGGGCGAAGCGCGGCGCCCTGGTTGGATTGCGCGCTGAGGAGCAGCTCGTGTGCGGTGGCCAGCAGATCGCGCGGGTCCCAGCCAGCAGCGATTCCGTGGTCGACAACCGCGACCAAGCGCGCCCACCCACGGTCGGCGATGACGCGTTCGGCGCTCTCGGCGCCGAGGACTTCGTGGAGGCTCTCTGTCCAGTCCGGGCGCACATCGATGTGATGGTCGAGGGCGGAGGGGTCCAGTTCCAGACGCGCCCACAGGGCCGCGGCGGGCATGTCATCGGGCAACGGACGCATTTCGGCGGCCTCGGTCAGCCGGGCGGTGATGTCGATTCCAGCGCGATCGGCGAGGTCGATTTTGTCCGCGAGCACAGGCCAGTACGGGTCGGCGGTCAGGCGCGGTTCCAGGGTTCGGGCGAGCGGGGCCCAGCGGTTGACGGGCCGGGTGAGGTCACCGACCGCGTTGCGGACGCGGTCGTCGAGGCGTCGCTGATGGCTTCGTTCGAGAACGGTGTGGCGTGGGGGTCCGGTGGGTCGCAGGTCGCGGTCGTCGAGATGCAGCGAGGCTCGCCACACCGCCAGCTCGGCCAGCAGCGCCGGATCGGCTCCGGCGAGTGGGCGCGCCCAATACGGTGCGGCCGCTGCGGACCATTGCGCAGCGTCGGCACGGATTTGAGCGGCGAGCTCGGCGACGATCCGCGCCCGCGCCCGCAGCGGTGCCAGATCGGCGGCGGTGTCCAGGCCGGCAGGCAGGCCGTGCGCCCACGGCAGCGGCCCTCCGCGGGCGGAGTGGCTGCCGGTCGAGTCGAGCCGCCAATCCAGGACCGCGGCGGCATCGACGGCGCTGTCGAGTTCCCGCTCGGCGGCAGCGACGCCCAACGCGGTGAACGGATCGCGTCCGCGCAGCGCCAGTATCGCCAGGTGCTGGCGAAGAACAGGGTAGGCGGGACAGTCGCTCAAGCCGGGATAGATCGCCTCGGCGGCCTGATCCAGGCGTGTGAGTGTGCCGGTGCCGAGCGCGTTTTCAGCGGCTAGGCCGAGGGTGTCGAGGTAGATGTCGAGGGCGCGTCCGATCCGGCGCACCGGGTCCAGGGCGTCGCGGTGCTCGGTGTGCGCGGACTGCTGGCGGCCCTCACGTCCGAGAATTCGTAACAGGATCTCCACAGCCGTGCGTGGAAACACCGCCGGTTCGGTGTAATAGGCGCCTTCGGCGGCTTCGAGGGCGGTCGGGACATAGAGGTGGTTGGCGTAGATGCCGCGAGTCATCGCGACATAGAGCTGGGGCAAGGTCTCCGCGCCGGTGAGGGCGACGTGGCAGGTATCGGCGGTCACGCCCTGGGCGGAATCGATCGTCGTCGCATACCCCAGCCGCACCTGGGTGCGCACATAATCGCCCGGAAGGCTCACGCTCTGCCCGAGTTCACGCCCGGCTCGTAGGTGCGTCACCTGCAAACTGCCGTCGGCGCCGACCGCGGTGACGATCCAGCGGTAGCCGTTGCGCACCCAATCCCCATCGGGCAGTTGCAGGCGCGGGTTGTTGTGGCGGGTGACGATGGTGTCGCCGACCGAGGCATACAGGTCATCGGCGAGCACGGTTTGCGGCCCGGTGGGTGCGCCGGCGCGGGCGAGGCGATCGGCGCGGGCGCGGCGATTGAGTTCGTCGACGATCGTGTGGATGCGGGCCAGCATGATCGTGTCCCGCCCGCCCAGATAGTCGGCGATCCACCGGGTGTAGGCGTCGTCGTGGACCGTGGCGGCGCTGCCGGAATGGATCCGGCCGTGATCGAGGTAGTAGCCCAGGGCGGCCGGATCGCCCTCGCGCAGCATCAGACTCGCTGATGCCTCGCCATGGGACGCGAAGCGAACAACATGGGACAGGCTCAGCACGGCTTCACCGCTGGCCTCGCTCATGTCGGCGTGCGCGCCACCGGCCTCGATCGAGGACAGCTGACGGGGATCGCCCAGACAGCGGATCGTCGCGTCGCGGGCGGTGAGGAACTGCAACAGCCGCAACCGTTTCCGGTCGCCGATCTTGACGTGCTCGTCGACGATCACCATCGTCGTGTGATCGATCTGGAGCACCCATTGCGGCAAATGGGGCGGTGGCCGATCACCTTGACCAGCAAGGTTTTCGATGCTGGGGGTGTGGCGTTCGAGGACATGCAGGAGCTTGTCGACGGTTTCGACCCGCACTCCGGTGGCGGCGCTGAGTTGGGCGGCGGCCGATGCGGTAGGCGCCAGCCCGAGCACGGTGCCGCCGCTGGCCGCACACGCTTGCGCCAAGACCCGCATCGCGGTGGTCTTGCCGGTGCCGGCTGGAGCCTCCACCGTCGCTATCCGCATCGGCGAGTTCGCAAAACCCTGCACCACCGCGATCTGCCCGGCGTTGAGCTGCTCGCCGGGATTGGCCTGGTTGTAGGCGCGCACCGCCTCGGCGAGGACGTCGGCGGGAATGGTGCGGCCACCGGGGGCCACGGCGAGGTCGATGAGCTGCTGGGTGGTGGCCAGGACTTCGGCAGAGGTGTAGACCTGCGATCCCGCACGGACATACACACTCTGAGCGTCATGGCGCGCGAAAGCTGCTGGTGTCGTGCGCAATCCGGGCTCTGCGGTGAGGTCGGGATCCTCGCGCGCGAGCACCTGCGGTGGTGCCAAGGCCGCTGCGACGACGGCTTCGGCGACACGGTGATAGTCACGCAAACGGATCTGGCCGCGCAGTTGTCGTTGCGTTTCCGACCAGATGTGATGGGCCCGCCAGGTCGAGCGCTGCTCGGATACGATGGCCACCACCGCCTGCGCGGTGCGCGCGATCCACGCCTCATCGGCGATCGGGCGAGGCCGCCGCAGCGGGTTCAGCGCTGCGGAAACCATGTTCGCCAGCACCGTTCGCCCACCCAGCACCGTGACCGCTTCGGCGCGCCAATCGGCGCGTTCCTGTGCCCGTGAGCGCGAATGCTGTTTGGCTGGACGGGTTTCCAGGGTGGCGCGTTCGGCCAGATCCCACACCTCGCCGGTGGTGGGTTCGCGTGCGAACGTGCGCTGGAACTCCACGGTGAGCTGCCCGAGGCGGGCGGTGATCGCGCTGTCGCGCTTGGACCAGTGCTCACACAGCTCAGCCGAAACGCCCACGATTTCCCGGATCGGACGTTTGGACGGGTCCTGCCCGGGACGTTCGGCG
Organism: Nocardia sp. XZ_19_385; assembly: GCF_015355755.1. NCBI lineage: Bacteria > Bacillati > Actinomycetota > Actinomycetes > Mycobacteriales > Nocardiaceae > Nocardia > Nocardia sp. XZ_19_385. Next base: position 102,352 of record NZ_JACVEE010000003.1, read on the forward strand.
AACTCGAGACCCACCATGTCCTCGCCGAACAGCTCCAGAGCGGTGTTGTAGATCTCGGAAGCGGTGACCGCCACCTCGTAGAATCGTGCGCTGTCGAGGGTGCGCCACAACCCGTCCAGGGTACGCACCCGGTTGGCGATGAACACGTGTTCGTGCCAGTCCGGATCACCCGCGCGGCTCTCCCGGTGCAGCCAGCGGCTCGCGACCAGGCCCTCGACGTCGACCTGACGGATCCCGCCGCGACCCAGGCGGGTGTAGGTCGCGTGCTGTTCGATCCAGGCGATCGCGACATCGACCGCGGCCCGGTGCGCGGCCTCCATGCGCTCCGCCACGGCTTTCGGGGCCACCGCCCACAGCGCCGAAAACGATTTCACCGGTGAGAAAGTGAGGTCGTACCCGGCGATCGCGGTCGATTTCGGCCGCGAGTTACGCGCCACCCAGCTCGACAGTTCGCGACTGTCCAACGGTGCGCGATCGTATTGTTCGGTGAACATTTCGGTCGCGACTTCGGTGCGGATCTGCGCGCGAATGTGTTCGGGGAGATCATCATCGGGCTCACCGCCGCCGGCGATGTTGTAGAGCTCGTAGGCTTGCGCGCATCGTTTCCGGTAGGCGGTGCTGTCGGAATAGGTTGGAAATGGTGCACCGAGGCGTGCTTTTTTCTCGGCCGCACGGATCGCGTCTTTGAGCTTGGCCCCCTTGCCGATTTCCTCGTCGATGACGCGTGCTTCGATGTCTTTCGCGTTGGGATGGCGGCCGAGCCCGTACAGCGATTCCATCTGCGCTTCGGTAACTTCGTCACCTGGTGAGAGGTCCAATGCGGCCAGGCCTTTGCCGTACCAGGTGCCGGGGGCTTCGCCGTGGACGGAGTAGTAGTCGGCCAGGCTGGCGCGCCCGCGCGACGACGTATCGTTGGCGGCGACTTTGCGCAGGTAGTACAGGTATCCGTTGCCTGCGACAACTTTGTGCAGTGTCGCGGTCACACATCCATCGGACCGAACTCCAGGCTATTTGTGAATAGATCGGAGTGACAACATCTTTGACGGTTGAGGCAAACATACTGGTCGTTATGTAATCGTTATCCGAGGTGTAAGAGGTCTGCTTGTTGTGAAGGGGCGTGAGGGAGTGTGGGGGTGGGGGTAATGAGTGATTTTGAGCGAGGTGTAGTTGATGGTGAGAGAGTGCGAGGTGAGGGGGAGGTGCGTGTGTTGGGTGTGTGCGAGGGAAATGGTGGAGGTGTTGCAGGGGAGCTTCGGGAGAATTACGGCGAGGCGGGAACTTTCCGGAGTGGCCGTTCAGCGCGGCGGCGGCACAGGGTGCCATCGGTCGTGGGACCGGCGCAGCAAGCGGGGCGCGGCGGGTCAGGGATGGCGGAAGATTCGGGTGGGGATGCCCGCGCTGCGGGCGAGGGAGGCGGTGTGGCTGGCACCGCGTGAGTCGTCGCGGATGAACGCCAGGCAGACATCGGCCCCGAGTTCGACCATCGCCCGGTTGCGCACGTACCCGGCCGCGCGCCCGTGGGTGCGCCAGTCGGCGGGGTGGCGTTCGACGCGGCCACCCCAATGTGACCAGCACGCCTCACAGAGCGCGTCCGCGCCGCGCGGGCACGCCCCGGAAACCAAAATCGTTTCCGGTGACCAGACCTCGGCGAGGGCGGCGCGGATGATGGGCCGATCGATCCACGTGCGTGAGCCGGTGATGAGGATTCGCCGAGCGAGCATGATGCCCCACAGGAGTGCGGGCAGCGGAGGTGGGAGACAGGTCCGCCGCGGGATGGACACCGCGACGGACCTGAGAACAGCAGCGGGCGGGTTACCGGATGTGGTGACCCGCCCTCAGAACAGTCGGTGTAGGTCAGGCCGCGCGGCGTTGACGCGGTGCGGCCTTGTCGAGTTCGAGCCAGACCCAGCATTGGGTGCAGAACCCGTCGGCGTTGTGCACAGGTTTGATCTCGGTGCAGCCCTCACACCGGCCGCGCCGCATCCCTTCGGGCAGTTCCGGTTCGGTACGCCGCCGCGACTGCGACTGCGGCGAGGTAGCCGCGACGGCGGATTCGGCGACAGGCTCGGGTGCGCCGGGCAAGACCGGGTGCGCGGTGAGGAACTGATCGATGATCTCGGTCAGCCACTGCGGTGCGCGGCGGCGGACCTCAGCCAGCAGAGCGCGGGCAGCGGAGGGGTAGTGCTCGGCGTAGAACCGGCAGTAGGTGCGGGCGAGGTCGCGGGCGGTGTAGCGGCCGGTCAAGGCGGGCAGGCCGGGGCGGTCGGCGGCGCGACAGCAGTCGCACAGGCCGTCGTCGCTGAGCATCTGCCCGCCGCGGCTGTGCACGAGATACTGGTCGGCGGTGGGGCGTTCAATGAAGCAGGACACGCACCGCCAACCCGAGACCGGGATCATCGCGCCGTCGAAGTCGTCGCGGGCGTTGCCCTGGAACGGGATCCGGGCGCGGCGGTCGGCACCCTCTGCCAGTTGGGTGCGGGCTCCGGCGTAGTCGAGGGCGTCCTCGGTGGGGATCGGCGCGCTGCCATCCAGGGCGCGATCGCGGTTGTGCTGGTCGGCGACATAGCCGCAGTAGGTGTGTTCCCAACGCTGACGCGCGAGATCGGCGGGCAGCGGCGGCAACTCACCCGGAGTGCGGGGAATCCAGCCCCGGCGCGCGGCGGCCTCGCTGATCAACCCGCGTGCAGTCAGCTCGGCGACGCGCGCTCGAGCCTGAGCCTCCTCACGGGCCTGGGTGTCGACGAAAAGGTGCTCGGCGACGTAGGTGGACACGATCGGCGGCTCGACCGGCGCGGGGCGGCGTCTGCCACGCGCGGCGCTGCGCGCGGCGATCTGGCGCGCAGTCATACGCGATTTGTCGACTTCGCGGCTCGGCGCGGCGGTGAGCCGGGCGGGCGGGTTGCGCCAGGTGCGGATCGACTGGCGTGGCATTTCGGCGGCGAGCAGCGACGCGGTGAGGTTGGCGTGCTCGGCCTCGAGAGTGGTGCCGTTACGGCGCGCGCGTTGCTCGGCGACGAACACCGCATCGGAGCGATCGCGTTGGTAGAGACCGGGATCGCTGTCGGGTACCAGCGCCACGAGTCGCGCCTTCACCGTCTCGTCACCGACGCGGTCGGCTTCGCGCCAGCGTGCCTCCAGACGGCGCAGCACCGATTCGCGTGGATACAGCGTGAACAGCTCCACAAGCTCATCGAGGAAGGCGCGGTCCTCGTCGGTGGCCAGAGCGAGTGCGTCGGGAAACAACTCGACGGCGGTACGGCGGTCGAGGGAGAACATTTCGTGGAGGTCGTCGATGGCGGAGAGGAAGGACTGAGTGTCGGACACGGTGAAGCTCCTGTCTGTGAAGAGAGCTATGCCTGCGGCACCTCGGCGGGCTGGAAGCCGACGCTTTTCACCAAACGCGGGGTGCCGGGCTGGGGTGGGCCCAGCCGAGGGCGACCCGGCCAGGACAGCGCCCGACACGACGCGGGAACGCGCCAAAGCGTGCACACGCGAATCTCCGCGCACACCAACCCAACCGGCACGGTCGTTAGCGACGTCGCGCTGGGAGATTCGTGGGTGCCGGGCGCGGGCCCGTGGCGTGGCGGGTGATGGCCTGGCAGCCCTCGAGCGGCTGGGCCCACCCCAGCCCAGCACCCCGCCCCCGCACCCAACCCCTCGTTCGTGAACTCAGTTCGGGTTGTCGCGCCGATAAGAGATCTCGAACCCGTCACGGCGGAAGGTGACCACCATCCAGCCACCCAGTTCGGCGTATTTGCTGATCTCGTGCTGGAGCTGAATGTCGTCGGTGCCGTCGTGCCCGTCGGAGGTGTCGGTGAGGACCAGGTGCTCCACGAAGTGTCGGCCGCCGATCGGGGTCGAGCCCAACGCCGCCTCGCTGCCTGGACCGAACCCGTGGGCATAGACGCGGAAACTGCCCGCCGCCGGCCGAGCGGGGTCGGCGGGAAGACGCGGCCAGCCGGTCGATATCAGATACACCCCGTCGGCTACGACCAGCAGCAACGTCGGATCGACCGGAACCGTGACTGGACCGGGACTATCGACGAAGATCTTGTTCTCGTCGGCGTCCATCGCATGCCGTGACAGGGGAAGGACTTCGGGCAGGTGGAACCATAGGTCGACGACGTTGCTCACAAGTGCCCCTTCTGATTTCGAGCCGAGTCGGTCTCGGGCCCGGATCGCTGGAAGCCGACCACGATTCCGCGGGGTGAGACCGACAGGGTCATCCACGCCTCGACGCGGGCGTAGGTGCGGATGAGTCGATGCAACGGCACGCGGTCGCTTTCGCTTTCGCTGGTCAGGTCGAGGTAGTCGGCGAAGTCATCGCCGTGCCCGTCCTCGACCGAGCCGAAGTCCACCGAGGCCGCGCGTACGTGCCGGACGCCCCAGCGCGGCGGAACGAGATCCGGCGCGACTTGGCGCGGGTAGCCGTTGCTGAACAGGTACACCCCGTCGTCTCGCGCGAGCACGAGTGCGGGCGGGCAGTGCTGGCCTGGCTCGGTGAAAGGGTTGGCGTGGTAGGGGGAGTTCATCGCGTGTTCGGCCAGCGGTGCGATCTCGCGCACCGGAAACCACAACTGGAGTCTGTTCATCTCAACCTGTTCTGCTCGACAGGGCCGGGTCTCGGCACGAGGGTGTGCCGAGACCCCGACTGCGGGGTAGCGGGTCGGTCAGCTGGCGAGGCGGTCGGTAAACGGGTTAGGCCCGGCGAAGACCGGCACCTCCCACGCCTCGCGCTCCTCACGTGTACCGGCCTCGGTCTCGACCGCGGCGACCGCTGCCGAGATCGGCGCGCGCCCGAAACCGTTGCCGCTGTTGCTGCTTCGGCCGGACTTGCGGTTCACTTTCGCGGTGGCCCAGCGCAGCGAGGGCCCGACCTCGTCGACCTCGAGCTCGAACACGGAGCGCTTCTCGCCCTCGCGGGTTTCATAGGAGCGCTGCTTGAGCCGCCCGGACACGATCACCCGCGCCCCGGCTGGCAGGTCACTGTCGGCGAGGTTCTCGGCCGCCTCGCGCCAGAGGTTGCAGCGAAGGAACAACGGCGCACCGTCTTTCCACCCATTGGTGGCTCGGTCGAAAACCCGTGGAGTGGCCGCGACGGTGAAGCTGGCCACCGCCACCCCGGCTGGGGTGAAACGAAGCTCGGGCGTAGCGGTCAGATTCCCGATGTGGGTAATGACGGTATCGCCGGCGGACATGGGCAGTCCTTCCTGAAAACTGTTGTGCGGGTGGGATGGACGGCCCTCAGGCGGCGAGATCGATGTCGTTGTAATCGATCTCGCCGACGGCGGCCTGCTCCACATCGAGCAACGCGAAGTCGTTGTTCGCGGCGACCTCGGCGAGGAACTTCAAGTACCGGCCAGTGCTGGCGCCCGCGTCGCGCCACAGCGATTTGCCGATCACGACCTCGTGCTGGGCCATGATCATCGCCATGACGATCACCCACGCGCGCTGTGGAGTGGCGGTTTCGATTGCGGCGAGCAGGTTCTCGCGGCTGCCGCCGGCACCGAGCCAATGCAGCACCTTGCGCAGATCGTGCAAGTCCAGGCTGCGGGCGATGGCCTCGGCCACGAACTTCGCTGCCTTGGTCGGTGGGGTCCGCCGCTCCAGGAACTCCTTCACGATCTCGTCGCGGCGCTTGTTGGCGGCATCGCCGCGCTTGTTCAACTCGATCACCCGCCGCCGCGCCTGCCGGGCGTCCTCGCGTGCTTCGGCGGCTCGCTGCGCCTCGATCGCGGCGGCGGCTTGCGCGGCCTCGTCGACGGCCGGTGCTTGCAGGTGCAGGCCGCTCTCAGTGAGCAGCCGGGCAGGAAGGTAGATCAGCGGAGTCCAGCGCTCTCGTTCCTCGACCTGGGCGACGTGCAGCAACCCGGGCTCAGCAGTGGCCTCGGCATCGTCCTTGGTGGTCCAGTCGACGGCGCTGCGCTCGACAATCTCCCCGGTGGCCTTGTTCACCAGATCGGTGGCGTCCTCGCGTTCGAGGTACACCACATATCGTGACGGGTCGGCGTCGACATGCGCGACGGTGAGCGGGCTGCCCTCGGCGTCGACCAAGAGTTCGGCGGGCAGGAACTGCGGGTCCTCGCCGGTGGTGTCGGGTTCGGCGGTGAGTACACCGAATCCGCGCGCGCCGTAGGGCACCGACGCGTGTAGCGTCGCGCGCGCCGCGTCGTGTTCCTTGACGATGCGTTGGGCTTCATACCGGAAGGCGTAGCCCGCGCTGTTGGTCAACCGTTGCACGGCGTCGGTGTCGCCGAGGGCTTCGTAGTGGCCGATGATCGCGAGCTGTTCGAGACTGAATTGGTGGCCGTCGGCCAGATCGCGGGCGGTCGGTGAGGCTCCGATCTTGGCGGCGGTCTTGACCTCGTCGCGTTTCATCTGCAACTCGCGTGCGATCCGGGTGGGTTTCGCGCCGAGGTCGAGCATGTAGGCGATGCCGCGGGCTCGGTCACCCTTGGTCAGCGGGACCCGGCGGTCGTTGAACATCAGCTGGTCGCGGGTGCGGCTGATCTCGCGCTCTTTGTCGGAGATGCCCGTGGGTGCGGGTGTGATGAATACCGGCACGTACTCGAGGCCGACCTCGGCCGCGATGAGCAGGCGCAGCTGGCCGTCGTAGGCGACGATGCTCCCGTCGGCTTCGCGGGTGGCGTTGATCGGGTCGCGGACCCCGAATTCCTTGATCGCGGCGACCTGTTCGGGGTGCTCGGCCAGGTCGAAGGTTTTGCGGACGTTGTCAGCCAGGACGACATCGGCGACACGTACCCACTTGGCGTCGATCTCGGGCAGATCGGCCGGGAGATCACTGGACTCACCGGTGGTCGTCGCCTCGAGGTGGTCGTCGGTGTCGATGGCGTCGGGAACGACGGTCAGTGTGGTGGTGGCGCGGTCGGTTTCGGTTTCGGGCACTACTGCGGTTGCGGGCATGCGGACTCCTTGTTCGTACTAGAGCGGATCGGAGGGGTCAGGAAGAGCGACGACGGGTCACCTCGAGCGGGTGCAGGTACAAGATGTCGTGGTCGTCGGCGGTGTAGGCCCAGTGCTGCCCCGACCATTCCGGGTAGACCTCGCGCCAGTGTTCGAGCACCGCGGGGACCTGGATGGCATCGACCGAACCGGCAAGACCGGTGTGCTGGAGGCGCTCGTACTCGGTGCGGTCGACGGTGTGGACCGGGCGAGTTTTGGACATGCGAATGTTCCTCTCTACGAATGGACTGCGACGAAATCGGGTGGGTGGCCGACGTGGTGATGTGGCTGCGGTCGAGCACGTCGGCGCTGCGAGCGCGGGGTGGTGGTGCTGTCGTGGTGGAGTTCGTCTGGCCGCTAGGGGGTTTCGGCGAGCAGTGCGGACAGCGCTGTGATGAGTTGCTCGGTGCTGGTGACGCATTGGGCTTGTCGCGCGGCGATGAGTTCGTGACAGCCGCGTGAAGTCGCCGAGGTGATCGGGCCCGGGACGGCGAAGACCGGACGCCCGATGCGCGCCGCACGCTCGGTGGTGGCTCGGCTGCTGGCGCGCAGACCGGCTTCGACGACCACCACGGCGCGCGACAGGGCCGCGATCAGCCGGTGGCGGGCGAGCAGCGTCGTCTTCTGCGGGCGGACGCCGGGCGGGTACTCCGAGATGAGCGCGCCGGTGTCGGCGATCTGCTCGAACAGCGCCTGGTGTTCGAGCGGGTAAGCGCGATCGAGCCCGCCCCCGATGACCGCCACCGTCACACCGCCCGAGGCCAGGGCAGCCCGGTGGGCGGCAGCGTCGACGCCGTAGGCGCCACCGGACAGGATTGTCCACCCGTGGCTGGTTGCGGCGGTCACGATCTCGCCGGTGACGTGTTCGCCGTAGGTGCTGCTCGCGCGGGCACCGACCACGGCCAGTGCCGGTCGCAGAACCTCGTTCAAGGGCCGTCCGCGCACCCACAGTCCGGCCGGCACCATCCACTCCGGGGCGGCGTCGAAGTCGGACATGTTGGCAAGCGGATTGGCCGGCCATTCGGGGTCGCCGGGGATGACGAACCGGCCACCGAGGCGCTCGATGCGTTCGAGATCGTGGATAGCGCATTCGAACGCGCCTGCCCACTGTCCCTCGTACAGCTCGTCGATGAGGTTGTTCAGGATCGCGGTGGCGGCTTGGTCGGGGCCCAGCCGCTGGATCAGCGACAGGTAGGAGGCCGGGTCGCTGGAGGCCCGGCGCGAGAGCACCGCCCACAGGGCGCGCCGCCGGTCGATGCTGGTCACGGTTGTACCTCCGGGATAGTGGCTTGGGCGGCAAGATCGATCCGGAGCCTGATCGCGTCCGCGATGCCGTCCCAGACGACGCTGCGCAGAGGTACCGATGGCGTCGTGGTGCCCAAGGCGCGCGAAATCGTGCGGGCGAAGCGATGATCGGGCTCGGTGCCGAGCGCGATGTCCAGTGCGCGGCGGGCAAGAGCGTGAGACCCGGCGCGGGCGTAGAGCGAAAACCCCAGCAGTGCCGCGGGTTCGGCTCGATATGGTTCGGGCAATGCGCGGGTCAGCAGCATCCACATCTGCTCGGCGGTCTGCGCGCACGGATACAGCGGCAACGCCTTCATGACCGCCGACACCTGCGGATAGCGCAGCGCGATACCGAGTTCGGCCAGCTGATCCGGCGAGAGATCGTGCACCGCCGAGCGCCGCAGCAACTCGAACACACGCAGCACCAGCGCGGTAAGGACCCGATCACCGGGTTGTTCTGCCGCGCCGCGCAATCGGTGATCCGCGGCGATCGCGCCGGGCATCGCGGCACTGACTCGCCGGCGCAGCGCCGGGTCCGGTTCGAGGGACTCTCCGGCGGAGGTCGCGCGAGCTACGGGGGGTGCGGGCAGCCGTCCGTGGCATTGCGGGCAGTCGAGGCTGTGCCACGGTGCGCCCTCGACGATCGCGGTCACCGCCCACCAGCTCAACACGCGGACCGGGGTTCCGGCCAGCCGGTGGCGGAGCCGATCGAGCATGCGGCGTTGGCGACGTTTGTCGCGGGCGCGGCCATGGGTGGCCGAAACGCGGTCATCGACGATCACCGCCACCACACCCGCCGAGCCCGGACCGGCACTCAGGCGCTCCAGTTCAACAGCGATCTCGCTGTCGGCGAGACGACCGCGGATCGCGATATCGATGTCGATGTCGAAGCGGACCGCCCCGACCATCACCGTCGGGGCACCGGCCTCGTCGGAGGCCAACAGAGCGAACACCACCGACCGATGCGGGGTGCGGCCCAGAGTTGCGGGCAGGGCGGTGATGAGCGCGACGGGATCGAGCGTGCGGGCAGACGGCGGCATGCGCGTACTCCTCGGGAGACAGGTGGCAGGACGGGGAGCCGGGGTGAGGGCAGCGACAGTCCCGGCAGGAATCTGGTGCTGGGTGGCCGGGCGCGGCGTAGGTTCGGGTCATGGCCGAGGAAGAGGAGATCGACCGGTTACGGGCCGAGATCATCGACAGCAAGCTGGCTGAACTACGGGGCGACCGCGATGAACTACTCGCCGACCTCAGCGGGGCTCGGGGGCCGGATCGGGCGTTGCTGGAACGCCAACTCCAAGACGTCGACGACCAAATCGCGGCAGTGCTCGACCGCAAAACGCGACCGGCGCACCGCAGGCCACGACCTGATCAGCTGTTCTGAATACGCGGCGGCTGCCTGCACGCCCACCGCAGGGCGCGGTGAGGGGGGCCTGGGGAGGGCTGGTACCCGAGCAGGTGTGAGTACCGCCCCGCGCCGCGACGCCGATCCTAGGAGGGGTGTGGAGCGGCGTGGGCTGCATCGATCACGCCCGATAACCCGAACGAGCCGTTCGGTACGATGCGCGGCGACCCCGAGGCGAGTCTAACTGTGCTGCATCACTTTCAGACTCGACGACGGTGAATGCTGCTCTATTACAGCGGATTTCGGCTTGCCGGAGAGCTAGTGTTCACGCTGGCGGTGTGGGGAGCCAGCAGGTGCGGCTGCATTTCCCACCGCAGCAGTCTGTCAGCCCAGATCCCTGGCAGCAGCCGCCTTGCTGACGAACTCGGTGATCGCCTGCAACCCGGGTCGGTATCCCTCGGTGGTGTCGACCACTAAACCGGCGGCCTCTATCTGCACAGGCACGAAGGTGTCGGCCGCGCGAGCTCCGCTGGCGATCTCGGCGAGGAGGTCGCGGTCGGCGTGGGCTCTGCGGTGTGGATCGGTTCGTGCCCGGCGGGCGATGCGCTCGTGCAGGACCTCCGCAGGTGCGGTGCAGTGGATGACGCGGATCTCGGCGAACTCGGTCAACGGCATCAGGTTGGGTCGCCAGAGCTTGTCCTGGAACGCGGCTTCGGCAACGACGCTGACACCCGCGCGGGCCAGCACGGTCAGGACTGCGAAAAAAGCATCGAGTGCAGGGATGTTGAGGCCGTCGTAGTTGGGCTCATCGGTGGCGGTGGCCAGGACCATGCCCTGTTTGATCTCGTCGCGGATGATGGCCGGCACGCCGAGTTCGGTGGCCAGGGCATGGGCGAGGGTGGATTTGCCTGCCCCGGGTGGTCCGCTGACGACGGCGATCACGGGACGCCCCGGGTTTGTGACCATGGCGCATTCTGGCACGTCAGGCGTCCCCGGTGGTGCTGGTTGCCGGTGTGGTGAGTCGGTAGGCGATGAACCCTGGTTGCCGGGTGAGGGTTTGGTGTTCGGCGGGATGGGTGTGGGCCATCGCGGGGGTGGGTTGGTGTTCGGTGATCGCCTCGATGGTGAAGCCCGCTGCGGTGAATTCCGAACACCACGCGTGCAGGGGTTGGCGCCAGAAGCGGTGGGTGATGCCGCAGGACCACTGCTGTTGGACCCATCCGGTGTCGAAGTAGCTGCCGCCGGCGGCGAGCCAGTCGGCGGTGGGGTGGCTGGTGGAAATGATCAAGTGACCGCCCGGACGCAGGACGCGGCGTAGTTCCCGCAGGAGGGTGATCCGGTCCTCGATGTAGTGGAGAACCAAAGCGAGCAAACAGATGTCGATGGAGTTCTCGGCCAGCCAGTACAGGGGTTGGGTGAGATCGTGCTGGCGGACGCTGAGCTGTTCAGTGGCGTGGCGGCGGGCCAGGGCGATCATGTTGGCGCTCTGATCGAAGGCGATGACGTGAGCGCCGCGGGCGAGCAGTTCGGTGGCGTAGAGGCCAGGACCGCATCCGGCGTCGAGCACGACACGGTCGGTGAGGTCGCCGAGCAGCTCGAGCACGGCCGGGCGATCGTAGTGGGCGTTGTAGGCGCTGTGGGCGGCTTCGGCGGCGAACGCTGAGGCATGGCGGTCATAGGAGGTGGCGACGGGATCGGCGGGCATCGGTTCACCTGACTTCGGCGGTGTATCGGTGGGAGCTGTGATGTTGGGGGAGAAGGGTTTCCAGCAGCGCGCGGTCGGCTGGTTCGCCGTGGGCGAATCGCGATTGCAGCGCGCGCACGGCGGTTTCGAAGATGTGGTTCGGGATCGGTCGGCCGTGTTCGATGCGTCGGTCGAGACGGGCGTCGAAGTCGTTGAACCAGCCGCGGTAGTCGCTGATCTGCTGATCGGTACTGTCCCAGGCGTCGAACAGGTGACGGCGGGCCAGGGTGAACGGTGTCGGGCTGCTGGCATAGGCGGTGGACACCGCGCCGCGGCATTGCGGGACTTGGTGATAGACGCTGGTGATCTCGCCCAGGTAGGAGAACCGATAACCCAGCTCGTGGTGCAAGCGCAGCCACATGTCCCAGTCCTCGCAGTGCGACAACCATTCGTCGAACCGAGCAGTGGTGTCGGAGAAGTTGCGGCACACCACCGAACCGGTGTGAATGTAGTTCGCGATCAACAAGAATCGGGGATCGAACTCGTAGTCCTTGCGCGGGAGCCGCTGCGCGCGGCGAGGAGTGGTTTCGATCCATCGGGAACTGACCAGCGCCCCGCCATAGACCGCATCGGCGCTACCGCGGTTCAGGACGGTGTGGGCGGCGCGCAGGTGCCGGGGAAAGACGATGTCGTCATCATCGAGGAAGGCGACGAATTCGCCGGATGCGGCGTGCAATCCGGTGTTGCGTGCGCGGGAGACACCATGATGGTCGCCCTCGATCAAACGGATCGGCAATGTGGTGCGCCAGCTGTCGGCGACTGGTCGTGCAGAGCGCTCGCCGCCGTCGTCGACGACGATGACCTCGAAGTCGGTGATCTCCTGGCGTGCCAGGCTGCGCAGGGCTCGATGCAGCGGGCCGGGCCGGTTGAACGTGGGGATGATGACGCTGATCATCATGTCGTCCTCCGGTGGGTGAGTAGTTCGCATCGCAACATCTCGCGCGCTCTCTGCGTGGCTTGCACTGCGGTCGATCCGAGCCCGGCGGCGACCTGGCCGGTGACGGCGGCCATCCGATAGAACTGGGCGCGTTCGCCGGTGGTAGTCACTGTTGCCACAGCCCACACGAGTGTTCCGTCACGGGTGATTTCGAGTGCTCGCCCGCCCTGGGCGTCGCTGATGACGACGTTGCTGTTCGCGAGAGGTTCGGCACCGCCGGCCACCGGAGACGACAAGGTCTGTGGCGGGTCGGCGACGTACTGCCAGCAGATCGTGGAGTCCACTGGATCGAGTTCCAGGACGCGGGAGTGCCGGTCGGGTCGACCGTTGTCGAACACCAGCAGATGTCCATCGGGCAGTAGCGTCGGCTGGTGCTGGCCGGACAGTTCGCCCGGACCCCACCACCAGCGGACAACCCCGGCCTCGATGTCGACTACGGCGATGCAGTCCAGTTCGCGCATCGACACCAGCACGTCGCCCTGGGCCCACAACCCGTCCGGGTGCGCGGCCAGAATCTCGATGGTGTTGGTGTGCAGGACATCTGCGGGCGAACCGGGCACCTCCCGCAGTAGCCGCGAAACCTCATGCCCTGCCCAGACGTCTTCGATGGCGAGGTCGTGATAGATCCGCAAGGTTGAGCGGTGGTGTGGGGAACGTCGGCGGAGCTCGATGTGGCTGGTGATCAGTGCCGACAGTGCAGGATTGGTGGTGAGCAGATCGAACAGCGAGTACCTCGCGGTGAGCGCGCCGGTGCCGTCGAGGACGGCGATCGCATTGTCGAGCAGCACGAACGGCTCACCCTCGTGCTCGAGCAGGCGGGGGTGCTCGGTGAGGACATAGACCTGGCCTGTTGCGGTGAGCGCCAGGTCATGGTGGACGGGGAGCTCGGCGCGCCATAACAGTGAGGAGTCCGGTGCGAGTTTCAGCAGCGAGTGCAGCGGCACTGTGGCGTAGAGATTGCCGTCTGTGTCGAGCTCGACGTGGTTCCAGCCGCGCAGGTAGCTCGGCGGCCGGGTTGCCGGGTCAGGCTGGTCGAGGCCGCTGCTCCAGGCGTGGACGATCTCGCCGTCCCGGTTGATCAGGCACGCCACCGGCCGGGGGTAGGTCGCAGACGGGGAGAACAGGAAGTGCGTCGCATCGGGTGCATGCATTGTTCTCACACCCGCGCCGAGCTGGTGTCGAACTCGAGGCGGACCGCAGCCGCCATTTCGCGAGCGACCTGGTCGGCGACACGACCGCCGATGTCGGCGCTGGCCTGACGGGCGGTGTAGACGATCCCCGAGGGTGTCGCGGCGTCGGCAGGCACGGGGAACATGTGATAGAGGAACCGGCGCGGTCCCAGACCTGTCGAATCGGATTCGGCCAACTCCGGTTGGGTGGCGTCGGGGGCGATGTGCATGATCAGGCTGGATTCGACCATGCCCGCGTGGTGGTCATCGCTGCGCGCGACGCCGGTTTCGCGAGCCAGGCTGTTGCGGAAGCCCTCGCCGACAACATCCCACCAGTTGACGATCATGATCCGGGTGCCAGGGAAGACGGTGGTCACCACGCGGGCGGCTTCGCACAGGAAGCTGATGTTGTCGATGGCGGAGTTGACGATGATGTGTTGTCGCACACCGTGTTCGGTCAGGCTGGTCAGGACTTCGGTCACGAGCTGAGTGAAGGTCGACCCGCTGATCGCGACGACACCGGGGAAGTCACCGCCGAGTCGTTGCGGTGGAGTCGCGACGCCGTAACCGATGCTCGGGGCGATGACCGCGTCGATATCGGCGGCGAGACGGGAGGCGAAATGATCGCTGATCATCGTGTCCGAGCCCAGCGGCAGATGAGGTCCGTGGGGCTCGATGGCCCCGATGGGGAGGATCACACGGGTGGTCTGGGCGCGGGCGGCGAAGTCGGGCCAGGTCATGTCGGTGAGCAGCACGGGGGAATCGCTTTCTGCGGTGGCGGTATTCGGTGGGGTTCAGGCTTCGGTCCAGCCGAGGCTGGGCACGACGGTGGGGCGTAGCTGCTCGGCCACGCGCAGGTTGAGGAAGTCTTCTTTGTTGGCGCATCCTGAGGTGGCTTCGCATGGCGCCCAGGTGTTCTCGCGCAGTCGTAGTGCGAAGTCGGGGTCGAGGACGTTGCCGTAGCGGTGCAGCCCGAGAGCGGCATACCGCGAGCAGCGATAGACATCGCCGTGGATGTCGATGAACACGTAATCCGCGCCGGCCCGGCACGGACGGTGCTGCGGCGAACTCAACCCGATGAGGGCGGTGCGGGTCAGTTCGGTGTCGCCTCCGCACGCCGCGACAACGTCGAGGACGTTTCGTCCGCTGCGCAGCACGGGCACAGCAGCTCCGAGATCGGTGCCGCTGGTGGCCGAGGGCACTGTCGGGTCGTAGCCGAGGTCGAGATTGAACCGCAGTCCGGCCTCGACGCAGGCGGCTTTCACTTGCGCGATGGTGGTGGTGTCGTGGTCGGCGAACAGCAAAGTGTTCACCACGACGAAGCAGCCGTAGGCGTCCTGGGCGAACGCCGCGGCGGCGATAAATTTCTCCAGGCTGATCTGCTCTTGGTGCCAGGTCAGCCACAGCGACAACTTGCCGAGATTGGCGCGCGATTCCAAGCTCGGCAGTCGGCGCTGGATCAGCGAAGCGTTCGACAGCAGTTCCACGAACCGCACGCCGGGCTGGCGGGTGAGCCAGGCGGCGCGGTCGAGGAATATCGGGGAGGCGAAGGGTTCACCGAGACTGCCCAGGCGAACGTCCACCGGGTACGGTCGGGTGCCGATCCAGTCGACGATCGCGGTGAAAGCATCGCGGTCTTGGGCTGTGCGCCAGTCGAATCGGTTACTCTTGGCCCAGTCGCCGGTTGAGACACAGTAGCGACAGTCGAAGTTGCAGAGCCGCTGGGCCGCGACATACCAAATGCGCAGCGGGGGAGTCGTCATCACGGGGTCCTATCCGAAGGTCGCGAGGGGCCGGAATTCTCGGCCCGGGTAGTCGGGTGCCTGGTTGTGGCAGCGCCGGCACAAGAAACCCGCTGAAGCATCCGCGACACCGAATACCTTCTGTCGCAACACGGTTGCGGCGTCGCTGCTCATGAGTTCGTGCAGAGAGCCGTCGCGGATGTTGCCGAATCGTTCGCGCTGGTAGTAGTCGTTGCAGCACAGGAACAGATCCCCGGTGACGCTGATGTTGGCGTGGTGGACCGGCCACCCGCACCCGGTCAGCCGACCCCGGGCCTGCACGTTCTGGAAGTACTGCCCGCCGACGTCTCCGGCGCGGTCACAGGTGGCCGAGGCGCTGACCTCGACCCCGAGGGGCAGGTATCGGCGGCCGATCTGATCGAGGTTTTCGGCTAGCGCCTCACCGATTCCGTTGACCACGATCTGCACCCGGAACCCGGCATCGATCGCCGCGCGCAGATTCCGGGTCGTGGCCTCGTAACTGCGGGATCCGGTCAATGCCGCGAACTGGGCGGCGTCGATGCTGGGCAGATTGACAATCAAGTGCCGCAACACCTTCCGCTCCCGCAGAGCCGCGATTTTGGCCGGGGTGAGTGCGGAGGCGTTGGTGTACAGCGCTAGCTCCAGACCGTGATCGGCCAGGACGGCCAGGCGTTCGGTGAAGTAGCGGTCCAGGGTGGGTTCGTTGAAGAACTGGAAGGTGACGTAGTCGATGGTGCCGTGCTCGGCGAGCTTGGTGATGACTTCACCGAACAGCGGCATCGGCATGGTCTGGCGCGGTTTCGGGTCGGTGGCGACCGGGCAGAACCGGCAGCCCCAGTTGCAGTGCGCTGTTACCTCGATCTCCCCAGAGACCAACTGGTAGTCCCGGCACAGATCTCGCGGTGCGAGGAGCCAGCCCCTCCCGGCGGCCTCGGCTACCCGCATCTGACCGAACCGCGCGACCAAGGCCGTCGTCTCCCACGGCTGTGCAGCGGCGGCGACCAGCATCGCCAACACCGTCGGATCGTTATGCCACACGATCCGCCGGTCCAAGCCCACGATCCCGAACACCGCATCGGCAGAGGCGGGTTCGCCGTGGGGATAGGTCGGACCGAAGGTGTCGGTCAGATACACCACCGCCGGCGCGGTACCAGGGCTCACCCGAGTGAGATAGGGCGAGGTCTGTAGGGAGAGGGAAAGTTGTGCCATGTGCGGGCGCGCCTTTCTGGTTGTGCCACGACCCGGAAGTTGCTGTTGGTCGATTCCTGCCGTAGTGGCGGGTCTCTGGGGTCGCGAGATGTCCAATTTCGCCATGGATGCAGAGTGTTTCGGCAGAGTGGGCGCATACTCACGGAGGACTCACGCACACGCACACTCGGTGAAAAGGAGCGCCCGACAATGACTTCGGCCGTCGACTCGACTGGTAACGAACCCACCGGCCCGCAGCTCAACGTCTTCGCGCTCGAGTTGCGCCACTGGCGCGATGTGCGCGGGCTCTCGCGCAACGCACTGGCCACCAAACTCGGTTACAGCCGCCCCTATGTGTCCAAGATCGAATCTGGGTCCGAGAAACCGTCTCGGGACTTCGCCGGCCGTGCCGTAGCGACGCTGCAAACCGGTGGCGCCTTACGTGCGGCGTTCGCCGAATTCGCCGCGACGCGCACTGCTCCTGTCCGTGCGCCCGACGCCGCCGAGCTCACCGATGCGGCCGGCTCGCTGGTGGTCGAGCATGACGATGCGAGCCTGTCCTTCGACGGCCACACATACCGGCTCATCCAGCGACGACGCTTGATCAACGGCGGCACCGAGCCGATCACCCGCTACCTGATCAGGATTTCGGTCGACCGCTACCCCGGAGATCCCGAACGATCCAACCGGCTCTACCAAGAGAACCCATTGACCTGGGATGAAATCGACCTGCATGCCTGGCACGGTGAGCACCGCACGACACCCATGGCATGGACAGCACACCACGATCGCGATGCGTTCAAAGAAGTCTGGCTGAGCTTCAGCGAACTCGACGGTGGGCGTCACTTCCCGCTCTATCCCGGCCAAGCGTGCTGGATCGAGTACGAATACACGGTCTCGGCGGCCCACTGGGGCAACTGGTTTCAACGCGCGGTACGCCTGCCCACGAACTGTTTGTCGGTGCGACTGGACTTCCCGGCCGCGCTCGAACCCTCGGTCTGGGGCTTGCAAACCTCCATGGCCGCCGAAGGTCAGCCTTTCCCCACCCCCATCTCCCACCAAGTCGAACAGGACCGCCACATCTATTCCTGGTCGACCGACAAACCACCCTTGCACGCGCGGTATCGCTTGGAATGGGACTTTCGCGAGCGCGCAGACGACGAACGCACCCCGCCGAGCAAGGTGATGGCAGGGCTGGGTATCGCGCAGGAAGGAGAGGAGATCCTGCGCCGAACCGCGCGCCCGTTCGACCTGCCCGCCGAGGCCGAGGACGCGCGCCGCGTTGTCGCGGAACTGAATTCGGCCGCCCGGCGCGTCGCGCGAGCGCACGTGTTCGGCAAAGGAATGGGCATCGCCGCACCGCAGATCGGCATCAGCCGAGCAGCGGCGATCGTTCGTACACCGGATGGCGACACCCTCACTTTGTTCAATCCCCGTATCGTCGAAACCGGTGGCGGGGAGGACGAACAGTACGAAGGGTGTTTGAGCTTCTTCGATCTGCGCGGGAAGGTGCCTCGCCCGTTGACTATTCATGTCGAACACACCGACATCGACGGCAATACCCGCATTACCGTGTTCGACCGCGGTATCGCGCGGTTGGTTGCCCACGAAGTCGACCACTTGCACGGGCAGCTCTACCTCGATCGGCTGCGGCCGGGGGTGGAGCCCATTTCTGTCGAGCAGTACCGGGGCACCGGCACGAATTGGACCTACTGACCCTGCGAGTCAGTCCGAGGCCGGACCGACGGTCGGCAGCAAACCGTAAAGCTCAGCGTCAGTGGGGCTTACGAAGAGACGTTGTCGATACCGAAGAGCTTGCGTACAGCGTTGACCGCGGCGAGGAGGTCAGCGGGCTGGTCGATCTCGGTGTTGGGTGCGGCGTCGCGGATCTTGCGGAGTCGCCGGATTCGCGTCGGTGGTCGCAGGCTGATACCGACGGCCGGGGCGTAGCGCTCGTTGCCGGGATCGTTGACGATCCTGTAGTCGGCGAGGCTGATCCAGGCTTCGTACCAGGTGTCGGCGGGTGTTCCTTCACGATCGCCCTCGCGAGGATCGGGTTCGGGCACACTCCACCGACCGCACCCGCAGGCGGGGTCCGCGCAGTGGCGAAAGTGCTTGAGCGGGTTGGGATTATAGCGGGCCATTGCGCCAACCAGCATGGGGCACGCCTGCTTCGAATACAAGCCGCATTCGGGATGCAGCCCCGCCTCGACTGCCAAGCCGCGCTGGAAATCGTCAGGGCGGATGTAGACGACGAACGGGTCGCTGAGTCGTTCGCCGCAGATCTGGCAGAGCTTGTCCTCGAAGGCCGGCTGTACCCGGGCGGGATCGAGTTTGCCCCAGATCGGGCGGGTGCGGTCGGTATGAGCGAGGGTGATGAACGGCACCACCATGCCCGCCGAGATCGGGCTGTCGTGCAGCCGCGCCGGGATGCGCGTCCTGCCCGGTTGTTGGGATCGAAAGTCGTTGGCAGAGATGGGTGCACCTCACTGTCGTTGTCGGGCAACGGGTTCGGACTCACTCACGCTGTATCGGCGGTGAGGGTGATGGTGGTGTGGACCGATCGCTGACCCGGCACATAAACGTGGACGTCGATGCGGGCGGTGAGAGCCGCGGGGCCGGCATGCGGGTCGGCGTACCAGGGGTTGTCGGGGTCCTGCGGTCCGGGGTTGCGCAGCGATCCAGGCGGTGAGTTCGGCGCTGCTGGCGATCATGCGGGCCCGGCGTCCGGTGTAGGGGTCGTGGTCGTAGAGGGCCACGATCTCGGGTGCACCGGGCACCTGCGCGAGCACCGCCGGTGGGAGCATGCATCGATGCGCGCCGGCGCTCCACGACCCAGCAGCGAGCACCCACCGACCAGAGACCGGGTCGCGTTCGGCCGGGAGCAACTGCCACAGGATCCCGGAGAGATAGCCGGGAAACACCGCTTCTTCCCACCGGATATTGGTGGTGCCGTCCTCGTGTACCACCAAGCGCTCGGTGGCCTGCTCGATCCGCACCAAACCCACCGCCGGATACCGGGTTTCGACCAGATCAAGGGTTCCGGGAAACCCGGCCAGGGCGGTGCCGCGGGACGGGTTGCGAGCGAAGGCGGCGTGGTGGCCTACGACCAGGACCGGCCGCGCGGCAGTTCGTACTCGGGCACGCAGCAGTGGTGGGCCGGGTCGAGGCGGACTGCGGTGAGGTAGCGAGCGAGGTCGGCGCGCATCGCGCTTACCACCGCCCCGAGCCGAGAACGGAGGCAAGCGCAGCCGCTGCGGGCCCGGCCGATGCTGTGTCGATAAACGCGAGCGGCATCAGCACCGGCGGCCGGTCGCCTGCGGTGAGGACGGCGTGGCGGCGGCGCACGGCATCGATGTGGATGCCGGTGAGGGTGTGGCCACCGCGAGCGGTGATGGTGACCGGATGCCCGGCCGCACGCAACTGGTGCAGCTGGGTGGGCAGTGTGGTGGCGACCGGGTCGTCGGCCAGCAACACAGCAGGAACGGGTGGGGAATCGAGTTCGCTCATCGGGGTCTCCGATCGCAAGAAGACGGCGCCGACAGCGCCGTGCGGGTGAGAAGTTGTGCAGGCTGGAAGGCTCAGGTGTGCTCAAGGTCGAGCAGATCGGCGTAGCGGCTCTCGCCGGGGACTACCGGGCACTCGCACTCGGGGTAGCCGAGTTCGCAGGCGACACAGAAGCCGCACCAGTGGCAGTGCGTGCCGACCTGCTCGTCGAGTGGGTAGCCGCATTCGGTGCAGTAGTCGGTTTCGAGGAAGCCGGGCGGATAGCTGGCGTAGCGGGGGGCCAGGTAGCTGTGGTTGGAGTACCAGCGGCCGTCGTGCCAGTGCCCGAGGTGTTCGTTGAAGATGTAGGCGGGATGTTTGTAGGCGGGATCGCGGGTCAAGATGATGAGTTTGTCGCTGCCGAGCCATTTTTCGAGCCGGTCACGTCCCTGCCAGGAGTCCAGCGACCCGAAAGGCCGCTGCGGCAGAAAGTCCTCGGCGGCGATACGGGTGTCCGAACGCCAGTCCCCCTGCGCTGGGGCGACATTTTCGGGCAGGATTCCGTTGTGGGCCAGCACTGTCCGGATGTCGCCGCCGACGGCGAAAGGGTGGCAGTTGTCAAGATTACGGATCCCGTGGGTGGCGAAGCGGGAGTGGAACAAGGCCGGGCCGTCGGGGTTGGCTTCGCGGACTCGGGCGAAGTCGTCGAGGACGGCGGCGGCGTTCATCCCGTGTCCGACCAAGATGGTCTCGGCGGTCAGGATCGCGTAGCCGTGCCCGTGAGGGTTGGCTTCGGCGCCGGTAGCGAGGGCATCGAGGTCGGGAGTGATTCCCGGTTTGAGGAAACTCAGCAAGCACATTCGAGCGCCTCCAGATCGGTGAGTTCGGCCAGCAGCGGCGCGTACCGGGGGCGGGCGGCCAGCCACGTGACGAAGGCGTTCCATTGCCAGCCGTTATGGCGGGTGATCTGGGCGGCGGTGAGTGTGCGGGTGTATTCGACCGAGGCGTCAGCGAAAGCGAGCGCGGCCTGCACCTGCTGGGGTTGCAGCGAACTGGCGAACACCCGCAGCTCGAAGGTGTGCACCGGTCTGGTGTTGACGGCTTGATAGCGGTGACTGAAGAGGTCTTCGCCCTTGACGATTCCGCCGATGCGTTTGCGGGTGTTCGGGCAGAACTGAGCCCAGCGCGTGGACGCGCGGCGTGCCAGGGTCGTGACCGCAGATTCGTTGCGGTAGACGAACTTGAGCCATCGATACACGTGCGCCGGGGAGGTGAAGCCGGCGCGTGAGACGTGGACGTGGATCCCGACCTCGTCGTCGGTGTAGGCCCCGAGCTGGCGCAACCGCTCCAGCAGCCGCCACGGGAAATGGGTGTGCGCGTACTCGTACGACATCGGGTGGGTGACCAGTTCGAAGCCCCGGCCGTTGGTGATCGACCCGTCCTCCTTCAGGTAGCCGAGGCCATCCAGGTGATTGATCGAGGACTCGACCGCAGCGCCGAAAGCACCTCTGGGCGTCCGTAATTCGAGCTCGAGACCCAGATAGAGCGGACCGGTGCCGTGGAAACTCGGCACCGGCTTGTAGTCGGAGTCGTGGACCGCGTCGTGGCAGTAGACCGATTCGCAGGCCAAGCAATAGCGCCGGTCCCAGCGGATCATGGTGGAGCATTCGAGGCAGTCGTGATAATCCTGCTCGAGGCAGTCTTCGCAGACGCGTTCGTCGTTGTCGACGGCGGAGCTCTCGCGGGTGCGGCGGTGGCATGCATCGCAGGTGTCGTAGTTGTCGGCGCAGTCCTCGCACACGTCGGGGCCGTCGAGGATGGCGGTGATCTCGCGGGTGTGCCGACGGCAGTCCTGGCATTGCGAGAAGCGGAGCAGGCACTGCTCACACACCTGTTGGCCGTCGGCGGTGACGATGAGGTCGGCTTCAGGGGTGGGAGCGGAGCAGTTTTCGCACTGCGTGTCGACTGCTGTGGGTACGGGCATGCGGGGTCACGACCTTTCGTGAACGACGAAGAACCCCGCACCGGCCCGGGCGGGCTGGTGCGGGGTTCGCGGGAGAGGCTGGAGGCGGCGGCTAGTCGTGCTCGGGTGCGGCGCCCGTCTCGGGTGATGTGGCCTTGGCGAGCATGAGCGGTCGGACGCTGCGGTCGCTGATGCTGGATCGCGCTGTCAGGCAGGCGCATTCGAAGAGGGCAAGTTCGCAGTGGAAGCACCAGCCGCAGCGCGGGCAGTAGCGACCGGCACGGTTGCGGGGGAAATGGAAGCAACCCCCGCACATCAACCGCTCCCAATGGGCAGGCTCGGCGAGCGGGCGGTAGCTGGCGTTGGAGTACCAGATCTCATCGCGCCAGAACCCGGCCTGCTCATTGAAGATGTAGCCGCGCTGGCGGTAGGCGGGGTCGACGGTGAGGATCACCAGCTTGCTCGACCCCAACCACGAGGTCAGGCCACGAGCACCGCGGTGGCTGTCGAGGGACCCGAATGGCTTGGTGGGTAGGTAGTCCTCGGCGGCGATGCGGGTGTCTGAGCGCGGATCGTAAGCACGCGGATGCACCCGTTTGGGCAGTGTCCCGTTGTGCGCCAGCACCGTTCGACCGTCACCGCCGAGGTAGAAGGGGTGGCAGTTGCCGATGTGGATCGCGCCTTTGGTGGCGAAACGGGAATGGAACAACGCCGGACCACCCGGGTAGCGCGCACGCACCAGCTCGAAGTTCGCGATCACCCGGGCCGGATCGAGGTCGTGACCGACCACGATCTGGCTCCCGGCGACAACCGCGAACCCGTGCCCGTGCGGATTGACCACCGCACCCCGCACCAAGGCGCCGGTGTCGGGCGCGATACCGGGCGGGAAGTAGGTCAGCAAGCACATGCGAGCTCCCGCATCTCCGCGGTCAGCGGCCGGTAGTCCGGGTGCCGGGTGACCCAGGCAGCGAATTGGGGCCATTCCCAGGCCCCGTCGCGGACGTCGGCGACACGGATGGCGCGGGTGTATTCCACCGAGGCAGCGGTGAACGCCAGCGCGGCCTGCACGCTCTGCGCCGACAGCGACGAGGCGAACACCCGCACTTCCAAGGTCGTACGCGGGTTGGGGTTGATCGCCTGATAGCGGCCCAGCCGCAGCGCCCGATGCTTGCCCTTGGCGGTAGCGCCCGCGCCAGCGCGGCCGGTCCCGTCGAACATCGCGTAATGGCTACTGCGCCGGGCGAGGGTGGTGACCTCGGATTCGTTGCGGTACAACAGTTTCAGCCATCGGTAGATGTGGGCGGGATTGTCGAACCCGGCACGGCTGGCGTGCACGTGCAGGCCGACGCTGTCGTCGGTGCGGCAGCCCAGCTCGGCGAGCTGGTCCAGCAGTTCCCAGGGGAAATGGTCGAGGGCGTGTTGCCAGCTCATGGGGTGGGTGACGATCTCGAATCCACACGGCTCGATCGAGGAATCCTGCTTCAAATAGCCCAAGCCACCGAGGGCATCGGTGGCTTCGGTCACGCACTGGGAGTAGCGCCAGTCCGGGACGATGACCTCGAGCTCCATCCCGAGATGGAGCGGGCCCTCGCCGTGGAAGCGAGGGTCGGGCTTATAGGAGTAGGACCAGACCCGGCCGGGGTTACCGCACGGATCACAGACAGCGCCCGGCCTGACGAGGGTCGCGCATCCAGGGCAGGGGTTGTAGTGGGATTCGCAGCCAGGACAGACACGGGAGCCACCGGAGACATAGCGGGTGTCTGCGCTGTAGCGGCGGCAGCGCACGCAGCAATCGAAAAACGATGCCGCGCAATTACTGCACACCGGATCGTTGGTGACAGTGCGCATCGCGGGATTGGTCAGCCACGAGCACGACACACACGGCAGCCACGTCTCAGTGCAGCCCCGGCACAGCCGGTAGTCGTCGGCCAGCGCGGGCGGATCGAGCATGGTGGCGCCGCAGCCGTTGCATCGGGCCAGCATCGACCGGCATCCGGTACACACCATGGCCTCGGGATCGTCGCCGACCCAATGCCGATCCAGGCCCGCGCCGTGTCGACGCCGGCACCGCGCACACGGGGGGATGACCGCCAAATACGGCATGACAGAACACCTTCCGGAAAAGCAACGACGCCGCACCGGGGCAGGAGCCCGGATGCGGCGTCGATGTGGATGAGGTTGTGGGCAGAGGGGCCCCGGGGGCATTGCGCCCGAATACGACCGTTGTGCAGCGTTGGGGATAACCGGACCGTGCGGGGTTCAGAGCAGGTGGAGATCGGCGGGCAGTGCCTCGATGACCGGGGACCGGTTGATCAGCGCATGCACCTGCGCGGAGGTGAGGTTCGCGGCGATGTCGAGCATCTCCTCGAGGAAGTCGGCGGTGATGTAGGCGAGCTGGCCGCCGTCGTCGTGGAAAATCCCGAGGTTCCAGTACTCGTAGTCGTCGAGTTCCATCTCGCCGTTGGAAGCTGCCACCTTCAGGCCGTTGGGCAGCAGGGCCCAGATGGCGTTGAACTCACCGCCGGTGGAGTCGATCACCGCGGGAGCGGTGCTGTAGCGCGATACCAAGGCGATCTCGGCCTGGTATTTCTCGGTGAGGTAGTCGGCGTTCACGAACCCTCCTTGCGGCGTCGAGGCAGGCCAGGGATACAGGTATTGATCAACGCGGCGGGCACCGCGACCTGAGCGGGCAGCAGATGCTCGACATCGGCTTCGCCGTAACAGCTTTTGCAACACAAGCTGGTGTCGCAGAAGGTGGCGAACGCCGCACAGCAGGGTGTCAGCGCGATCAGTTCGCCGCCGCGGTCTATGACCAGGCATCCGGAGGCCGAAAGGCCCGCGAACTCCTCGTAGACCTCGCGGGTCATGGTGACCGCGAGGATGTTGATCATCACGAAAGGCCTTGGCGGGTCGTAACACTCGTGGCGGGCGTTGGGTGCGATGTTCTCAATTCCGGTGGGGCCGAACCCGCATCGGCAGTAGTAGATGTCACCATCGCATTGCGGTGGGTGATGCACGGAACTATCTCCTGATCACAGGGGTCGTGTGGGACTGGCCAGAGAAGGCATGAGGTGGTGCAGAAGGAGTCGGCGAGTAGGCCGTTAGGAGGCTTCCCAGAGCGTGCGCGCGAGGCCGCCGGTACCGCGGTCCAGGCGTGGGCGCGTCGGGCAGTCCCACCCGCGACGAGGGTGGCGCTGAGCCACCCCATGGAAGCCGGCGCCACGCAGGGAACTTCCGGTCTCGCTGTGGCGGGTGTAGGTGACCAGGCGGGTGTAGCCGAGGGCTTTGGCCGCCCGCCACGCCGTGCCCAACAGCAGACTGGCGGCGTTGCGGGTGCCGTCGGTCGCGAGGCGGCTCACCTCGAGGGTGGTGCCGTCATAGAGGAACCTGGCGGCCGGGCGCCCCACGATGCAGACACCGACGACGACACCGTCGAATGCGACGCCGAGGGAGAACTTGTGCCCCACGGCGGGGCGAGATGTCGATGATGCAGAGCGACGAAATCGCAAGCCTCGCTGAAACTCACCGGGCACAACCCGAGTCTCACCCCGGTCGACACAGTGGCATCTCCGTTCTAGCGGTGGCTCGTTCGCGGCCTATAGCGGTGTTCGCAATTCCCGGATGGCCCGACCGGTCTTGGCCGCCGCGAACAGCTGCTCGCAGGCCGCTTCGAGTAGATATTCCCCCTCGGCTGCCGAGCCAGCGTGCTCGATCGCCATCAACGTCAACCCACTGGCCCAGTTCAAAACAGCCTCCCGCGCCGCATGCTCGAGCCGCGACGGGTTCTCAACCCGGTGCAGTGCGGTGCGGGCCTGCAACGCCAGCGACAGTGGCCGGTTCGAGTCGGGCAGCATGATCGGCTCAGGCAGCGCTGCCAGGGCGGTGGCGATCTCGAGATGTGCGGCCGTGGCCAACGCGGTCATGGCGTCGGAGTCTCGGTAGTCGAATTCGCGGTACATGGAGTCCCTTTCGATGATCTCGGGTCCGGCCCAGTGGCAGTCGCCAACGACGAGCCGACTGCGGCCTCGGTTCGGTGTGCACGGGCGTTCGTTTCGGTGGGAGCAATGTCGTCCAGTCGACGAGGCGGCCGCTGTCCGCCCACTCCTGCACGAGGGCGTGGGCGCAGTCACGGTGGGCGACCGCGGCGGCCCGTCGTTCGATGGGCTGGCAGGCCGAGTGGGTGGAGCAACCTCGCACCCAGCCCGTTACGTCGTCGTCGAGCACGATGACGTTCACGCCGCGCAGCGGACCCTGGCAGCTCTGTGGTGCGAGCAGGACCGCCTCTGCGTGGCGGTCGCCCAGGGCCGCGACCGGCAGGATCGCGTCGTGCCAGCAGTGTTCGGGAGTGCGGACCGCGACCCGCACGGGCGACTCCAGCAGCGCGGCGGCGGCCCGGACAGCGTCCTCGACGTGGTCCCCATGGCAGAAGATGTCCAGCGGGGAGCCGTCGTGACTCGAATAGACCGCGGCGCACCAATTCTCGGGCTCCTCGTCGTCGAGGATCAGCCCATCGCCGTTGCAGACCAGCATCTCGACCGGGATGCCGCCGCGCACGTCCTTGAGCGGAATGTGGATGTTCACATGCCCGACAACCCGGACCCGCGCGTCGAAGCCGAGGTCTAGCAACAAGCGCAGTTCGGGCGCGTATCGAAGTTCTGCCTGGGCGATCAACGCGTCGAAACTCGGTCGTGTCATCGGGTTCCTCTCCAGCGAGCCGTGGGCCGGTGGGCGGGCCAGCGGTGGAGCACGGGCATCGGCGGCCTTATACAAGTGGGAGATGGCGCCGACAAGGATCGCGACGGCCGCGGTCATGGCAGCAGAGCGCGAGGCGGCCGGTAGCCCCTCGCATAGCGGCCCCAACTCGTCGGCCAAGACACTGAACTCGAAACCGGTTCGGGGCGCGCGTTTCTCGGCAACCCGAGCGCAGTAATGACCGGGAGCACACGTCCCGGTCCGCAGCGTCCACAGTGAGCGCGTCGTATCGGGCCAAGATGTCGGGGTCGGTTTCGCGGGTTCAGCCTTCGGTTGGGGTCGCGCCGAAGAGGGTGTGCTGGCAATCCCAGTGCTCGCGCGCGGCTTGATCGCGTTCGCTGGGAAGGTCCGAATCGTCGTCCCCACAAGCCCGACCAGGTCGAGCAACCGGCGGCGAAGGACGGCACGTCTTCGTCGACGACGATGACCGCTCCCACGAGTCTCGTGGCCTGGACGTCGATGATGGCGTGCGCTTCGCCGTCGAAGTCACCCAGGCAGCGGGTAAGGATCGACACGATTTTCCATGCCTCGGTGTGCAGGCTGTTGACCCCGACGATGCCGGAGGTCACCGCCCGCACGGCTACCCGGGTCGTGCTCGTCACGCTGGTCATCGCTGGAGTTCGCAGGCGGAGTCCTCGAGGGCCTGTAGGCGGTGATCGGCGTGGCCATGCCAGCGGGTCTCGAACCCGGGCCTGCGTTTATCGCTCACCACCGCCGGCGCGGCGGTGAAGAACCCCTCCAGCCGCGGGTAGGTCGTCGACGGTTCGGTCAGCCACACGCGGGTATGCGTGCCGTCCTGCTGAAGCGGCAGGTGAAGATGCTCGGCGAGCCGTGCGAGGTACAGGGCTGTGGCGGCGCGGTCGCCGCGGTGCACGGTTTCCACGGCCCGCCAGGCGTTGGCGGGTCGGCTGTAGCAGCGCCGTACCCGGTACACCGCCCATTCGCAGCGCTCCAGTTCGGCCTCGGCCAAGGCCAGTACCTGATCGGCGCCACCGCGATGAAGCCGGTCGGTCAGCGATTTGCCCGGCCCGAACAACCCGGATCGGGGGTTGAGCGCAAGGGTGACGTACTCGTCGACGACGTGCTTGAATGCTTCGGCAGGGGCGGTGTGGAAGCGGTCGAGCTGCTCAGACCAGCTCGGCACCGACACGAAACAGCATTGTCGGCAACACGATTTGGGCCACCACGCGCCGAATAGGCCGTAGAGATAGCCCTGGCATTTCGCCCGCGTCCAGCCTGCCTCGACCAGCGGGTAGATCGCGGTGCGCTGACCACCCATGGTGACCGAGGAATCCCGGGCCACCCGCGAGGTCTCATCAGCGTTGAAGCCCACCGCGTGCAAGTATGGAGTGTGGCCTAAATGTGTTGCACGCCAACGGTCTAACGGGAATCCCTTAGCTTTGGCCGAGCAGGATCTGGATCCACCTAGGGTAGGGAGAATG
Source organism: Nocardia sp. XZ_19_385 (assembly GCF_015355755.1). Taxonomy (NCBI): domain Bacteria; kingdom Bacillati; phylum Actinomycetota; class Actinomycetes; order Mycobacteriales; family Nocardiaceae; genus Nocardia; species Nocardia sp. XZ_19_385. The sequence continues at coordinate 130,385 of NZ_JACVEE010000003.1, forward strand.
CCGTTGGCGCGATGCTCGGTACTCAGAGCGTAGAAGCCGTGTTCGTCGGCATCCGGGTGCAGCCGGACCGGTGTGCGGGTGTCTTGCAAGATGATGATGCCGTCGGCTTCGGCGGGACCGGCGCGCGCCACCTCGACCAGCCGGATCCGTCTTTCGGCGAGTAGCGGCAGGATATGTTCGGCGGCCAGGTCGCATGTGCTTCTCCATTCGTCGCCGGTCTGGGCGACCATCACGATCAGATTCGACAGGTCCGCGCGCAGCTGCGGAGGCCGGAATCCAGGATCGAGCAGCAATCGCGTGATCGCGGCAGTGCTCTCGACACCGAGACCCCAAGACCAGCACATCGGAACAGCATCGTCGCCGAAAAGTGCAGGAAGAGCGAACAATCCTTCGATGTCCTCAAGCATGGGGAACCTCTCTTTCTGCCCGATGGATCCGCTGTTGAGAGATCGGGTTCGGCTGCCTTCTGCTGGGAGGCCGGTATTCTGGGCCGTGGGATCGACGTGCGGATCCGCCGAGGAACGGCATGGACAGCACAAATAACCCAGGTCACGGCACCAGACGCAGGACACCCGAGGTGGTCGAGCGGCTACAACGTTCGCGTGATCGGCTCCGCGACCGCCGCGCCGCGCAGCGTCAGCGTGAACAGGCGGTCAGCGCCGAGGTGAAACGGTTCATCGCCGACTGGCAGGCGATCACCCGGATCGAGCAGGTCCGTGACCGCGAAATCTCTGACCTGCAAAGGCAGATGGTCGAGGTGAAAGCTCGAGCGCAAGCCGAGGCTGCGGAGCATCGTCATCAGCAAGCATTGGCCGCGGCGAACATTCGCGCGCAGGGCTATAGCGATGAAGACACTGCGGAGCTGCTGGAGATCACTCTCAAGCAAGCACGCCGACTGATCGCGGAAGCAAACGCGGATACCACTGAGCATGAAACCAGGAACGAACTGCCGGGCACGATCACTCGCACACCGCGTGCGGCCGACACAGCAGCGAACCCCAGTGGGCCGATCGCCGGGAACGAGTCTGCTCGAGAGCAGCCCTCGGACGAAGGATCAGGTCAGATGCAGTGATTCCCTGTGCTGAGTGTCACCAGGTCATCAGGTTGGCGTAACCGCCGACACTCCACACCAGCCACGTGAACTGCCGCGGTGGAATCGATTGCCGAGCAGGGATGTGCGGTGCCGGTGAATACGGCCAGAAGCACAACCCGCAGCCGTGGCAGTACTGGCCCGCCCGCCACACCGCCGAGGCTGTGTTGCGGCCGCGCGCGACTCGGCGCTTGCGCCGGACACGGTTGACGACCACTGTGAACGCCAGTGCCGCCGGCCAAGAAAAAAGCGCGAAGGCCAGTACACCGGCCAGGAACGTGGTCACCGCGGTGCGGCCGGGTTCGGGGTTCACCAGCATCGCGGTGAATGTCACGATGACCATCAGGCCAGGGATCGCCAGAACGGTGCCCAGTGCGATCAGTTTCCCCGATGACGGTACGTACGGTGTCAGTGGAAGAGAACGAGCAAGGTTTGAGACTGTAGTGCGCTCCACGGTGGCGGTGCCGAACGCTGGAACGAGCCCCGACGGCGCGACGCCGACGCCGGTGAAGTAGTCCACACCGGTCACCGTCTGAACGCCGGAGGCCCGGACCGCGGGAACGCTTTGGACCCAGTCGGATCGCCCGCAGTTCGGGCAGCTGATGTCGATCTCCATGTCGAGCTTCCTCCCAGGGGCTCAGGACCGGAACAGACAGGCGCCTCGGTTCTCCCGCAGCGCATGATGGCCTTGGTCCTCATATGGAACACAGTTCGGATGCGAATGTCGAGGGTTCACCAAACCTCTGGCCCACCTGGGGGCCGAGCAGGTCGAAAAAGCCCGGCTGGTGGGTGTCGGTACTGTGGTCGGTACCGGCTTAAGGGGCGTGATCGCGCTGACCGAATCCCCAGGTAGCGATATGGATTTCGTCCGTTGCCATCTTGCCGAGAACTTGCCAAGACAGGACGATACGAGCTGGACGCCTGGATACGCGACGACACGGAAACGCCTCTGAACTGGACGTACTGATACCAGTCGGACGGACTGGACGGTTCGTGGATCACTCGTAGTGAAAGGCATATTGGGGTGTGCGGTGCGGCTCTGGAGGGCGAGTGAGGTAGTCCGGTAGTGGCACCTTGCGGCGATGCGCAGCGAATGCCAATAGGTAAGACACTTGGGCTCGACCTAGCAGCCTTCGGCGTAGCCACGTGAGCGAGGCCGCACATCCACGAGGCCCGGAACGGATGAGTCCTAGTCTGGAGGAATGGCATCTGTGGCTGTATGGACTGTGACCACCACAACGCCTACCGAGCAATCTGCCGAAGAGATCGCGGAAACCGTAGTAGGGGAACAGCTTGCCGCGGCCGCGTGGATCAGCGGGCCGGTGAAGTCCGTGTGGTGGCATCTTGGAGAGCCCGGAAGCGGACAGGAGTGGCGTGTCGAGCTCCGGACCCTCGCCGGCATCGTGGACCGTCTGATGGTCCGGATCAGGGTTCTGCACCCGTGGGACAACCCGGAATTGGTCGGTATCCCGGTAGGTGCGTGCTCGCCGGAGTATGCGAAATAGGCTGAGCAGGCCATTGTCCCCGCGGAATAGCGTTAGCGACGCATCGCACCTTCCGGCCAAACCACGTCCACCGGAATGCCACGCTCGCGTGCCATTTCGACTACGGACCCCGTTCCGCCCTTGTCCCCATTCTCGCCGTCCCACACCGCGACGAGACGATCACAGGAATCGAGCACGGCGTCGTTGGCGGCCTCGTAGGCGTCCACGCCGGTGTCATCGAAGTCCATGGTCAGGACAACCTCGGCGCGATCGAGGAGCCGGTCGAACTGCTCAGCGTAGGCGGGTTTCACCTTACGCTGACGGTAGTTCCGGGACGGCAACACCACTTGGAGCCGACCGCCGGCTTCGAGTACCGCCTGCGCGAACACCGCATCCGCGCCGCGAGCGAGGCAGCTGATCCCCACCAACTCGCCGACATTAGCGGTGGTGAGCAGCGCAACGATTTCGGCATACACAAGATCCGCTGTCTCGGTGGTGATGTTCATGTGCCCGGTAACCCCGAACCGCATCTCGCTGCCTTCCGTTGTCGTGTTGAGGAGTGCGCGCGACCGATCATGCATCCCGGCGGCGGTAGCGGCGCCGGCTAGCGGCTCCCGTACTGATTGACCCTCAAGGGTCTTTACTCCTACCGATTCGACGTTGTTCTCCTGCGTCGCTAGCCCCGATCATGTCCCAGCTGACACGCCTCCTCACTTCCCACCCGATCAGCCGCGCGGCATGCGGCACGGGGATGCGTTCCGCCGCGGCGCCGACCCGAACCCACCGGCCGAGCGCTCAGCGGCATGTGAATGCATCCAGTGCGGTACGACCGCCACAGCAGCCCTGTGCAACCGCCCCCATCCTGGCGCAGGTCAGGATTGGGGCGGCAAATTGCGTATGCAGCGAAACGCAAGTCCGCCTACGCTTCTGATCATGGCGGGGATCCCAGCACAAGTTGCAATCTCAGTTCCCAGCGCTCTACTCGCCGTGGCATCAATCGCGGCGACGCTGCCGTTAACGGGCCGTCGACGCCATATGAAGCGAGCCGAACGCCTGGCCAAGATTATCAGCCTAGACACCGAGACCTGCCCCCCAGCCTTAAAAATGGCGTTGATGATCGAACGGAACTGGGTCTCAGCATACGAAACAATCCGCCCAGATTATCGCGCGAAAAGCGACTGGGCTGCTACAACTCTTACAGCCATCGCCACCTATCCAGCAACCGTCTACCTCGGCGCAGTGCTGAGTATGACTGGGAGGCATTCCGGAGTATCAAGCTTGACTCAATACCCAACCGGACCCTCAGGGCCGAGATTCCACTCGCGAGCATCAACAAGCGGAACAGCGCCGCACGCCGCGAGGCGCTCACTCACGGTGAGGAATTGCCTTGCTTGCTCCTCATCGGCGACATCGAAGTCGACCCCAGCCCATCCATGTAGCGAGTCGCACTTCAGCAGCGTTTCAAGGAACAGCTGAGGAAGCTGGTAGAGGGCAAAATCGGCTCGGTTGCTCCGAAACTCGGACTGGAGGGTGGTGAGTACCCCACCTGGCTCGCCCCACCCGTGACGCATGACTTCGCCCATCGAGAAATGCAGCGACCTGCTCGTTGCGCTGTGAAGGTAGCGATAGAGCGGCCCCCTACCAGTTTGCTCCGCGACCCAATCTGCAGGTGGGGACACACGTTTTCCCCACCCGAGCGCTTCGCCGCGTTTCTTCAATCCTCCCTTCAACTCGTTTTCTCGGTCTGCTGCCGTGTCGAGGAAAGCGACCGGGTACCAAAGTTGCTGCATCACTTGATCACCGACAAAGTCACGCTGAGCAACCAGCGAGCGCACCGCGTCGTATTGGCCCATGTCGAGCAGAAGCTCGTGCGCTACGGCCTTTGGAAGGTCTGTGACCCATGCGGTCCACAGCAACTCGTCGAGGGCGGGCCGAACGAACCCGACGGCCAGATGACCGAAGCCAGATCCCGCAAGCACCACAGTTGCTTCGAGGGCTTCGAGTTGACGCCGAACGACGTAATTCACTGCAAGCAAACGAAGGTCTGACATCGCGGTCTCCCACGCCACGTCGGCGATGACCAGGCCATGACGAAGTGATGCCAGCCATTCTGCGACTGCTGCGAGCCGGGCCTGAGAGCCAGTTCCGCCATCCATTCAGTCAGCTTGACATTCATAACCTCACGAAGATCGCGTGAAACGCGCAGATCTCGATATTCGGGATGAGCGCGCGTTCGGCGGGATGCACCCGTCGTCTTCTCGCCGACCTCGTACCGGTAACCGCGGCTGCCGGGGTCTGCATGGGCTGGAAGCTGGTGTTCGTGAGCCTGCCCAGGCTGGGCTGCGGGGTCGCCGAGCGTGGACTCCTGCACTTCGAAATACGGCTCAGTATCGGCAACTCTCAGTGCGGCCTGCCGGCGCCGTGCCAGCCGCCATCGCGGAGCACGCCAGCGCAGCCGGGCGCACGCAGCGATTGCCCACGAAGCAAGGGACGGCGAGTTCACCACAGCTCGCCGCACCTGTTCCGGTTCCGGAGCACGCGGGCTACGCTTTCGGGAGGTAGACGTCACCTGCGTCGCGCCGACCGCCGTTGCCCCTCGTCATGGCTGCATTTTGAGGAGCCCTCAACTTGCCGAGAGCTTGCCAAGACGCGCTGATACGGCACGGACGAGGCGGAACGACCGGGACGCGAAACCGCCGCTGACCTGGACAGGCGGGGATCAGCAGGACGAGATGGAACGTGTAAATGACACTGGCAGTGTGGGGGTCGCTTGTTCCGGGAGCCTGAATTCCACCGAGCCGATCCAGCTGGCTGTGCTGCCCCAGCGCGACACCACGCGAATCCATGCGCGTATCGGCTGATCCCCCCGTGGCGCTGCGCTGCGCTGTCGGGCCGAGCCCTCACTATGGATCCATGAGTGTCCTCACCAATGGCATCAAGACCTCGCCGTATCTCGAAGAGATGCGTGGGGAAGCCTCACGGCAAGTCGATGCGATCGTTCACGGCAGGCTTGTCAGGGACCTTCTCGACGAGTTGACTGATGAGATCTGGAATGAGTTTCATGTCGAGCGGATCGAACTGTTGACCAGCCAATTGACCGTTCTTCCTACTCAAGCCACTCAAGCCGGAAACTTGTCCGCTGGTCGGAAGGTCGTCATCAGCAATGAGCTGATGACGACCTTCCGACTGCCGTACACCGGATCACGGGACCTGTGGCGCACAGTCCCGAAGGGCGAGCTCCAGGTGGTTGGCAATGACGACCCGTTGGCACCGGTAGTCGTCGGTGGCGATGATCATCTTCTGATCCATGTCCGGGCCACAGACCGGCAGTGGGGAGAAATAGTCAACGACCGCGAACAGACTATTCGGGCCCTGCAGACCAAGATTGCGTGGCTGAACGAGGAAGTGGACGCGCACAACCAGGACCTTCGCGCGGTTGTCCGCGAGCAGCTGCTGCGGCGCATCGAAATGGTAGAGCATGCCGCTGCGCTGGATGCTGAATCCGACGTTCCGATTTACCGAACACCAGCGCAGGAGCAGGTGCCGATCCCGATCGAGCGCAAGATTCTGCGCCCCGCGGTTCCCAACGACGCGGCCCCTGCCGGGCATCACGAGCCGACCATGGCGCGCGAGATCTACGAAGACGTTGTACAGACGATCGAGCAGATGACTCTCGCGATGGAACGCACACCGACCGCCGCGAAGCTCGACGAGGAAGAGATCCGGAATCTGATCTTGATTGTGTTGAACGCCAACTACCGTGGTGCGGTCGCGGGCGAAGTTTTCAATGGCAATGGCAAGACCGACATCCTGCTGCGTTGGGAAGGCGCCAATGCGTTCATTGGTGAATGCAAGTTCTGGGACGGGCAAAAGGCCTTCTGTGAGGCGATTGATCAGCTTTTCGGGTATGTGACCTGGCGAGACACCAAGGCTGCCTTGATCATTTTCATCCGTGGTGGCGTGCCGACCGAGATCATGAAGAAGGCGAAGAAGGCATTGCACGATCACTGCTCTGTTGAATCCGAGCGGGCTGGCAGCAGCACGACGCGGGGGGACTTTGTGCTGCGATCCCCCCAGGATCCTGAGCAACTCGTCACGGTCGCTGTCATCGGCGTCGTACTGCCAGCGCCGGCGACCGCCAAGTCCTGATAGCCGTCAGTTCAATCAGCGGAGGACAGTCCAGAGCACGTCGAGGTCGATTGCGCTGGTGTAGTCGGCGGCCTCAGCCGGTTAGTCGATGTAGTACTTCTCCCCGGTGGCGCCTGGATGCTCCGGCCGTTAGATGGATGGTTGCACACAACCGAAAATCGGGGTTCTATGGATTTTGGGATTGACATGCGGACCAGCTCACAAAGTGAGCGAGCGCCATGTCCTCCATCGTCCCATCTTCCGCCCTTGGTCCTGAGGGGATCTGTCGGCTAGCGAAGCCCGATTCGTACCAGGGTCTGCGCTCCCATTGCGTCGCTGAGCGGATCTGGCTCAGCACGGTCGAGGTCGCTGCGCGCTTGAAGGTCCCTCCTAAAACCCTCGCGGCTTGGGCTTCCACAGGGCATGGACCGAAATATGCACGCATAGGCCGCTTTCGGCGCTATCGGCTGTCCGACCTCGTCGGCTGGGAACAAGAGCAAGTGGATCGGACATCGCCGCCACACGCTCGGCGTGCTTGTTGCTGCGCGCATGAACAGTGGCTGAGTACGGATGAGGTCTCCATGCGGTTGAAGATCCCGAAGAAGACGTTGGCGGCCTGGGCAGGCAGGAGTCGTGGCCCGCGGTTCGCGCGGATGGGCAGGCATCGTCGTTATCGGGAGGCCGATCTCGAGGCGTGGGAGCGGCAGCGATTGGCTGACACCTGACCGCTGGACTGTGCAGCCAGACCCTGTCCGAAGGGGGAGCCCACTACCAGAAGCAAGCTATCTGGTGGCTAACAATTCGATCTTGAAATCGCGTCGCAGATCTCGAAAGCTCGTCCTGGCAAGGATGTCTGTGAGTTAGCCGAATGCTTCGAGTTGCGACGGAAGGGGATCGACATGGGCGGGCGACTACCCAAGCCTGTCGGTACCTTCGGCGACGTCACGAAACCGAAGAAGCAGAAGAACGGCAGCTGGCGCACCACGGTCCGCTACTACGGCCCCGCCGGCTCCACCCAGCTTGAGCGGGTTGGGCGCAGCGCCGATGAGGCCAGGAACAAGCTCGCCGAGGCGATGCGAGACTTCAGCGAGATCCGCGGCAGCGAAACCATCGACCGTACTACCAAACTGATCGATCTGGCCGCCGAGCTGCTTGCCGAGATGGAGGCCGACGACACCATCACAGCGGGCAACATCGAGGACTACCGCCGGGAAATCTATGTCTCCACTGATAAGCGCGCCGATCCCGCGACCGTGAAGATCGAGAACTCCCTGGGTGGTCTGCAGGTCTGGCAGGCCACCACCGGTGTGCTCGATCGCCACCTCAAGGCGCTGATCGCGAAGGGCCTGCGCCGTAAAGCCAAGCAGCACAAAATCATCCTCACAGCGATGATGGGCTTGGCGACCCGGCACGGGGCGGTACCCCACAATCCGATGGCGGGCGTGGCGAAGATGGCACCGCGCAAGCATGCGGCCCGGGGCAAGGTCCAGGACCACCACGCGCTGCCCGCTTTCCGGGCCCAGGTTCGCGCCTGGGCACGCGGAGAGGAGATCCCCGGCACTCCGGCCTACCGCAGCGGGCCACCGCGCGACTGGTCGCTGGTCTGGGTCATCGACGTCATCACCGGCACGGGCATCCGCCCCTACGAGGTGTTCGCGCTCCTGCTCGACGACCTCGACCTCGACGCACCCGACCCCTACATCGACATCACCGGAACTCTGGTGGAAGCCAAGGGTGAGAAGGGCGGCTGGATCCGCAAGCCCGCGCCCAAGTCCGAGAACGGGTGGCGGCGAATCCTGCTGCCCGCCCACAGCATCGAGGCTATCCGGGAGGCGATCGAATACCTGCGGGTCTCGGGTCAGCCCAATCCGCTGGGGTTGCTGTTCCCCTCCCGGGTCGGCACGTTCCGCAGCCCCAACAACTTCGGCCGGACCTGGCGGGCCGCGCGCGGGAGTGTCTTCGCCTGGGTCACGCCGCGAACCTTTCGCAAAGGGGCCGCTACGGCGGTCGATCACGCCTCCAACGATCCCGAACGCGCGGCGCGCCAGCTGGGCAACACCACCGCGGTGGCCAAGCGCCACTACATCGATCGGCCCGAGACGGTGCCCGACAATCGGGAGACCCTCGAGCGGTGGGCACGGGGCGCCCCGACGGCGAAAGTGTGAGATTTTTGTGAGAATGGCTCGAATCCCGGGCCGCCCCGGCCAAGAAAAAACCCCTTCCGACCGAGGTCGGAAGGGGTTTTACTGTCGGGCTGACAGGATTTGAACCTGCGACCACCTGACCCCCAGTCAGGTGCGCTACCAAGCTGCGCCACAGCCCGTTGCTCCCGCTCAGCGGGTGCTTGAAGAGATTAGCGCACTACCCCCCGTCGGAACCAAATCGCCTGGTTCCGGCGGGGGTGTCGGCGTCTAGAGGGGGAGTGGGGCGTCCTCCTTGGTGGGTTCGGCGGTAGCCGCGGGCTTGGTGCGCAACAGCACCATTCCGAGCAGTGCCGCGGCGATGGTGAAGCCCGCGCTGATCCACGCGCCGTACGACATCGCGGTCGTGAACGCTTCCTTCGCTTGCTCGATGTATCCGAGTTGGAATGCGCTGCCGATGGATTCGCGCGCTGCTTCGGGGACCTCGGAGGGCATGTGGTCGGTGAAGACGCTTGCCAGGACGCTGCCGAGCAGTGCGATGGAGATCGCCATGCCGACTTGCTGGAGGGTGTCGTTCATCGCGGAGCCGACGCCGGCGTGTTCGAGGGGGATGGCGTTCATGATGGAGGCGTAGGCGGCTGGGCCGGCGAGGCCGCCGCCGATGCCCATGACGAGCATGCTGGCCAGGATCATCGTGTAGTTCTCGCTGAGGGCGAGGATGGCGAAGGCCAGGGACATGATGACCAGGCCGGAGACGATGAGGGTCTTGTTGCTGAGTTTTTTGCCGAGGGTGGCGCCGAGGCCGTTGCAGACGGCGGCGGCGACGGCGTAGGGGAGTAGGGCGAGGCCGGCTTTCATGGGGCCGTAGCCGAGGACGAACTGCAGGTACTGGGTGAGCATCAGCATGATGGCGCCCATGCCGAACACCATCAGGAGCAGGGTGGCGGCGGTGCCGCTGAAGTCGCGGTTGCGGAATACGCCGAGCGGGAGCATCGGATGTTCGCTGCGTTTTTCCCAGAGGATGAAGCCGGCCGCGGCGACGACGGCGAGGGCGATCACGGGGAGGTTCCATTCGCGTTCGATGATCACCCAGATGGCGGAGGTGAGGGCGACGATCGACAGGATGACGCCGACTGGGTCGACGGGGCGCTGGTCGCCGTAGGTTTCGGGCATGAGCAGGTAGGCGGCGGCGATGGCGAGGATGGCGACGGGGATGTTCAGCAGGAACACCGAGCCCCACCAATAGTGCTGCAGCAGAAGGCCGCCCAGGGTGGGGCCGAGGACGATGCCGACCATGGAGACGGTGGACCAGGCGGCCATGGCGGTGCGCCGTTCGTCTTCGTCGAAGGTGGTCATGAGGATGGACAGGGTCGAGGGCATGAGCACCGCGCCGCCGACGCCCATGGCCGCGCGGGCGGCGACGACCTGCCAGGGGTCGGTGGCCAGGACCGCGCCGAAGGAGGCGAGGCCGAACAGGGTCAGGCCGATGATCAGCATTTTCCGGCGGCCGAAGCGGTCGGAGAGGCTGCCGGCGGTGAGCAGTAGTCCGGCGAAGACCAGCACGTAGGCGTCGAGGATCCACTGGATGTCGGACGGGGTGGCGCCGAGCTCGGTGATCATCGAGGGGATGGCCAGGTTGAGGACGGTGCCGTCGATCATCAGGACGAGCAGGGACAGACAGAGGACAGCTAGGACCCACCAGCGACGCGGGTCTCGTACAGTGTTCGATTCCACTAGAACACCGTACGACAAACTCGCACAGTGTGCGAGTCGATATAAGATCAGTGCCGTGAGCAAACAGTTCTCGTCGGTTTTCACCCGCGAACCCCGTCCCGCGAAGGCGGCGGGGCTGGATCGTGACCAGATCGTCCGGGCGGCTGTCGAAATCCTCGACGCGGAGGGCACGCAGGCGCTGAGCATGCGCAAACTAGGCGCGAAGCTCGGTGCGGGGGCGACGAGTCTCTACTGGTACGTCGCCAACAAGGATCAGCTGATGGAGCTGGTGCTGGACGAGGTCTGGGGCATGGTGGAGACGCCGGAACCCGACGAGTCGTCCTGGCGGGAGTTGCTCACGACCTTCGGCTACAACTTGCGCGGAACGCTCTACGCGCATCCGTGGTCGACGGAGCTGATCGGCGGCTTTCCGAGCTTGGGGCCCAACGCGTTCCGGCTCAACGACCGGTTGCGGCGGGCGTTCATCCAGGCCGGGTTCAGCGGCATCGATATCTACATGGCCAGTGGCACGGTGATGTGTTACGTGCTCGGGCAGGTGATTCCCGACATCGCGTTTACGAAGGCGTTCGGGGGCGACCAGATGGATCCGGCGGGGGTCATCAAACGAATGGACGACCTCGCCTCGGAGTACCCCGAAATGCTGGCCGACTATCGATCGCAGGTTGGCATGGACGCCGCCGCCGCGCGTGCGATGTCCTTCGACTTCGGGCTGCTGTGCGTGCTCGACGGTTTGGAAGCTCGGCTGCGCAAGGCGCACAAGCTCTGAGCGCACTCACCGCATCCTCCCCTGAGGCGAACCCGTTGTAGTTCTGAAATCGGACATACCGCCTAATTGCCGAATATGCGGCCCGGTCCGAGGACAATGTTGGAGTCCCGGAGATCCTGCCCCTAATCTAGCTCGGGCAACTCCGAGGCTATCGTGATTCTCTGCTTCAAGTAGCGCGCTCGGAAGTCTGGTCGAAACCCTGCCCGGAATGCGGGTCGGGGACGGTTGGCATGAGGAGTTGGACGGTGCTCTCGCGAAGAACAACGATGTCCGCGGCAGGCTGCGGGCCCGCATGCTGATGCCGCGGCTGCCGCGCCGCGCGGAGCCCGTGCGGCGGGTCGCGAATTCGAGTGTGGCACCGGAGTATCGGCACGACCTGGACGGATTGCGTGGTCTCGCAATAGCGCTGGTCGTGGTCTTCCACGTGTGGATGGGGCGGGTGTCCGGCGGGGTCGACGTTTTTCTGGTGCTGTCGGGGTTCTTCTTCACCGGAATGCTGGTGCGCCGCAGCGAGATCAAGCGGACGCTGCTGCGGACCGGGCGGCGGCTGCTGCCCGCGCTCACGGTGGTGCTCGTCACGGTTCTCGGTGCGACGGCGATCGCGCGGCCCTACACGCAGTGGGGTGACATCTCGGGGCAGACGCTGGCTTCGGCGCTCTACTATCAGAACTGGTTTCTGGCGGGGGCCGAGCTGGACTATCTGGCGCCGGATCCGTCCGTCAGTCCGCTGCAACACCTTTGGTCGATGGCGGTGCAGGCGCAGTTCTACCTGGTGATTCTGGTGGTCGTGGCGGTGTGGGCGCGGCGGTCGGGTCAGCGAATGCTGTTGCTGGCGGGGCTGATCGGGGCGGGTGCGGTGTCGTTCTGGTACGCCGCCGAGGGTGCCGCCCAGCATCAGGCCTGGACCTATTACGACAGCGGCGCCCGCGCCTGGGAGCTGCTGGCGGGTGCGGCGCTCGCGGTGGCGGCGCCGTGGATCAAGGTTCCACATTCGGCGCGAGCGGTGCTGGCGATTCTCGGTCTCGCCATGGTGATTTCGTGCGGCATGCTGATCGACGGTGCGTCCCGGTTTCCGGGACCTGCGGCGCTGTTTCCGGTCGCGGCCGCTGTCGCGCTGATCGTTTCGGGGATGGGGACGGCGCCGTGGGTGAATCGGCTGCTGGCCGCGCTCGTGCTGGTGCGGCTCGGTGGGCTGGCTTATGCGCTGTACCTGTGGCATTGGCCGGTGCTGATCTTCTACCTGGCCCAGTACGGGAAGGTGACGCCCGGACTGCAAGGTGGGCTGCTGGTGGTCGGGGTATCACTGGTGCTGGCGGTGCTCACCGAGCGGTATGTCGAAACTCCGCTGCGGCAGCGCGGTTACACCGAGGGCATGCGCTATCGGCGCGGCGTCGGGTTCGTGACCGCGATGGCCGGTGTCGGGGTGCTTGTCGCGGCGCTCGGCTGGCAGGCGGTGCTGAAGGCCAATCCGGCGCATGCGCCCGAAGCCCTCGATGCCGTCCAGTATCCGGGTGCGGCAGTGCTTTTCGCCGGAGCGGTGGCCGAGCCCGAGCGCATGCGTCCCACTGTCTTCGAAGCGCAGAAGGACGCGCCACGGCCCACCTCCGACGGCTGCATCACCCCGAATCGCGACGTCCGCGTCTGCACTTACGGTGACGAAAACGCCGCACGCACCATCGCTTTGGTCGGCGGCTCGCATTCCGAGCACTGGCTGCCGACGCTGGAAGTCCTTGCCGCCGAACACCGATTCCGCATCGTCACCTACCTCAAGGAGGGCTGCCCGCTCACCCTGGTCGACGAGCCCTCCTACGCGCTGGCGCCGTTCCCGGAATGCCGCGAATGGTCCGTCGAGGTCCTGGACCGGCTCGCCGGCGAGCGCCCGGACTGGGTCTTTCTCACCGCAACCCGTCCGCGAACCGACGACGGCGACACCGTCCCACCCGAATACCTCGACATCTGGTCGGCCCTGTCCGAGCGCGCCCTCAACGTCCTCGCCGTCCGCGACACCCCCTGGCCGCGCCGCGACGGCGTCACCTATCGCGCGCTCGACTGCCTCGCCCACCGCGGCACCGCCTACAGCTGCGGCATCGACCGCGCCACCGCCCTCACCCCCGAAAATCCCGCCGCCCAACCAGCCTCCGCCTACCCCAACGTCTTCCCCGTCGACCTCACCGACGCCATCTGCCGCCCCGACCGCTGCCTCGCCGCCGAAGGCAACATCCTGGTCTACCGCGACGAACACCACATCTCCGCCAGCTTCGCCCGCACCCTCGCCCCGGAGCTGGGTCGGCAGATCGGTGCCATCACGCAGTGGTGGTAAGTGTTCAGCGCTCGGCAGTCGGCGTGCGGACGATCTCGATGAGGCTGGCGAAGCTCTGCGCGCCGAAACCCGCGGCGATGCCGGCGCGAGTCAGGGACCTGACCAGCTGAGGAAGTCTGGGGTCGACGCCGCGCTCTTCGGCGGTCTGTATCAGGTGATCCATGAGCGGAGCGTCGAGCTCGAGCCATTCCTCCGCGCCCGGATAGCGACGGCCGTCGATCTGCTGTGCGTAGTCGCTGATCACAGGCGCGATCGTCGTCGACATCCAGTGGGTCAGCAGCGGTGTCATCGTCATTGCCGGGATATCGGCCGTGCGAAGCAGCGCGGCGCTGTGGAGATATCCGACGAGGGTCGCCCACGCGAAGTTGAGCATGGCGGTCTCATAGAGCGTGGCGGTGGCCGGATCCGATCCCAGAAAGGTTGCGCTACCCAGTGTTTCGAGCACCTGCCGGTGTTGCTGGAACAGGTCCGGCGAGCCGCTGTAGACGAGCACAGTCTCGGATCTCCCGACATGCTCGGGGTGCCCCATGAGCGCACCGCCGAGGTATCGTCCGCCGCGCGCGGTCACCTGGGTAGCCAGCTGCCGAACTTGCGATTCGGTGCTCGAGGTGAGGTTCACGACATCTCGGGATGCGAGGTGCGGATCGGCGTGGGTGAGGATCCGAGCTGCGGCCTCGGGGTCGTCCGTGCACAGCAGGATCACCGCAGCGGAGGTAACGGCTGCTTGGACGCGGACGTCGCTGTTCTCGTCCCAGACCGTGACCAGGGTGTGGTCGGCGAGAATCCGCGCTAGGCCTGCAGCCCGCACGCCCTGCCCGAGAATGGTGACCGAAGGTGTTGTTGGCGTAGACATTTGACATCTCCAGGGTTGTGCTGCGGATAGTGGATGCCGTAACGCTAGGACCTCACATCTATGTGAGGGTCAAGGAAATTGGCCGATCCACGGGGAACGCCTTCGGCGTGCGCTCGGTTGGCATCGCGCACAACACGGATGCCTATTCTTCGTCGGCTAGGTGATGGTGGGCGGTGGTGGCGGTCGGCAGGCTGGGATGTATCTGTCCGCGGAACGCCGCGGCTGCCATCGAAGGAGCTGGCTGATGAGTGCATGGAATCGCATCGACCGGGGAGATGGACGACCGTTGGTGCTGCTGCACGGGGCGGGTGGGAGTGCGCGGAATTGGCTGCCGGTGGTCGAGCGGCTGGCTGAGCGTCGGCGGGTGATCGCCTTGGATTTCCCTGGATTCGGTAGGACGCCGCTGCCCGATCGCGTCGACTTCAGCATGGATTGGGCGATGGAGCAGTTGGCGGGGGAGTTCGAGCGGCTCGGGTTCGATGGTCCGGTGGATGTGGCGGGGAACTCGATGGGCGGCTGGTTCGCGCTGGAGGCGGCCAAGCGGGGGATGGCGCGGTCGGTGGTCGCGATCGCGCCGGCGGGTCTGTGGACCGACGGTATGCCGCCGCTGCTGTTCGCGCAGTTCCAAGCGCTTCTGTTGGGGGGCATGCTGACCCGGGGTCCAGGAATCGGGTGGATGGCCGTGCCGTTGATCCGGCATACCGGCCTGTCGTTGGTGGTCCGGCACCCCGAGCGGATGTCGCGGCGGGAAGGGATGCTCATGGTCCGGGATTTGGACCGTTCCCGTGTCGCCTTGCGGCTGGCGGTGCGGCATGCGCGTCCGCTGCGGTTCGAGGACGGCAGGGAGATCGACGTGCCCGTCACCGTCGCGTTCGGAACGCACGACCGGATGTTGACGCGCGGTGTCAGCCAGCTGCGTGAGGAACTGCCCGCGCACACTCGCTGGGTGACGTTGCCCGGATGCGGGCATGTGCCGATGTCCGACGATCCCGCGCTGGTCGCGCGAACCATCCTGGATGGCAGCGGTATCGCGCGGTCCACCCTGGAGGTCGGGGCATAACCGGTGCAGCTATCGAGGGGGTCGGGATAACAGGCCGTGGTCCATGGCGACGACGACGGCGTGCGTGCGGTCGCTGACGTCGAGTTTCGCGAAGATGCGCAACAGGTGGGTCTTGACGGTGGCTTCGGCGATGGTGAGGCGCTTGCCGATGTCGGGATTGGACAGGCCGTCGGCGACCGCGTGCAGGACGTCGATTTCGCGGGCGGTCAGGGTGACCGGGTCGGGGCGGCGGATGCGTGCGACCAGCCGTTCGGCGACGCGCGGGGCCAGGACGGTGCGGCCGCGGGATGCGGCGTGTATGGCGTCGACGAGTTGGTCGCGGCTGGTGTCCTTGAGCAGGTAGCCGATGGCTCCGGCTTCGATGGCGCGTTCGATGTCGGCGTCGGTGTCGTAGGTGGTGAGGATCAGTACCTGGGTGGTGGTGCGGTCGGCGATTTCGCGGGTGGCAGCGACGCCGTCGAGGACCGGCATGCGCAGATCGAGCAGTGCCACATCGGGTTTCAGGCGTTCGACGAGGGCGATCGCCTCGCTGCCGTCCGCCGCCTCGCCGACGATCTCGATGGTCGGTTCGGGGGCCAGCAGGGCCGCGATGCCCGCGCGCATGACCTCGTGGTCGTCGGCGAGGATCAGGCGGAGGCGTTCGGCCATGTCAGTTCCGATCATTCGAGGGTAGGGACGCGAAGATGCGGGTGCCTTCGCCGGGTGAACTCGTCACGGTGAGTTCACCGCCGAGTTCGGTGAGGCGATTGCGCATGCCGTTCAGGCCGAAGCCGCGGGCCTCGTTCGGGGTGAATCCGATTCCGTCGTCGGTGATTTCGAGTTCCAGGCCGGATGGACCGCGAGCCAGGACCACGCTCACGGTGCTCGCCCCCGCGTGCTTGCGCACATTGGCCAGCGATTCCTGAGTGCAGCGCAGCAGAGCGATCCGGGTGGGCTGATCGCATTCGATGTCGGCCAGCTCGGCGTGCACGATCAGCCCGGTGTCCTCGACGTATCGATCCAGGATGCGCCGCAGCGACTGCGCGATCCCCGCGGTCGCGCCGCCGCCTGCCGGAGCAGCCCCGACGAGAACCCTTGCCTCCGTGAGGTTCTCGCGTGCCGTGCGTTCGATGGACAGCAGCTGTTTGGCGCTGGCCGCCGGATCGTTCTCGATGCCGCTCCGGGCCGCCTCGGCCAGCACGATGATGGACGCGAAGCCCTGGGCGAGCGTGTCGTGGATTTCGCGTGCGAGCCGTTCGCGTTCCTCGGCCGCGCCCTGCCGCTGGTGCGCCACGGCCAATTCCGATTGCGTGCGTTCCAGTTCCGCGCCGAGGACGTGGGCGCGCTCATCACTCTGCGCGAGCACCCGGTCCATCCACAGCCCGATCAGCACGCCGCCCGCCAAACCGATCAGGGTGAACACCGCATTGCCCGGCGACACCGGCGGTCCTGCGACTGTTCCGATCAGCGTGGCCACCGCGCCTGCGACGAGGTAGCCGATCGCCTGCCGTGGCGTCCGGCTGTAGATCCAGAACATCGGCAGCGACACGATGAAGAACGCCGCACCGCCGTCGAGCAGGGTCGCCGTCGCACCGAGCACCAGGACGAGCAGCCCCAGGAAGCCGCTCGGCCGCACCAGTGGATTGCGGGGGAACAATTGCAGGATCAGGAAACCTACGCCGAGCACGGCGACCAGCGCCCACGTGCCGTACTTGGTGGCATCGATGCGGTCGTGCACGGCGACCGCCGGTGGGCACAGGCCGAACAGCATCCAGCAGCCGTTGTACCACCGCCGCAGGATCCGTATCCGGTCGTCGGTACGTGGTAGCTGGTCCATTTCGATCAGCCTACTTTCACCGGCACACGGCCTGCGTTGGTGACCGCAGGGGATCCCGGCCACCAGGTTCGATCACCCAGGAGCAGTAGCAGCGCAGGCAGGATCACGATCCGGATGACGAACGCGTCGAGCAGCACGGCCGCCGCGAGCGCGAAGCCCATCTGCTTCATCTCCATGATGTGCAGCGGGACGAAGCTGGCGAATACCGTCACCATGACGAACGCGGCGCTGGTGACCACACCCGCCGAACCGCCGACACCCTCGAGCACGGCTTGCCGGGTGGGCGCACCGTTCTGCACGGCTTCCTGGATCCGGCTCAGCACGAAGACCTGATAGTCCATCGACAGGCCGAACAGGATCACGAACAGCAGCAACGGAACCCGGGATCCGATCGTGCCGGTCGAGTCGAAATCGAGCAGGGTTTCGGCCCAGGTGTGCTGAAAGACCAAGGTCAGCAGGCCGAGCGCGGCGCCGGCCGACAGCAGGTTCAGCACCACACCGATCACGCCGAGGACGAGGGAGCGGAATGCCGCGGCGGTCAGAGCGAAGGTCACCAGGAGCAGCGCCGCGATGATCAGCGGCAGTTTCTGCTTCTGATGCTCCGGATAGTCGGCGTAGCGGGCGACGTCGCCGGTGACCGCGTATTCGACATCCCCGAGTGCGCCGAGCGTGGCCGGCACGTAGTCCGCGCGGACTCGTTCGAGTGACTGCTGCGCCGCACGGTCGCTGACATAGTGCGGCACAGGCAGTTCCAGCAGTTGGACGCGGCCGTCGGCCGAGGTGCGCAGCTGGGCGGCGCCGATCCGCACCGGGTCGTCCGCGGCCCGTTCGGCCAAGGCGCGCAGCGCGTTCGAGACGTCGTTCGCCAGTGCCGGGTCCGCCGTCACGACGATCTGGTGCATCGACTTCAGCTCCGGGAAGGCGGCATTCAGTCGATCGAAGGTCTGCATGGCCGGAATGATGCGTGGGTGGGTTTCGCGTCCCATATCGGTGAGTTCGAGGCCGAGCAGCGGTGCCGTGAGCCCGAGCATGGCGAGCACTGAAACAATCAGTGCGGCAGCGGGCTTCGCCGCGATCCTGCGCAACACGAACCCGGTGAATCGTCCGCCCTGCGACGATTCGCGGTGCACGGATGCGGCCCGCCCGGCCCGATCGGTGAGCACCGTCAACAGTGCGGGCAGCGCGGTGAGCGAGCTGGCCACCGAGACCAGCGTGACCAGGATCGCGGCGGTGGCGATCGAGGAGAAGATCACGTCATCGGCCAGATACAAGGTCGCGGAGGAGACCGCGACGGCGAGTCCCGACACCACGACGGCCCGGCCCGAGGTCGCGGCGGCTATCTCGACCAACGCCCGGGAGCTCAGCCTGCCGCCGGAGCGAGCGCGCTCCTCTCGCGCCCGCTTCAGATAGAAGAGCGTGTAGTCGACGCCGACCGCCAGCCCGATGAGCAGGATGATGCTGGTACCGACTCCGTTGTCCGGGAACAGATGTGAGGCAGGCATCGACAACCCGACGGCGGCGGCGATGGAGGAAAATGCCAGCAGCAACGGCACCAGCGCCAACGCCACCGACCGGAAGACCACCAGCAGTGTGAGCAGAGTGACCGGCACCGCGATCATCTCGGTACGAGTCAGATCCCGTGCCCGCAACGCGTCGGTCGCTTTGCTGACAGAGGGCCCACCCGTCTCCTCGATCAGCAGCCCCGGGTTCGCCCGCTGCACCAGCTCGGTCTGCGCCCGCAGTGCCGCCACATGATGATCGGCTTCGAGCTCCCCGCCGACCATCGTCACATCGACTCGCAAGGCCGACCCGTCAGTCGAATACACCGGCGCGGCAACGGATTCGACCTCCGGCAGCGCCCGCATCCGGTCGCTGATCTCCCGCGCCGCGCTGTCGGCGGCCGCATCCAGCCGCGTCCCGTGGTTGGTGATCAGCACGCGCTCCACCGGCCGCTGCTGCAATCCACCCGAGGTGGCGATCGCCTCACCGCGCCCTGCCTCGCCGATCCAGAAGTCCTCGGTGGTCGCGGGCTTCCCGCCGATGCCCATCCCGATCCCGAGGCACAGCGCCACGAATACAAACCATCCGACAATGGCCGGCCACGGGCGGGCCGCACTCCAACCGGCTATGGCTACCAAGCGATTTCGCATATCCGCAATGCTGCTCGGTTACCCGGCATCGCCGACAGCCCCGACCGGTCGAACTTCGTGTCCACCGATCGGTGGACACGAGCTCATACCGGAGTACTGCTCTCAGGCCGACGGGCTCGCGGGATGTTCGATCGCCCATGCGCAAATGGCCGCCAGGGGTGTCTCCAGGGATTTCCCGAGCGCGGTGAGGGTGTATTCGATGTGCTGCGGAGCGGTCTGCTTATAGACGTGCCGATCGACCAAGCCATCGGATTCCATGCCGCGCAGGGTCTCGGTCAGCACCTTCTGGGTGATGCCGGGCAGTCGTTGCCGCAGCCGGGCGGGTCGCTGGGGTCCGTCCAGCAGCGCGTAGATCAGCAGGATGCGCCACTTCGCGGATAGCCGCTCCAATGCCTGCCGGGTCGTGCACGATTCCTCGAGCACGTCCGGAATCACCAGGGACATCTCGCTTCCTCCCCGAAGGGCACCGCAAAGTGCCTTCTACCGCTGGTCGACTACCGGGCCTACCGTCGGGAAATGACTATCAGCACAGTCCCGTTCATTATTGCCCACGCCGGCGATCGCCTCGAGGGGACGCTGTATCTGCCTGCGGGGGCACCGACCGCGGTCGTGGTGACGACCGGTCCGCTGACCTCGGTCAAAGAGCAGGCGGCGGGCGTGTACGCGGCGGCCATGGCGCGGCGTGGTTTTGCGGCGCTGGCTTTCGATCACCGAACCTTCGGTGCGAGCGGGGGCACGCCCAGGCAGTTGGAGGATCCGCTGGGTAAGGCTTCCGATATCGCTGCGGCGGTGTCGGCGCTGCGGCTCGACGAGCGGTTGGCGGGGAAGCTGGTGGTCGGGCTGGGTGTGTGTGCCGGTGGCGGTTACATGGCGCGCGCAGTCGCCGACGATCCGCGCTTGCGGGCCTTCGCCGGGATCGCGGGGGTCTACCCCGCCGCCGCGCCGGACCCAGCCGTGATCGAGCGCGGCCGCCGCGCCCGGGAGCGCCGCCTGGCCACCGGTTTCGTCGAGACGATCCCGGCGGTGGCGGTGGACAACGGCGACGTGGCGATGCCGCTGCGCGAAGCGTTCGAGTACTACGGCACGCCGCGCGGAGCCGTACCCAACTACAGCAATGCCTTCGCCGTCGAATCCTATGAACACACAGCCGGTTTCGATGCTCAGGAGGCGGCCGCCAGACTGGCGGTCCCGTTCCTGCTCGTGCACTCCGATCGCGCTCTGGCCCCCGCCCTCGCCCGCAAGTTCTACGCCACCGTGGCAGCGCCGAAATCCGAGCTGTGGCTGGACTCCGCCGGCCAGATCGACTTCTATGACGAAGCGGGCTTGATCGATCCCGCCGCCGATGCCGCAGCCGCCCTGTTCCAGGACGCGGTCGGCTGAGGGTCGCTCGCGACAAGTTTTGAATGTTGGAGGTCGGGGTTGCGGAAGTCCGTGATGGTTGCGGCCGGGAGTGAGATCGGGAATCGGTATCGGGCGAACTTCGATGTCGTGCACCTGGGGCGGGAACCGTTGCTGGCCGTGGTCGCGGACGGGATGGGCGACGGGCAGGGAAGTGCGTTGGCAGGGCGGGTCGCAGTCGACACCTTCGTCCAATGGACTAGTAGCGCCGGTGCGATCAACGCGGAGGTGCTGCGGGACGCGGTCGCGCTCGCGCAGCAACGGGTGGGCGAGATCGGCAGGCAGGTGAAAGATCTTGCCGGGTGCACCTTGACGGCGTTGACGGAGTCGGCCGACGGGTTCTGGATTACGCAGATCGGGGATTCGCGGGTGTATCGGCTGCGGGATGGGTTGCTGGAGCTGTTGACCGTCGACCACACCATGGCGTGGCTGGGTGCCGTGCACGGTTGGTATTCGTTCGATTCGCGCGAAGCCGCCGCAGCGCGGTATCACCTGACGCGCTATATCGGCCAAGGGGCGCACACGGAGCCGGATGTCTTCAGCGTGACGGTGCGGCCTGGTGACCGGTATTTGTTGTGCAGTGACGGCGTCGCTGAACAGGTCGTCTATCAACAGATTCGGAACATCCTCGGGAGCGAGGAATCGCCCGAGATCATGGTTCGGCGGCTGTTGGACGCTGCCGAGGCCGCGGGTGGCAACGACAACGCCACTGCAATCGTGGTAGCCGCGAATTAGCTCGATTGAATAAGACGCGCCACCAACGGTACTGGACCATGCGGTCTGCTTTTGGCAGTCTGTCCGGTATGACCGTCTCTGAGGCGGCGCCTCAGTTGATCTATCGGGTCGAGATCACTCGCGCCGGCGCCCTTTCCGAGTCCGCGTGGTGGCAGGTCGGCAATACCGGCAGCCCCGCGCAAGTAGCTGCCGCCCTGGACGAGCTCGCCCACCGCGCCCAGCGCGACCTGCCCGCACCCACGGCCGACGACGACCAGGAGCGTTGCTGGATGCGCTACCGGGTGTGGTGGCCGGATGGTGTGGTCCTGGACAGCTTCGAAGGACGCCGCACTCCGTGCTTGGTCCCCGCTGAGCTGCGCGGACTCGCCTGCACTGTGACCGCGGCGGCGCTGCCGCGAGACCCCTGGCCGTAGTCGGTTACCGGTAGGACGCCGTCGGAACAACCTCGTCGAATTCGGTGATTCGGCTGAGGGCTTCGAGTGCGGCCGTAACCGCGGGTTCGCTGGCGGGTAGGAGGGGGAGGCGCACCGCAGGGGTCGGAATCTGGCCTCGGGCGGCGAGGACGGCTTTGATGACGGTGGGGTTGGGTTCGGCGAACAGGGCTGCGGAGAGCGGAGCGAGGCGGTGGGCGTGGGGACGGGCTTCGGTCAATGTGCCTGTGCGCCAAGCGGATATCAGGGCGGTGAAGGCGGCGGGTGCGACGTTGCCGGAGGCGAGGATGCCGCCGGAGGCGCCGAGGGCGAGTAGCGGTGCGGCGTGCAGGTCGTCGCCGGCGAGGACGTCGATGCCGGGTGCGAGGGTGCTCATGAAGGTGACTGTGGTGTCGTCGATGCCGCCGATGGCGTGCTTGAAGCCCGCGATGTTGGGGATTCGGGCGAGTGCGTCGAGTGTATCGGCGCTCAGGGTTCGGCTGGTGCGGTACGGGACGTTGTAGACGATGAGGGGGACGGGGCTGGTGGCGGCGAGTTGGCGGAAGTGGGCAAGTACTCCCGCTTCGGAGGGTCGCGTGTAATAGGGGACGACGGTGAGAGCGGCGGCGACCGAGGTGCTCAGGGCTGCAAGGGAATTGATGGACGCGGCGGTGGAATTCGAGCCCGTGCCGACGATGAGCGGAGCGTTGCGTTCCGTACAGACGCGGGCGCAGATCTCCAGGACCAGTTGGCGTTCTTCGGCAGTCAATGTCGCGGCTTCGGCAGTGGTGCCGAGGGCGACGATGCCGGTGGCCCCGGCGTCGAGGACGGTGTGCGCCAAGCCTTCCAGAGCATCGGTGGCGATGTCGTCACCGGCGGTGAATGGGGTGACGAGGGGGACGAACAGGCCGGTGAATGTCATGTTCTCAGCGTGGCCTGGCCAATGCGTCAGGTCTAGTTCATATTTCTACAAGTGAGCTTAAGCTGAGCTGATGCTCGACGTTCGAAGGTTGCGACTGCTGCGCGAACTGGCCCATCGGAAGACTATCGCCGCGGTCGCTGAAGCGCTGTCCTACACGCCGTCCGCGGTATCTCAGCAGCTGGCTGCTTTGGAACGCGAAACCGGTGTGGTCCTGCTGGAACGGACCGGTCGCCGCGTCGAGCTGACCGCCGCCGCACTCACCCTGGTGGAACATTCCGAGACGATTTTCGCAGCGCTCGCCCGGGCTGAAGCCGACCTGGCCGCAGGCCAAGGCGAACTCGCGGGGCCATTACGAATCGGCGCGTTCCCGTCCGCGGTTCCGACAATCGTGTCCCCGGCACTGGTGGCGCTCAGTCGGGAACACCCGAAGCTGGAACTGATGGTGGCCGAGGTGGATCCGGCGACGGTGCCGCAGGCCTTGCGCGCGGAGACGCTCGATGTCGCGCTCGTGCAGGAATACGACTACGTCCCCGCCGAGCCCGACCCGGCTATCGACAGCGAGCCACTGCTCGAGGAAACGATCTACCTGGCCGCCGTAGGCCCCGAACCGTTGGCAGCCCGCCGCGATGCGGCCTGGATCGCGGGCACACCCGGCACGCTGTGCCACACAATGACGATCCGCGCTTGCGAGGCCGCTGGCTTCAGCCCTCGAATCCGGCATCACACAGACGATTTCGGGACGGTGCTCGCACTCGTTGCCGCAGGGCAAGGCGTCGCGCTCGTCCCGGAACTCGGTGTCGTGGCGCCGCCCCCGGGCGTGGTCTTGTCAGCCTTGCCCGCGCGGCGCAGAACGTCAGTCGCCTACCGTCGCGGCACCGGCGGATCTCCGGTAGTGGTCGCAGTGCGCGCAGCGTTGCGTGATTCTGTCGCCGAAATGCGAATGACGGTCGTTGAACTCTCCGGCGCAGTGAGACAGTGATGACGACATCCGAGTGCCGCGAGTAATCCTGCCGCTGCAAGTCACCGGGAACGCAACCTCGACCGGAATGGCGCGGTGCCGCATCGTATTCGCGCCGGGGTGGCCCTGCTACCTGGGCACCTCCGGACTCCGCGTGCCAGCAGGCCTATGGGGCAGGGCGGGTCGCCCGGGCGAGGGCTATCAACACATCGAATTGCATTCTCCAACTGCCGAATTCGCATCCGGCGTGGACAGCGTCCGTTTGAATTCAGGACACTCCACCAGCCGGGAATGGGTGCAGGTGGCGGCGTGGTTCAGACCGTCGCGCATCCGGATGAGGCGGGCGATGTCTTCTTCGACTTCCCTGGCCTTGGTAGCCAGTTGGGTGCGTAGATCGGTGTCATCAGGGGTGGCGCGCAGGAACGCCTGAATTTCGGCGATGGTGAAACCGGCGCGGCGGGCGCAGTTGATCAGGGTGAGGCGGGGGACTACGTCGGCGGTGTAGGTGCGGCGGAGGCCGTTGCGGCCCGCGGAGCTGATGAGGCCCTGCTGTTCGTAGTAGCGCAGGGCGGAGGCGGCCAGGCCGGAATGGTCGGCCACCTCGGCGATGTCGAGCAGGGGAGTGGTCACTGTGCTCCTTGACTTGAAGTGCGCTTCAAGTCACAGACTAGCGGCATGAAGATTCATCACCTCAATTGCGGATCGATGGCGAAGATCGAAGGGACATATGCGCAGGCCGCTCCGGCACACACGGTGAACCACTGTTTGCTGGTGGAGACCGCCGATGAGCTGGTGCTTGTCGAGACCGGGCTGGGATTGGCGAACGTGCGGGATCCGGAGGGAACCTTGGAGGCGGACTGGGTGCGGTTCGCGCAACCGGTGCTCGACGAGCAGGAGACCGCTGTCCGGCAGATCGAGCGGCTCGGGTATTCGGCCGGGGATGTCGGGCATATCCTGCTCACTCACCTCGACGTGGATCACTCCGGCGGGCTGCCCGACTTCCCTGAGGCCAAGGTGCACGTGCATGCCGCGGAACTCGATGCGGCGCTGGCGGAATCGGCGGCCGGCCGGTATCGGCCCGCGCACTGGGCGCACGGCCCGAAGTGGGTCAGTTACAACCCGGAGCCCGGTGACGAATGGTTCGGTTTCACCGCGGCCGTCCCGGTCGGTCTCGGGCCGGACTTCCGCCTCGTCCCGTTGCGCGGTCACACCCCTGGTCACATGGGAGTCGCTGTGCGACAGGATGATCGGTGGCTGCTGCACTGTGGTGACGCCTACTACTACCACCGCGAGCTCGACCTGCCGCCGCAGCCGCATCCGGTTCTCGACATCCTGCAGCAGAGCGCGGAATTCGATCGGGACCTGCGACTCGGCACCCAGGCGCGGCTGCGCGAGCTGACGCGCACCCATCCGGAGCAGATCACACTGTTCAACGCGCACGATCCGTGGGATTTGCAGCATCACCAAAATGGTTCGCCCGCAATGCATTGAGCGTGTCTGGTGGCGGGCGACCGCCACCAGCAAGCAGGGGATCGACTGATGCGCGATCCGGTCAGTGTTCCTTGCAATAAGTGTGCGGTCGATCGTATGCTTAATTTATGACGACGACGATGCCTTCGATGACAGAGGAAACCGACCCGTTCTGCCTACAGCCGGTGGAGGCGGCAGCCCTGCTCTACGACGCGCCATGGCAGCGGTTCGGGGTGATCGGCGACAGCCTCTCGGCTGGAACCGGCGATCCTGCACCGGGTTACGCGCCGCTGGGATGGTGTGACCGGTTCGAGGGAATTCTGCGTAGCGTGCGCCCGGACCTGGCCTACCTCAATACCGCGCGGGTCGGCGCGAGGACGCCCGAGGTCGTGGCCGAGCAGTTCGACCGGATACGCGCGTTCCGCCCCGATCTGCTGCACCTGAATTCCGGTGCGAACGATATCGTCCGGCGCGATCCCGACTTCGATGAGATCGAGCGGGAGCTGCGGCATATGTACGAGCTGGCCGCCGGGACCGGAGCGCAACTGACGGTTTTCACGCTCGGCCGGGCGTATGTCGTTCCCGTGTTCGCGGATTGGCATGACCGGCTCAGTCGGCTCAACGACATCACGCGCCGGTTGGCCAGCGAGTTCGACGCGGTGCTGACCGACTTCTGGGACCACGACTTCAACAATCGGCCGAACCTGCTCAGCGCCGACGGCATCCACTTCTCCACGGCGGGCCAGGCGGTCATCGCCTCGGAGCTGGTGAAGCAGCTGGCACATCGGCTGGGTTCGGCACGCTGACAACTGAGAGTACGATCGACCGCATGCAGAGTGGGGCGGAAGCGCAGGTCACCGACAAGCGCCTGCTGCGTGGAGCGAAGACCCGGCAGCTGGTGCTGAGTCAGGCTGTCGACCTGGCGTCGCTGGAAGGGCTCGGGGGCTTGAGCTTCGGACGCCTCGCCACCGACACCGGCCTGAGCAAAGCCGGTATTCAGACCCTGTTCCGGACCAAGGAGACCCTGCAGCTGGCGACCATCGAGCAGGCGCGACGCCTGTTCATCGATGCTGTCGTCCGGCCTGCGCAGGTGGAACCCAGTGGGGCGCAGCGACTTCGGGCGCTTGTCGAACGGTGGATCGAGTACGCGGCGACGCCGCTGTTCGCGGGCGGCTGCTTCTGGACCGCGACCCTGGCGGAATTCGACAGCGTGCCCGGCCCGATCCGTGACGCCCTGTCCGCCACGAAAGTGGAGTGGATCACCGCACTCGCGGACGAACTGCGGCACGCCACGGAAGCGGGCGAGATCGGCACACTGGACGCCGATCTCGTCGCCTTTCAAATCGATGCGGTCTTGAGTTCGGCAAACACCGCGATGCGGTGCGGTGACGCCGCGGCAGTCGACAAGATCCGCCGCAGCGTCGCGAGTTTCCTCGCCTGACTTCAGGTCTGGCGGAGCGGCTCGTAGCTGTCCGCCGTCAATTCGAAGGTCCAGGCGACACCTTCCTTGGCGGTCCGGGTACTCGGCGGGACGCGCAGCCAGTAGGTGTGGAATGTGCCGTCCGGCTCCGCGGTCGAGTTGACCACCTCCACCATGACCACGTCCTCGTCGTCGGGCAGCGGTATCCGCCAGAGGATTCCGGTCTCGTCGCGGTGCACCGGCTGGGCGCCGGATTCGGCGAGATACCGCTCGTAGCCGAAGTATTCGAGCATGACGCGGCGGAGCTCCGCGTTCTCCTCGTCACGGATGCGCGCCGGGGTGAGGTCGCTCAGTTCGCTGAGAAAGGTTGCGGGGACCGGCATTCCGGCCCAGGCGTACAGCGCGAAACCGTCCGGGAAGATCAGCGCGGGCCCGTCGCCACAGTGCAACCGACCTGCTTCGTCGCGCTCCAGACGCAGGGGGCGTTCACAGAGGACAACCGCGTTCTCGAACGGCCACCACCAGCCCGCGCTGCGTGCGATCTGCGCCAAGCCGGTCAAACGCTCGGAGTCGTCGAACGCGGCCAGCCACGGTGCGTCGTGCTGGCCGAGCACGGCGTCCAGCAGCACCATGCGAATCTCGCGTTCGGCGGCGGCGCGTGCCGTGCGTGCCGCGCCGTCGTCGTCCTCCGTGGTTTCGGCAGGCCCGAGCATGTCGTCCACCACGCCGGTGCGGATCCGCTCGGCCAGCTCACGGGTGGTGTCCCAGAGTTGCGCACCGGTGGCGTTCCAGAGCTCGCTCCACCCGTCGGCGCCCAATTCCGTGAACAGCCGTTGGCGTTCGGCGGCCCAGGGCAGGGTGCGGACGGACTCGCGCACGCTGCGCCCCGGATGCACCAGCGTGCGCACCGCGGCGATACCCGCGACCGGTGAATCGGCCCAGATGATCCGGGCGGGCTCGGGCAGTCCGGCGTCGGTGTATGCGCGCCGCACTCCGGCTTCGGCGGCGGGCCGATCAGCCCGTCCGGTAGCGGCCGCGACGGTGCGCCAGTTGTCGATGGTGTGCATGAAAATCCGCTCTGTGATTCAGGGTTGGGAGAGGTCAGTCGGCGATGATGCGCACCGAACCGGGCACGTACTCGCGCTGCCGGATCACCCGGTACCAGCCTTTCGGCAGCGGGATCGGCGCGTGCTCCTCGTGCCCCAGCCGCCCGCCCTCGGGTAGATGCAGCAGCTTGGGCGCGGTGGGCCCGGCGGTCCGGATCAGCCGCCCGGGTGCGGTCAACGCGTGCGCGTGACCGGTGACCTCGCCCAGCGCCAGCACCATGCGGCCACGCCCGTCGCGCGGCTCGCCCGCGGCGTGCTGGAACCGCTCGGGCACGGACTGCTCCGCGATCGGCATGATCAGCACATCACCCTGTCGGAACATGGCTCTCTCCCTCCGAGCCGGCACCCCGTGCGCCGGCTCCCACATCTGAAACTAGCGGTGGGGTACGACAATTCACGGCGGCCCGCAGGGCTGTCGGACGCTCCTGGTAGAACTTGCTGCACATCGGATCGATAGGTAATGGGGAGCCCGCGAAATGGCCATTTCCGACCACATGGAGGAATTCCACGGACTACCCGTGTTCGAATTCCCCGACGCCGCAACGACTGTCGAGCTACCCGCGCCCGGCGCGGTGGCCTGGCGCATCGGCATCGAACCCTGGGACAGCAAGGAGACGTGGGCGGCCGCGTTCGCCCGCTTCCTGGACGCGGTGGACAGCACCGCGGTGCGCGCGCTCGTCGTCGGGGTGTGGGGCGAGGGCGATGACGATTCCGAGCCGGTCGTCGCCGCGCTGGTCGAGGCCAAGGATCGGTTGCCCGCCCTGCGCGCACTGTTCGTCGGCGATATCACCTTCGACGAGAACGAGTGCTCCTGGATCCATCAGTCCGATGTCACACCGCTGCTCGAAACCTTCCCGAAGCTGCGGGAGTTCGGTTTCCGCGGCGGCGAGAACATGCGGCTCCGCCCCTTCGAGCACACCGCGCTGCGGTCGCTGTCGGTCCAGACGGGCGGCCTGGACGTCGAGATCGTCCGCGCTGTCGCCGCGAGCGATCTGCCCGCGCTGGAGCGCCTGGATCTTTGGCTCGGCACCTCCGAATACGGTGCGACGGCGGAGGTCAGCGATCTGGAACCAATCCTTTCCGGCACCCAGTTCCCCGCCCTGACCTCTCTCGCCCTGCGCAACAGCGAGATTCAGGACCAGATCGCCATCGCGATCGCCTCCGCGCCGGTGGTGGCTCGCCTGAGCACCCTGGATCTGTCCATGGGCACGCTCGGCGACGAAGGGGCCGCCGCGCTCCTGGAAGGCCAGCCGCTCACCCATTTGAAGACGCTCGATCTGCATCACCACTTCATCAGCTCGGCGCTGAGCAAGCGGCTGGCCGCGGCGCTGGAACCGTCCGGCGTGGAGGTGATCCTCTCCGACGAAGAGGAAGCCGAGATAGACGACGATCGGGAGTGGCGCTACGTCGCGGTAGGGGAGTGAACGCCCGCCCCGCGCTCGCCATTGTCGGGATCCCGGGGAACCGGCGCGTCACCGGATTTCAGGATGCCTTGCGGCGGGCCGGAATCCCGGAGGCCAGGGTGGTGTCGTGGCTCGACGTGCTCGGCGGGCGCGTCGAGTTCCATCCCGGCGAGCTGGTGCGCCTCGACTCACCCGGCGAGGATCCGGAGGTCGATCGGGTCCTGCGTGACGCCGCCGATCCGACCCGGGTGGAGGGTTCGGCGCTCTGGTACCGGCGTTTCGTCGCGGCGGCCCGTGGGCTGTCGAACGCGGCGCGGCTGCTCGACGACCCCGAGGACCTCGCCGTCCTGTTCGACAAGCGCCTCTGCCACGGTGTGCTGTCCAATGCCGGTGTCCCCGTGCCGGTTTCGCCGACCTCCGGGAGTCAGGCACCCGTCCGTGGCTGGAGCGATGTGCGCGCTCTGATGAAGGACGCCGGATTGTCGCGTGCCTTCGTGAAACTCGCGCACGGTTCCTCGGCGTCGGGCGTGCTGGCTCTCGCGACGGCGAGCGGTGGGCGCGTCCAGGCCACCACGTCGGTGCGGCGCGATGCGCAAGGCGGCCTGTTCAATTCGCTGCGGGTGGCCACCTACACCACCGAGGCGGAGGTCGGCGCGATCGTCGACGCGCTGGCCCCGGACGGCCTGCACATCGAACGCTGGCTGCCCAAAGCGTCCCTGCACGGCCGCACCGCGGACCTGCGGGTCGTCGTGGTCGACGGCCGCGCCACGCACGCGGTGGTGCGGACCAGCCGGTGGCCGATGACGAACCTGCATCTCGGCGGTGCTCGCGGCGATCTCGCCGCGGCCCGCGCGGCCATCGGTGACCGCTGGGCGGAGGCGGTCGCGATCTGTGAACAAGCGGCAGCCTGCTTCCCCGGGTTCTCCCGCGTGGGCGTGGACCTGCTGCCCGCGTCCGGCTGGCGGCGCTTCGCTGTCGGCGAGGTCAACGCGTTCGGTGATCTGCTGCCGGGTCTGCGCGGATTCGAGGGCGGGGGAGCCGAATCCGGAGACGCCTACGACGCTCAGGTCGCCGCGATCCGGCGCCGGACAAGGAGCGAAACGCATGCCTGACCCGGATATGAACGAGGTGATCGGGCGCGACGATCTGCTGCTGGTCACCCTCGACACCCTGCGCTTCGACGTCGCCGCCGAGCTCGCCGCCGCGGGCCGGCTGCCGAACCTCGCGCGGCACCTGCCGGACGGCGTGTGGGAAAAGCGCCACGCACCCGGCAGTTTCACCTACGCCTCCCATCAGGCGATGTTCGCGGGTTTCCTGCCGACACCCGCCACGCCGGGCCCGCATCCGCGGCTGTTCGCGGCGCGGTTCGAGGGCAGTGAGACCACAGCGGGCCGCACTTTCGTGTTCGACACCCCGGATCTGGTGTCCGCGCTCGCCGCCGAGGGTTATCGCACCGTGTGCATCGGAGGCGTGGGCTTCTTCAACAAGCGGGGCCCGATGGGATCGACGCTGCCCGGCCTGTTCCAGGAAAGCCACTGGGAGCCCGAGTTCTCGGTCGCCGCACCGGATTCCTTCGAAGCACAGGTGAATCGCGCCGAAAAGGTAGTCGCCGCGTTGCCCTCCGAGCGCAGGCTGTTCCTGTTCGTCAACGTCTCCGCCCTGCATCAACCGAATTGGTTCTACCGCTCCGGTGCGACCAAGGCAGCCGGTGATTCACGCGAAACCCACGCCGCCGCTTTGGAATACGTGGATCGCCACATCGGCCGGTTGTTCGCCGCCGCCGGCAGTCGGCGGCGCTGTTTCGCCATCGTCTGCTCCGACCACGGCACCGCCTACGGCGAGGACGGGTTCACCGGGCACCGCCTCGGCCACGAATCGGTATGGACCGTTCCCTACGCCCAATTCTTCCTAGAGGCACAGCCATGACCACGATGACCCGCCCGCGCCCGTACCAGAGCTACGTCTACGGCTACCCGCACAAGACGGCATACCGCCCGCTCGACGACCGGCCACTCCTCACCGACCTCTGGGCGCAGGAACCGACCGAAGCGCTGTCGCTCTACGCGCACATCCCGTTCTGCGAATACCGTTGCGGCTTCTGCAATCTGTTCACCCGCATCGGCGCACCGGACGATCTGACCGGCCGCTACCTCGACGCGCTCGAACGCCAAGCGATCGCCGTCCGGACGGCCCTGGGCGACCGTCCCGCCCGGTTCACGGCGGCGGCGTTCGGCGGCGGCACACCCACCTATCTCAGCGCCGACGAGTTGACCCGGCTCTGCGATATCGCCGAACAGCGGATGGGCGCCGACCTGCGAGCCATCCCGCTCTCGGTGGAAACCTCACCAACCACCGCCACCACCGACCGGCTCGCCGTCCTGGCCGAGCGCGGCGCGACCCGGGTCAGCATCGGCGTGCAAAGTTTCATCGACAGCGAAGCCAAGGCGGCGGTGCGCCCACAACGCCGCGACGAGGTGGAGGCCGCGCTGGAGCGAATCCGGGCGGCCCGCATCCCGGTACTGAATATCGACCTGATCTACGGCATCGAGGGCCAGACCGAAAACACCTGGCGCACTTCGCTACAGGCGGCACTGGCGTGGCAGCCCGAGGAGCTCTACCTCTACCCGCTGTACGTGCGCCCGCTGACCGGACTCGGCAAACTCGGCACTGCCGCCGAGGAAGACTGGGACGAGCAGCGCCTGCGCCTCTACCGCATTGGTCGCGACCTGCTCCTTGAGAACGGCTATGAGCAGACCTCGATGCGCATGTTCCAGCGCATCGGTGCGCCCTCTATCGGCCCCGGCGATTACGCCTGCCAAACCGACGGCATGATCGGTCTCGGCTGCGGCGCCCGCTCCTACACCGCGGGCCTGCACTACTCCTTCGACTACGCGGTAGCGCCGCGCGAGGTCCGGGGGATTATCGACAGTTACACGCGGACAACAGAGTTCAGCCGAGCCGAAGTCGGCCGCAGGATCGACGAGGACGAAGCCCGGCGGCGGCATCTGCTGCAATCGCTGTTGCAGGCCGAGGGGATGGATGTTGTCGGCTACCGCACCCGCTTCGGTGCCGATCCTAGCGAGCACTTCGCCGCGGAACTCGACGAGTTCGCCGCTCTGGGCTGGCTGGACACGGCTGCTGGGCCATCGCGGTTGCGACTATCGGCCGAGGGCTTGGCTTACTCCGACGCGCTAGGCCCCCGACTGTTCTCACCAGCGGTGCGCACTGCCATGGCCTCCTACGAGCTGCGGTGAGAGTCGAATCGGGTGCGCAGTTGCAGGCGGCCACATTCACCGGGCCATCGATGCCGCGAACCTCAGCCGAGGGCGTCCAGACGTCGCAGTTCGAGCCGCACCTTCAGGCTGAGTGCGGCCTGTTCTCGCTCGCGACGTCCGCTGCCAGCGCCGAGCACGAAAGCGCAGCGCACCTATGGATTTGACGATTCTCTATCGCGGGCCGCTGGCCTCGTGCGACTACGACTGCCCGTACTGTCCGTTCGCCAAACGCCGTGATAGCCGGGACCAGCTGCGGGCCGATCGCGCCGCATTGGAGCGGTTCTCGAAGTGGGTGGCCGACCAGCGCGGCGACCGGCTGTCGATCCTGTTCACGCCGTGGGGCGAGGGTTTGGTCCGTTCTTGGTATCGGCGGACTCTCGTCGAGTTTTCGCAGCTGCCGCACGTGCGGCGGGTGGCGATTCAGACCAACCTGAGCTGCCGCACCGATTGGCTCACCGAGGCCGACCCCGAAACTCTCGCTCTGTGGTGCACCTACCATCCTGACCAGACGCCGTACGATCGGTTCGTCGACAAATGTGCGGAGCTGGCGCACAAGGGGATTCGATTCAGCGTCGGGGTGGTGGGATTCCCGGAGCATCTGGATACCGCTCGCAGGCTGCGCGCGGACCTGCCCGAGCACGTCTACCTCTGGGTGAACGCACCAGAGGGACACCAGCTCTCCGACGCGGACGCCGCCGCATGGCTCGAGCTCGACCCACTATTCGAGTACAGCTTGCACCCGCATCGCTCTGCTGGAATGCCTTGCCGCACCGGCGAGTCGGTGATCTCGGTGGACGGTGACGGCACCGTTCGTCGCTGCCACTTCGTTCGCGCGGAGCTCGGGAACCTGTACGACGGTTCGTACCGGGAAGCGTTGCGCCCACGGTCCTGCCCACTTGCCGTGTGCGACTGCCACATCGGCTACGTGCACATGGAGACACTGCCGCTCTACGACGTTTTCGCGGGCGGCGTGCTGGAACGGATTCCCGCGCGTCCGAACGAGGCACCCATAGAGCTAGCTAGGGCGCAGCACTCAATCGTGCGCCCCACCGAGTGGTCACCGATGCCCCTGCGGCCAGCTTGATCAGACCGTCGCCGCTCTGAAAAGCAT
Organism: Nocardia sp. XZ_19_385; assembly: GCF_015355755.1. Classification (NCBI taxonomy): domain Bacteria; kingdom Bacillati; phylum Actinomycetota; class Actinomycetes; order Mycobacteriales; family Nocardiaceae; genus Nocardia; species Nocardia sp. XZ_19_385. The sequence continues at coordinate 164,135 of NZ_JACVEE010000003.1, forward strand.
TGGGCGGGCAGGTCATCGGCTCCGCGGCGAGCCCGGTGCGGCGGTGTGCGTGTCCGAGAGAGTCGGCGGTGAACAACTGGATCAGCGGGTAGCTCTCGTCGACCCACAGTTCGGCGACCTGGCTGTCGGTGCCGCGTAAACGGACCCAGGCGCGGCCGTCGTCGTCGCGCGCTAGGTCGGTGAACGCGTGATCGATCTCGGTCGAACCCACCTGCCGGGGACTCGTGAAATCGAATTTCGGTGTGTCCGTGACCGGTTCGATCCCGGCCGGTAGCTGGCGGTACGGGTCGGTACGGATGCGGGTGGCGGCGTCGAGGTGGAGGATCGCGTCATCGATCGGCCCGCTACCGGGCGACAGGTACGGGTGGTGGCCACAGCCGTACGGTGCGGGGATCGTTCCGGCATTCGTCGCCGTGGTCGTCACCGTGAGCCCCGCCTCGGATAGTGCGTAGTGCACGGCCACGTCGAGATGGAACGGATAGTCCGGCCGCGGGTACACCGTGGTCCGCATGGTGACCTCGTGCTCGGCCCGCGCGGTGGCAACCCACGGCCGCCAACGCAGAAAGCCGTGTATCGCATTGCTTTTCGACGGCTCGGTCAGGGGGACCTGATATTCGGAGCCGCCGAAGTGGTACTTGCCGTCGCGCAACCGGTTCGGCCACGGAATCAGCACCGCCCCGTGCGCGCCGTCGGCGATCGCGGTGACATCGTAGGGCTGGAATACCTCGCGCGAACCCACCCGGTACTCACGAATGCCGCCGCCGACCTCGACGATGATCGCTTCCTGCCTACCCCAGGCGATCCGGAACTGCTGCCCGGACGGCACCGGGGTCGAACCTACTCCAGGCGGCGCCGAGATCACGTCTGATCCACCCGGTGCGCTCCGGCCGAAGGTATCGCGACGAACGCTCGAGGGTCCGCGAAAAAGGCTGCCCGGAAACGGGTTTCGATCTCGGTGACAACGCGATCCTTGGCTGCGGCGTCGATGAGCGCGATGATGCTCCCGCCGAATCCGCCGCCCACCATCCGGGCCCCGTGCGCGCCGGCGTCGAGCGCGGCGTCGACCGCGGTGTCGAGCTGGGCGGTCGAGACCATGAAGTCGTCACGCAACGAGGTGTGCGCGGCGGTCAGGATCGGTCCGATGGTGCGCGGGTCGCGCCCGTCCCGCAGCGCCTCCACAACGGCCAGGACCCTGGCGTTTTCGCTCACCACGTGCCGGGCCCGCCGTCTCAGGACGGGGTCGGTGAGCGCCGCTACCGCCCGGACATCGGTCACGTCGCGGAGCCGGGCGACGCCCAATTCGGCTGCGGCGGCCTCACATTCCCGCCGCCGCCGCGCGTATTCGCCGTCCACCAGCGCATGCGGTGTGTTCGTGTCGACGATCAGCAGCGACAGCCGAGCCGCCGCGAGATCGAAAGGCACCTGGGCGGTTTCGCCCGTCCCGGCGTCGAGGAACAGCGCATGCCCCGCTCTGCAGCGGATGGACGCGGTCTGGTCGAGGGTTCCGGTGGGCGCGCCCACATAATCGTTCTCGGCCTTGTTCGCGATATCGATGAGGTCGGCGTCGGACACCGATAGCTCGAACAGATCGCGCAACGCGATCGCCACCGAGCACTCGATCGCCGCCGAGGAGGACAATCCCGCCCCGATCGGCACCGACCCGTCGAGTTCCAGATCGACCCCCGGAATCCGGTGTCCCCGGCGGTGATACTCGTACACCACCCCGAGCGGATAACGGGCCCAGCCCTTTACGGGCGCCTCGGCCAGCCCGGCGACCGCCACCTCGACCCGCTCGCCGGGATGCTGCTGCGAGCCCACTCGCACCAGACCGTCGGTTCTCGGCATCGCGGTACATCGCACCACCTGCGGCAACGCCATGGGCAGGCAGTAGCCCCCGTTGTAGTCGGTGTGCTCGCCGATGATGTTGACCCGGCCCGGGGCGGCCCAGATACCGCCCGCGCTCATCGCCGCCACATCCATCGATGCACCTTCGGACACCTGATTCACCGCACCTCCCGCAGTTCCGCCGCGACCTGTTCGGGCGTGGTATCGCTGATGAACACATTCATGCCCGATTCCGAGCCCGCCAGATACTTCAGTTTGTCCGCTGCCCGCCGGATCGAGAACAGCTGCAGGTGCAGCCACCAGTCCTGCCGGGGCACACCGGAATTCGGGGTCGGTGCCTGGTTCCAGGCTGCCACATACGGCATCGGGGCGGGGAAGCGCCGGGCGAAGCTGCGCAGCACATCCGGGTAGAGCCGGGCGAACGCGGCGCGCTGGGCGTCGTCGAGGTCGGGGATGTCGGCGACCTGGCGATGCGGGTACAGCTGCACCTCGTAGGGCCAGCGCGCGAACGGCGGCACGAACGCCGTCCACTCCTCGTTGGCCGCGACGACCCGGATCCCGGCCGCGCGTTCGGCGGCGAGCACGTCACCGAACAGGTTGGCGGCGTGTGCCTTCCGGTATTTCGCGACATTGGCGGCGATCTTGGCGACCCGCGGCGTCACGAACGGGTAGGCGTAGATCTGCCCGTGCGGATGCGCCAGCGTGACTCCGATATCCGCCCCGGAGTTCTCGAAACAGAACACCTGCCCGATACCGTCGAGGCTCGCCAGTTCCGCGGTGCGCTCGGCCCACACGTCCACGACCAGCCGCACCCGATCCGGTTCCAGCTGGGCGAACGACGAATCGTGGGCGCTGGTGAAGCACACCACCTCGCACTTGCCGAACCCATCCCGCAACAGCGTCTGCGGCGCAGCCTGCACCGACTCCGGCAGCTCGCTGTGCACCGGCGTCAGCGACGGGAACCGATTGTCGAAAACCGCTATCTGGTAATCGGTTTCGGGAATCTCGGTGGCTCGCTCGGGTGTCGACGGGCACAGCGGGCACAGATCCGCGGGCGGCAGAAAGGTGCGTGACTGCCGATGCGAGGCGACCACCACCCACTCGCCCAGCAGTGGATCGAACCGGGCCTGCGAGCTGGTGTGCGCGGCCGGCAGGTCCCGGGTGTCGACGGCGAGCCGCGCCACGGGTGCGGCGTCGTAGTACCGGATGGTCCGGCCGTCGGCCAAGGCGCGTTCGGTCTTGATCACCGATCCAGTATCGCCGACCATCAGCAAATATTCAGCAACCGCGCCTACTCGGTGACGAAGTCGGCCATCATCGCCATGTCCTCGTGCTCGGCATTGTGGCAGTGCAGCATGTAGGTGCCCGCGTGGTCGGTGAAGCGCACCGCGATCTCGACCGCCTCGGCAGGCCGCAGGTCGACGGTGTCCTTCCAGCCGGTGTCGGCGGGACGCGGGGCGCGGTTGTTGCGCGAGAGCACCAGGAACGGGTCCAGATGCAGATGGATCGGATGGTGGAAATCGCTGATCAAGCGCCAGATCTCGACGGTGCCCAGGCGAGGGCGGGCGAGCACGCGCCCGGCTTCGTAGGGCAGGCCGTTGATGGTCCAGCCGTGGTCGGGGCGCAGCTGGAAATGGAAGGTGCGGGCGGCGACGGCTCGGGCCGGGTCGAGGCTGGGCCCGGTGCTCAATCGTTCGGGTAGCGGAGGGTTGTCCCCGGTTGGGCCTGTGATGTCGAAGGACATGACCTCGGCGGTGGAACCGCTGCCCAGCCGGTTCAGCAGGCGTACCCGGGTGCCTGGCCGGTAGCGGGAGAAGTCGACGACGATGTCGAACCGTTCGGCGGGCGAGATTTCGAGCCGGTCGTGTGCGACCGGCCGCCCGAGCAGACCGCCGTCGGAACCGACCTGCACCAGCGCACCGCCGCCGGGGGGTTGCGGGTCGAGTTCGAGGCGATAGCGGCGAGCATTGGAGGCGTTGAGCAGTCGCAGACGGTAGCGAGCCGCGTCCACCCGAGCCACCGGCCACGGGGCGCCGTTGACCAGGATGACGTCGCCGAGCACGCCGTTCATGTACGGGGCGGTCACACCGTGCTGATGCGCGGCGGCGCGGGGATACCGGAACGACCCGTCGGCGGCGAAGGAGCGGTCGGTGATCATCAGCGGCAGATCGCGCGCGCCGGTGGGCAGGCCGAGTGCGTCCTGCTCGTCGTCGTGGATCAGGTGGAAGCCGGCCAGGCCCTGCCAGAGGGCGTACCCAGTGCCGCCATGACGATGATCGTGATACCAAAGTGTCGCCGCACCTTGCTGATTCGGATAGCTGTAGTCGCGCTGTCCGGCCGCCACATCACGGCCCGCGTGGTGCATCGCGTGCGATGCCGCGTGGGCGGGCAGGATGAGGTCCATCGGGTAGCCGTCGCTGTCGGCGGGTGTGTGCCCGCCATGGAGATGAACCACCGCGGGCTGGTCGAGCTCGTTGCGGTGCCGGACTACGGATTTGCGGCCCGATCGGGCGACGATGGTGGGCCCCGGGAAGCTGCCGCCATAGGTCCAGGCGGGTGTACGCAGGCCGGGCAGGATATCCAGTTCGGTTGAGCGCTGGATGATTTCGTAATAGTCGGCGCCGGCGTCGCGGCGGATCGGTTCGAGCACCCGGGGAATGGGCAGTTCGGTGGCGAACGGCCGGGGGAGTGCCACCTGGCTCGGCAGGAGCAACCCGGGATCGCCCAGACCGAGCAGGCGCGCACCGCCCGCCCAACCGGTCGCGGCGACACCGGCGGCCGCGACCGCCGCACCCAGAAAGCCACGTCGGGACATCGCGAAACTCATTGTGGGCCTTCCGGTATGCGCCGCCAGGCGGTGTAGGTCAAGTGCAGAACCCCGACGACAAGTAACACCGCCAACGGCAGGTGGACCGCCAGAATTCGCTGCTCGCCCAACGGGATCAACGCCGCGGTGACCACACACTGGGCGACGCTCGCGAGCACGGGTTGCTTGGTGGCCAAGCCCGCGCGCTTGCAGACGATCGCGGCGATCAGCTGAATCAGTAAGAACGCGGCCATGATTCGGGCGTTGCGAGCATGCGCGGCCAGCGCGGCGAACTCGCCGGACAGGAAACTGCCAGCGAGCGCGGCTTGCAGCAGTACCAGGACCGCGACGCCGGTGCTCGCGGCGCGCAGTAGCAGAATCGGCCAGCTGGTGCGAGGTTTGGCGTAGGTGAGTGTGGTCATGGCCGTTCCCGTCGATCGGGTTCGGCGCAGCACAAAACAAGCATGGGGTGTGCTCCTGGAAAAGGTTGTGGCAGAGAGAAAGTGGCTAGCTCAGTTGATGCTGGTGAGCTTGTCCGGATTGGTGATCGAATAGACGGCGGCGATGCGCTCGCCGTCCGGCGTGAGGTCCACGACCACGACCGCGAGCGGGCTGTCACCGGAAAACACCAGCGCGCACGCGTCGCCCGCCACCCGGCGGTAGCGCAGGTCCAGCCCTTCCGGCACCGCCGCGGCGACCGACATGAACACTGCGGCAACACTTTCCCGGCCGTGCACCGGTCGCAGATTGAGGGCGGGCCCCTTGCCGCCACCATCGGTCCACAGGGTCACATCCGGCGCCAGGATTTCCAGCAGCGCCTGCAAGTCGCCACCGAGAGCGGCCGCCGCGAACCGCTCGGTCACCTGAGCCTGCAGCTGCGGGGGAGCGCTGTGCCGGGGCCTGCGGGCATGGACGTGACGACGAGCGCGCGTCGCCAGCTGGCGCACCGCGGCGGGGGAGCGATCCAGCATTTCCGCGATCTCCGGATGCTGAAACCCGAAGACCTCGTGCAGCACGAACACCGCCCGCTCCAGTGGCGACAGTGTTTCCAGGACGACCAGCATCGCCATCGACAGCGACTCGGCGCGCTCGACGGTGGCCGCGCTGTCGTCCGCGGCGGCGACCAGTGGCTCCGGAAGCCACGGGCCCACATAGGTTTCCTTGCGCTTACTCAGCACGGCGCGCCGCGCCAGCGCCTGGTTCGCGGCGATCCGCACCAGATAGGCGCGCGGGTTCTCCACGGTCGTCGCGTCCGAGGTGTGGCGCGCCGTCCACGCCAGCCACACCTCCTGCAGCACGTCCTCGGTGTCGGCGACACTGCCCAGCATGTTGTAGACCACCGAGAACAGCAGCTCCCGGTAGCCGAGGAACTGATCAGTGGCGGTGCCGGAGTCCGGCGGAATGGATGTCATGTGTTGCCTCCTCGCTGTGTCAGGACCGAAGAGCCACAGGACGCCCCGAGTGTGACATAAGTGGGCAACGGTGTGATCGGGCCCACAGCGATGTCACAGTCCGGCGGCGCGGCCGCTCTTTGGTGCTGTCCGGGGATCGACTCCGGAAAATCAGCACCGCACAGGAGAATTCGATGCGCACAATCATTCGCGGAGCCCAGGTGTTCGACGGCGAGCGCACACTGGGCCGCACCGATGTGGTCCTGCACGACGACGTGATCGCGTCGATCGGCAGCACGGAGGGCACGGCCGACGTCGAGATCGACGGCACCGGCCGCACCCTGCTACCGGGCCTGATCGACGCGCACACCCATGTCTTCGAAGGCAGCCTCGCCGAAGCATTGCGGCACGGCGTCACCACCGAACTCGACATGTTCTGCCTGCCGGAGGTGCTCGCCGCACAACGCCGCCTGGCAGCCGAACGCGATGACATCGCCGACTTCCGCAGCGCGGGCACCCTGGCCACCGCACCGCACGGGCATCCGACGCAGTTGCTCGCGGCGATGGCGGGCATGCTGGACGGCGTCAGCACCGCGGTCGACTTCGTCTCCGACCCGGCTGACGCACCGGCCTTCGTCGAAGCTCGACTGGCCGAGGGCGCCGACTATCTCAAGATCGTCATCGACGACGGCGCCGTCCACGGCGTGGATCTCCCCGTCATGTCGCCGGAAACCGTAGCCGCCCTGACGGATTCGGCGCACGAGCGCGGTCTGCGGGTCATCGCGCACGCCATCACCGCCGCGGAGGTGAAGATCGCCCTGGACGCGGGCATCGACGGCCTGGCCCACGTCTGGACCGACGTCGCCCCGGGCGATCCCACCACCCGGGCGCTGGCCGAACAGATCCGCGCCCAGGGCGTCTTCGTCGTCACCACCCTTGCCTACTTCGAAGCGATCAGCGCATTCCAGGTGGACACCGCCGACTGCGCCCGCCCCGGCAGCTCCGCCAACGCGGTCGACGCCGTACGCGCCCTGCACCGCGCCGGCGTCCCGCTGCTGGCGGGCACCGACGCCACGCCGTTCGTCCCCACCCACGGCGCGGGTCTGCATCGCGAACTGGAGCTCCTGGTCGACGCCGGAATCGGCACCGAGCAGGTCCTCGCCGCGGCCACCAGCGTGCCCGCCCAGCATTTCGGGCTCCAGGACCGCGGCCGCGTCGCCGCCGGCTTGCGCGCCGATCTCGTTCTGGTGGAGGGAGATCCGACCCGGGACATCACCGCTGCCGGGCAGATCGCCGAGGTGTGGCGGCGCGGAGTCCGGCAGCAGCGCGACTTCGGCCGGATCTGATCGGTGGCGGGGAGGCAGCTCCCCGCCACCGGATGCTCAGCAGCTGGTGGGTACCGGCTCGTTGCGGAAGCGCGATTCCACGTAGTTCCACGCTTCGGTGAAGCCGGCCGCCGCGGCGGTCATGTGCTCGGCGATGTCATAGGTCACCAGCTTGACCGGCGCGCCGGCACGGCAGTAGCGGTCGGCGGTTTCCTCGACGGTGTTGTAGGGCGTCAGGGTGTCGTAGCGGCCCTGCCAGATGTAGGTGGGGGCGGTCGGGACGCCGTCGAAGTAGCGCAAGCTGTTCTCGTGCAGTACTTCCCGGGCCACGGGGCTGTCCATCAGGCTCTTGGTGGCGGCCAGCTGGTCGGCGCTGCGGAAGGCGCCGTGGAACAGCAGGAAGCGACGGCAGGCATCATGGGTGAATTCCCGGAACCACAAACCGTTTTCGTTGAGCTGGTCCGAAATCGGCAGGCGCTGCGGGTATTCCCGCTCCAGGCCCATGGCCGCGGCGAAGGCGAGGCCGAAGCCGGGGTGCGGCTCGAAGCCGAGGCCGAGGGCCATCTGCTCCAGATCGGCGGGGATACCGCCCGCGACGACCGCGGCGATCTTCAGATCGGGTGCGTAGGTGGGCTGCAACGCGGCGGCCCAGCCGGTGGCCATGCCGCCGCCGGAGTAGCCCGCGATGGCGACCGGGGAAGTCCCCAGGCCCAGTTCGGTGGCGCGCTGGACCGCCTTGACGCTGTCCAGGGTGACCATGCCGCTGAGCCGGCCGGCGCCGTAGGCGACATTGGGGCCCAGGTAGTCCGGCATCGAGACGGCCCAGCCACGGCCGATCGGCAGCATCGCGCCGGGCGCGTCCTGCAGCTCGCCGTTGAACAGCGACCGCGACGGGTTGCAGCGCGAGCCAAGGGAATTGATCAGCGCCTGGTAGGAGACCAGCGGTGGGTTGCGAACGCCGATGGGCAGCAGCACAGTGGTCATGCCCAGGATCGGGTTGCCCTGTGAATTGGTGGACCGGAAGGCGACCTGCCAGCCCTCGGTGCCGACGTAGATGGCGGTGTCGATGCGGCGGGTGCGCACCACGTCACCGGGTGCGAAACGGCCGAGGTCGGCCGGCACCGAGTAGAAGGGATCCGGATCTGGTTGCGGATATAGCGGTTCGGCATTGCTCGGCGCGGCGAACAAGCCGACGGCGATGATGCTCAGCGCCATGGTGAGAAAGCGAGTGAGGGTTGCGAACACGATCTTCTTTCGGGCAGAGCAGCATGGCCGACGGTGCGCCGCAGCAGGTTTGGTACCGGGCGGAGTTCGGCCAACGGGTCGGGGTGGGGCGGTGGCGCGAAGCACCTGCCGCGGGCGTGAACGTATCACAGGGATGATCTTGAAATTGCGGCAGTGAAAGTACTTTAATCCTGATCACATGAGTCCCGAAAATACGTTGTGACCTGCATTCTCGGGTAGAACCGACCCAGACAGAGAGCCGCGGCGGCCTATTCGTCAGAGCAACGGAGTGAGCGCGGGCGGCTGCCAGCGCCCGTCCAGCGCCTCCGATTTCGGCGCGTACACGCGCATGGTCAGGCTGAACATGCCCGCGGCCGGAATCGGCAGCCAATTGCCCTGGGGTACAGCCGGACCGGGATCGTCGGCCTGCACCGCGAGATCGACCGAACCGTCTGGGTTCGTCACGACGCCGGGCCCGACGGCGTAGATGCCCGCGGCATTGGGCACCAGATAGCTGTCGTTGGTGTAGGCGGTCAGTGACCAGAACGCGTCGTTCGGAGGGAGCTGACCTGGGGCGAAGTGCAATCGGTAGCGCTTCAGCGGCCCGGCGGTGAGCGCTTGAGTGTTGAGATAGATGGCGTCGCGGCGCAGATTGGCTCCGAGGCCGACCTGCGCGATGGTGGCCCGGGCCAGATAATCGGTGCCGTAGACACCGACGACTTCGGGTGTGAACCACCGATTCTCGGCTCCAACTAGAACCTGTCCCAGGAGCGCTGCCTTGATCTGCGCTTTCGCTACCTCTAGCGCCCGGTCGAGGATCCCGCCGGAGACCGTGGCGGTGTAGCGCCCCGGAGTAATCCCGATTGACGCGAACCGCTCGAGCACCGGCGCGTCGTCGGCTGCGGGCGGGTTGTCACCCATCACCGCGCACAGCCGGCGGAAGAAGGTGTCAGCGTCCATGCCCGCCACCACGTCCGGCGGCCGCGGCCCGCCACCGAGATTTCCGAGCCCGGCGATGCTCGTGCCCGGGCCCGCCGCGCCCCAGCTGCTCAGCGGGCTCAGCCGCAACTGCTGCTGGATGTCGTGCACAGCGGCGAGATCGGCGGGGCCGTCGACCTGAATCCGGCCCAGCAGCCAGGCGGTCGCGGTCTTCATCGGCAGCTGGGTGACCCCGGCGGGCAGGCTGCCGGTCCAGCCCGGGCCGGTGATCGCATAGGTATAGGGCGGCGCGCCGAGCGGGGCGATACTGCTCGGGTCGTGTTCGCTGTTGGTCCACATGTCGAGCACCTGCATCAGCCAGTACCGGCCGTCGCTCATAGCGGGCACCTGCATCATGACCGGCTCGGTGCGCAGATCGAGCCAGGCCTGCGAATACAAGGTGTCGAGGTTGGGGCGCACCACGTAGGTGCTGTCCGGGGTCGGCGTCGCGGCGACATTGGCGAGCCGGTTGAGCGGAAGGTGCTTGACCGAGGCCTCCCGGGTCACGTCCATCAGCACCAGCGGATACCCGAAGATGTAGGCCTGCACCGCGGCGGCGAGCGGATCACCCGGGTCCGCGGCCGCGCGACCGGATAACCCGGCACCGGCCACCGCGGCCGCGCCCAGCGCGAGCATGGAGCGTCGGGAGATAGGTCGCCATCCGGTCATCCACGGGTCCTTTCCAAAAAGCGTGTGCCGCATGATGGCATACGGCGCACAGGGTAAACCGAATGTGGTTCGGGATTGGCGACCTGTCTCGGCTGGCGGTTCAGAAGTCCTGACCGCTGGTTAAGGTCAGGCGGTGGTGCAACGTGGTGCTTATTCGAAAGGTATTGCCAAGCGGGAGGAAATCCTCACCGCGGCGCTCGACATCGTGGCGCGCAACGGCTACAGCCGGGCGACGGTGCGCGAGCTGGCCGACGCGGTAGGGCTCAGCCAGACCGGGCTGCTGCACTACTTCGGCACCAAAGAGCAGCTGTTCACCGAGATCCTGCGTCGCCGCGACGAGGTGGATCAGCGTTTCTACGGGGATCCCGATGCCGAGGGGCTGCCGGACATGGCCGGGGGCCTGCGGCGGCTGGTCAGCCACAATGCCGAGGTCCCCGGCCTGGTGCAGCTGTTTTCCCGGTTCTCCTCCGAGGCCGCCGAGCCCGGCCACCCGGCCCACGATTTCTTCCGCGATCGTTATGCGACCGCGCGCGAGGGGATCGCGCAGGGCGTGGAGCGGCTGCGTCAGGCCGGGCGGCTACCGGAGGATCTCGACGCGGACCGGGTCACGGTCCTGATGCTCGCGGTCATGGACGGCCTGCAGATGCAGTGGCTGTATGACCAGGATGTCGACATGGCCGAGCACATTGCTTACTTCTGGCGCCTCCTCGAGGGGGCGGGAGAGCGCGGTGTCCAGCCTCTCACCGCCGTGTCGACTGAGCCGCCACCCTGAAACGTTCGCAACGAGTCACTGCTAGAGCGCGAGTGGGCCCGTGTCCTCGATCGCCTGCGCGAAGGCGCGGATGAGGCTGGTCTCGGTAGCCGTGCGCCAGATCGGTGCCCACTGTGCCAGCGGAGCGTCGGTGATTGGGACGTAGGCGATTTGCGGGTGGGTGTGATAGCGCGTGGCTTGGGAGTGCACGGGGGACACCGCTTCTCCGGAGGTGAGGATCGGTGTCATCTCCAACATGTTGGTCACGATCGGACCGATCCGAATCGGCCGCCCGCTGGGTGTGCGCGTCGGGACGAGTCCCTCGCGCCAGTAGTCCGGCCGGGCGCCTCCCATCACGGTCAGGTCGCCGAGATCCTCGTAGGTCACCCAGCCGCGTTCAGCAAAAGGATGGCTTGCGGCGATGGCAAGCATCACCGGTTCGGTGTAGACGACCGGGCCGGTGGTGAGATCCGGCTCGCGCACCGGTAACCAGACGATGCCGATATCGAATTCGTCGCGTCGAAGCTTGCCGAAGGGATCGTCGAAACCCATGAAGCGGACCTGTAACTCGCATTCGGGATGCCGGGAGGTAAACAGGTCAAAGATCGGTTTCAGGTCGAACTGATTGGTAGTGATCATGGCGATCCGCAGCTCCGCGGTTTTGCCGCGTGCTGCGGTGGCGGCACGATCCAGGCTTTCCTGTAACCCCCGATAAATGGGGCGCAGATCGTCGTAGAGTTGCTTCCCGATCGGGGTCAGCGTGACCTTCCGGCTGGACCGCTCGAACAGGGCACCACCGATGCGCCGCTCCTGCTTTTTGATCGCCTGGCTGACGCGGGCCTGGGTAACGTGCAACCGCTCGGCCGTCCTGCCGAAATGCAACTCTTCTGCTAAAGCCAGGAAGATCTCGACATCCCGAAGCTCCACCTGACCTGCTTTCATTACCGCTGAGTAATGGCAGATTACCGGATCGGCCGTTGCTCGAGACATCTCGCACTATCAGGGTGAAGTCATGATCGTCATGAGATCCACCTTGTCGCTGATGGTGGATGACCCGCCGGCATCCAGTCGCTTCTTCACCACCTATCTCGAGTATCACGAATCCGCCGTCACCGGGGACCATGTGCGTCTGACCCGTTCGGACGCTGCCGTGGAGATCGTGCTGCGAACGCGCACCCACGCCGATGTCGCTGGACGGCTGCGTGACGAACGGCCCGGCGAATTCGTCGTGTCGTTCACCGTGCCCGACGTCGCCGCCGAGTACGACCGGCTCCGCCGCGCGGGAGCGCCCATGGCGGTGGCGTTGCGCGAAGAGCCATGGGGCGACCGGCTTTTCCAGCTCATCGATCCGAACGGCATCGTGGTCGAACTGGTGCAGTGGATTCCACCCGCAGGTGCCTGAGCGGACACGGCGGCCGAGCCGCGAACTCCAGCTTCACCCGAACCGACACATCCCGGAGTTGTTGTCATGACCACCGAAATCGTTTCTACACCAGCACAATCCGAACCGCGGCCCACCAACCCGGACCGACCCACCCGATCCGTCGGCATCCGGATTCTCCGTTTCCTCGGACTGTTTATCGCGTGGACGTTGTGCCTGGCGACAATCCTTGCGGGGCTTGTCTTCTTCGCGCCGCGGATACCGGGGCGCGCACCGCAGGATGTGGTCAGCATTGCCGCGCTCATCGTCCCGTGGCTGACCGCACCGCTGCTCGTCATGCTGCTGCTGACCGTGCTGATCGTGGCGGCGGCATGGTATTCCGGCCGCCGCATCCTCCTGACTGCCGGTGCGCTCGCGATCGTTCTCGGGCTGCTCCTGATCATCACTCCGTGGTGGTCGGCGCGCGGCACGGCGGCAACACATGGAGCAGCGCTGTCATGGTCGGAGTTCTTCCATACACCGGCCGCGCCGTCGCCCACCGAAACCCGCACCTACCAGCGAATCGAGAATCAGGACCTGGCCGCCGACATCTACCGCCCGCAGCGGCTTGCCCCGAGTCGGCCGGCGCTGCTGTATGTGCACGGCGGCGGCTGGAACTCGGGCACCCGCGCGGACAGCGCACCATGGTTCGAATGGCTTGCACAACAAGGGATCACCGTGTTCTCGATCGACTACCGACTTGCCCCGCCGCCACGGTGGCAGGACGCGGTCGGCGACGTCAAATGCGCACTCGGCTGGATCCGCGCCAACGCTGCCGATTACAGCATCGCACCATCCAACGTATCCATCGCCGGTGACTCAGCGGGCGGCCAACTGGCCATGATGGCCGCCTATACCATTGGCGACCAGCAGTTTCCGCCATCATGCGCGGTGCCAGAGGCGCCCGTCCGATCTGTGATGGGCTGGTACGCGCCGACCGACCTGCCCGCTCTGATCACACACACTCGTATGCCCAACAGCTTGGAAAACTATCTCCAGGACTACCTCGGCTCCGACCTCGAGACCCAGCGCGCCCGAGTCGAACAGATATCGCCGATCAACCACGTGCGTCCCGGCCTGCCACCGACGTTGCTTATCCAAGGCGGCATCGACCGCATGATCCCCGATACCCAAGCACCCGCACTCGCGGACCGGTTGCACGCGATGAACGTGCCCGCCGAAGCCGTCGTCATCCCATGGGCCGATCACAATTTCACCGGGCAATGGGGCAGCTGGGGATCTCAGATCTTGCGACCTGTCGCGCTCGATTTCCTGCAGAAGTACGCGATCAACGTGAATTGACATCCGGAGACACGTTCTTGCGCTCTCAGTCGTTCGCGGCGAAGAAGGCCGTCAGTAGCGACGTCTGAAGGTTGGCCGCGTTTTCCCGTGCGCTGCACCAGGATCGGGTTGTCGCTGTCATGGCGTCGGGTGCCGGGCTGCCGATGCAGTGCGGAGCCAGGGCCGCGAAATACGCATCGGGGTCGAGCAGGGTTTCGGGGGTGTGCACGCCGGGTGCGGCGGTCATCGTCGTCATCTGCAAGGCGGCGACGGCCAGCGGCACACCGGTGTTCACGGCCATGGTGCGCCCCGGAACCTGCGCGAGTGCGCTTGCGACAGTGGCTTTTTCGCCCGCCCTGGTGCCGGTCGCGAGGGCGAACAGCGGGGGTAACGCGCCGGATCCCATGCCGCCCGCGGGCAGGAACCCCGTGCCCCGATACGCCAGGTGGGCGGCGCGCTCTGGGCTGAGCAGGCGGCGATCGACCGACAGCCGCAGCGCCCGGCACATCGTGATGAGCAAGCGGCCACCGGTGATGAGATTGGTGTTGTGCCGCAGCTCCGGGAACGCCCGGTGCAAGGTCACCGCCTCGGGATGGCCGAAGCTCCAACCACTTCCGACTCCGATGCCCGGATAGTCGAGGGTGATCTCCTCCAACGCGGGCCGGTCGGTCAGCTCGCCGTCGCGGGTGACCTTGATAGTGCCGGTGATCTGCTGAATCGCGTGCAGGTAGGCGGCATTGGGTTGTTTGGCGCCGGAAGGCGCTGGTTCTCCGGCATCTTCGCCGTTCCAGGCGGTGACCAGCGACTCGACGGTGTCGAGTTCACGCGCGGCCGTGACCGCGAGCAGATTCGAGACCCCGGGGCTGGCGCCCATGCCGACGAGTGCGACAACGCCTGCGGCCCGGGCCCGTTCGTGCATGTCGAGCATGGCGAGGGTCGGCTCCCAGTCGTCGCAGATGTCGACATAGTCGCGCCCGGCCTCGATGGCCGCCGTCAGAATCGGCACCCCGAACCGAAAGTAGGGTCCGACGGTGTTGAGCACCAGATCGCATTCGTCGAGCGCCGCCCGCAGCGCCCGCCGGTCGGTGATGTCCAGGCCGAGCCCGGAAGCCTTGTCGCCCACGCTCTTCGCGACCGTCTCGGCTGCGCCCGCTTGCAGGTCGGTCACGACCAGGTGATCCACCGCCGGGGCGTCGGCGAGCACGCGTGCGGCGGCTCGTCCCATCAGTCCGGCGCCACCCAGCATCAAGATCTTCGTCATCGCGGAACGTCCCCTGTCGAAATGATCAACCTGATAGTGACTATCAGGTTGATTCGACTATACGTCTCTTGGGAGAAATTGCGAGGAGCTTTCAGTTTTTGCGACGCGCCCGGGCTGCGGGGGCCGGGAAGCCGAGCACGGCCTCGGCGCTGCGGATCAGCGCCTCGATGGCGTAGGCGAGCGCCTCGGCCAGCGGCAGGTCGAAATCGGTCTGCATCCAGTAGTCGAGCGCCGCGTCGAAACCCCAGGCCAGCATGGCCGCGAGCAGCCGGATTTGCAGATCGGCGGGGTCGCGGCCGATGCGCGCGCCGACCACTCGACGCAGCACGTCCTCGAGCTGGCGGGTCTCGCGGGCCAGGCCGTCGCGGACGTCGGGCTCACTGGCCACGTAACGCATGCGGCGCCGGATGCGTTCTTCGTCGGCGGCCAGTTCGCGGATCAGCGCGGGCACCGATTCGCGGATCTCCTCGACGAATTCCTGCGGCGTGACCACCTGGTCGCTGTTCTGGCTGAGCAGCTCGATGAGCTTCGGGTCGTACTCGTCCCAGAGGATCAGGGCCTCTTTGGTGCCGAAATAGCGGTAGATGGAACTGGGGGAGACGTGCGAAGCGGCGGCCACCTGCTCGACGGTCACCGCGCGGAAACCCTGCTCGTCGAAAAGATCCAGTGCGGCGCGCTGGATTTCGCGCATGGCCTGCAGTTTCTTGCGCTCCCACACCGAAATCGGGCGTGCGGAGGTGGCGGCGTTCGGCGCTGAACGAGACATCCGTCGAGCGTACAACCGGTGGAATAGCACAGCCCGCCGATGAATTTCGGCGGGCTGATCGGTCTGTATGGAGAGCGATCATCGACCCGGGAGAATGCGAATCATGGACCGTGAACAGATCCAGGAGCAGGTACGGAAAGAGCGGCTGGCGCTGGCGGACTTTCTCGAGGGTCTGAGCGCGGAGGACTGGGCGCGGCCGTCGCTGTGTGCGGGGTGGACCGTGCACGAGGTGCTCGCGCACGTCACGCTGTCGAACCGCGACACGCTGCGGACCGTCGTCGTGGAGGTCATCCGGGCCCGGGGGAATTGGGACCGGGCCAACGCCGACGCGGCGATCCGCCGGGCAGCGCAGTTCACGCCCGCGGAACTGATCGCGCAGCTGCGTGCGGGGGCGGACAACCATCGGCGCTCACCGGGCGCGGGGGTGCTGGATCCGCTGGCGGACATCATCGTGCACGGGCAGGACATCGCGCGGCCGCTCGGGCGGACGTTGCGCACGTCTCCCAAACAGGTGATCGCGCCGCTCGAGTATGTGCTGGGCAGCATGTTCTACGGCGCGAAGAAGCGGCTGCGCGGTAAGCGGCTCGTCGCGACCGATGTGCAGTGGAGTCATGGGGACGGGGCGGAGGAAGTCCGCGCGCCGGTGGTCGACTTGCTGATGATCGCCACCGGGCGGACCGTGGATCCGTCTCTTCGCTCAGGATGACAGGAGCGGCGTTGAGCTCAGGGCTTCGTGCCCTGGTTCGTCGCTTGTTTCCGGTCGTAGGGTGCGCGCCCTGCGGGTAGCGCGGGTGCGGGTTTCGGCTCCAGGTGCGGAACCTTCAGCGTGACAGGCGATTCGGTGAGTTCGAATGGTTCGCCGTGATGCTGGAGGGTCAGGGGTTCGCCTTCCAGCAGCCGGTAGGTGGCGGCCTCGCGGGTGATCTCGACCGCTATCCGGCTGTCCCGCCAGATGATTCGGAACGCCAGCCGGTCGAGCTCCTCGGGTAGCCGAGGGGCGAAACATAGTCGGCCGCCGTTGGTGCGCATGCCGCCGAAGCCGCCGACGCAGCAGATCCAGGTGCCCGCCAGTGAGGCGATGTGCAGCCCGTTGGAGACGTTGTGATGCAGGTCGTGCAGGTCCGTCAGCGCGGCCTCGCCGAAATAGGCGTAGGCCAGGCTCAGGTGGCCGACCTCGGCGGCCAGTACGGACTGCGGGCAGGCCGACAGCGACGAGTCGCGCACCGTAAGTGCCTCGTAGTACTCGAAATTGCGGGCCTTCTGCTCCGGGGTGAACATCTCCGGGCGCAGATACATCGCCAGGGTGAGGTCGGCCTGCTTCACCACCTGTTTCCGGTACAGGTCGAAGTAGTGATAGTGCAGCAGCAGCGGATATTTCTCCGGCGGTGTCGCGGCGAAATCCCAGCGTGCGTGCCGCGTGCAGCCTTCGGACTGTTCGTGTACGCCCAGTTCCGAGTTGTACGGCAGCGCCATGCGTTTCGCCGCGTCCCGCCAGGCCGCGATCTCGGCCTCCTCGACGTGGAGCCGCCGGGCGATCTCCGGGCGGCGCACACAGGCCTCGGCCGCTTCGTGCAGATTCTGCTGCGCCATCAAGTTGGTGTAAGCGTTGTTGTCGGCCAGCGCCGAGTATTCGTCGGGCCCGGTGACCCGGTCGATCCGGAACGCACCCGTCCCGTCGAGGTGGCCGAGTCCGGCCCAGAGCCGGGCGGTCTCCACCAAAAGCTCGACGCCGCACTCGGTTTCGAACTGCTCGTCGCCCGTCGCGGCAATGTAGCGCACCACCGCGTCGGCGATATCGGCGTTCACGTGCACCGCCGCGGTGCCGGTCGGCCAATATCCCGATCCCTCTTCACCATTGATCGAACGCCACGGGAACATCGCGCCGGGCTGGCCCAGCTCGTGGGCCCGTTGGCGGGCCTGATCGAGGGTGGCGTGCCGCCAGCGCAGTGCGTCGCCGGCCGCGATCGGGTTGGTGTACATGAGCACCGGTAGCACGAAAGTCTCGGTGTCCCAGAACGCGTGGCCGTCGTAGCCCGGTCCGGTGAGGCCCTTGGCCGGTATCGCCCGGGTCTCGCCGCGCGCCCCGGCCTGCAGCACGTGGAACAGCGCGAACCGCACCGCCTGCTGCAATTCCGGGTCGCCGTCGATCTCGATATCGGCGTCGGCCCAGAATTTGTCCAGGTACTCGCGTTGCCGCTGGAGCAGCTCGTCCCAGCCGGTTTCCAGGCCCGCGGCCAGGGCCGCGTCCACTTGTGCGCGCAGCGCGGGCGTGGATCGGCGGCTGGACCAGCCGTAGGCGAGATACTTTGTCAGGCACAGCTTGTCGCCCTTGGCCACGTCGACGGCGACGGTCAGCCGGGCCAGGTCGTCCTCGGCGTGGATGTCGCAGCGCGGCGTCTCGGTCACCGCCAGTTCGTGGTGCATGCCCGCCGCCACCCGGAGCCCGGACCGCCGGGTGTGATGAGCCAGGACCGCACTGAAGTCTCGTGCCGCCGAGAAGTCCGCGACCAGCGGGCGATCCAGCACTGCCGCCAGCCGTGGATCCCCGGCCTGCGTCGGAACCGGTTCGTTGGCAAGCAGATCGGACTGGATGACCAGGTCCATGTCGTCGTCGAGCGGTTCCACTTCGTAGCGGATCGCCGCGAGCGCCCGATCGGTGAACGACACCAGCCGTTCGGAATTAATCCGTACGTTGCGGCCGGTGGGGGAGGTCCACACCGTGGTACGGCGCAGGGTGCCGGACCGGAAGTCCAGTACCCGTTCGTGTTCCACCGCTTTGCCGTAGCGCATATCCAGGGGCTCGTCCTCGACGAGCAACCGGATGATCTTGCCGTCGGTGACGTTCACCATGGTCTGGCCGTCACCGGGATAGCCGTAACCGCCCTCGGCGTAAGGGAATTCGCGTTTCTCGTAGAACCCGTTGAGATAGGTGCCGGGCTTGCCGACCGGCTCGCCCTCCTCGAAGCTGCCGCGTAACCCGATGTGGCCGTTGGACAGCGCGAAGATCGATTCGGTGCGATGCAGTGCGTCCAGATCCAGTCCGCACCAGCGCAATTCCCAGGGGGCGATGTCGAAGCCAGAGCAATTGGGTTTCATCGCCGCTCCTCCAGTTCGGTGAGATCGGTGACGACCACGTCGGCGCCGGCTTCGCGTAAAGCCTCGGCGTGTCTGCCGTCGCGAACCCGATCGACACCCACCACGTACCCGAACGCCCCCGCGCGCCCTGCCTCGACACCGGCGACCGCGTCCTCGAAAACCACTGCCTGCTCCGGCTTTACGTCGAACGCCTCGGCTCCGGCGACGAACGAATCCGGCGCCGGTTTACCTCGCAGCCCCCGGCGCGAGATCTCCACGCCGTCGATCCGGACATCCACCAGGCGAGCCAGATCCGCGGCGGTCAGCACCGCCTCGGCGTTCGCCGACGAAGTCACCACCCCGATACCCAGCCCGGCCGCGCGCAGCGCCGACACGTATCCCACCGCCTCCGGATACACCCGGATCCCGTCGCGTTCGATCACCGCCAGCAGCAGCTGATTCTTCTGATTGCCGACACCGTGCACCGTCGAATCCCCGGGCAGGTCATCGGGATTGCCCTCCGGCAACGTGATGTCCCGCGACTTCAGGAACTCCCGCACACCGTCGGCGCGCGGCCGCCCATCCACATATGCCAGATAGTCGTCGTCGCTGAACGGCTCATAACTGTCGCCTATGCGCCGGGCCAGAAACGCGTCGAACGTTTCCTTCCAGGCCCGCCGATGCACCTGCGCGGTATCGGTCAGCACACCGTCGAGATCGAACAATGCCACCGTGATCGAAGCTGGAAACCCCATACCCCGGAGCTTTCCCGGATCGAGCCCGGCAAACCGGACGCTGCCGGGAAATTGTGCTCAGGGTCGGTCGGGCTAGTACGCGGGAAGATGGACGTGCAGTCGGCGGGCCAGCTCCGCGACCTGCGCGCAGGAATCATCCACGGTTAGTGGCGAATGATTGGTTACCTCAAGGAAAACGGTGCCCTCGGTGGTGTCGAAGCCGACGCCGCAGGTGTTGCGCGCGGGATCGCGAGTTTCGGTCGCCGCCCGATCATCGATGGTGACCGGCTCGGACCCGGAGAGGAAACCCGCGGTGTCGGCGAGCTGCCGCAACGGCAGCGTATGCGAGAAGGCGTTGAGTTCCCCGTGCCCACCCCGCCACCGGCACCCTTTGTCGCCCTTGCCTTTAGCGCTCTCGGCCTGGTTGTCCTTGGTTTCCGGATCGAACCCGGCATCGTGCAAGATGTTCTCCGGAATCCCCACGCACGGATCCCACAACTCTGCCACACCCAAGGATTTGTGCTGCGCGAAATGCGCCCGACCGACCTGCGTTTCAGAGATCGAGCACGCCGCCGTCCACACGACCCCCACGGCCAGCGCCAGCAGCGTGAACTCTCTCCCACGTGCGCGAAACTGCATGCGATCGCCGCCTTCCGTGCCTCCGCCTCGAAGCGAAACCCGCTCGTCGAGGGCCCCATTCCCTGCCAATGGCAATCGTATAGCTAATCGATATCCGAATGCGGGACCACCGACGGCGGGCCTATCGTTCGAATGTGACCGCCCCGCGCCCCCTGCTCTTCCTCGATGTCGACGGCCCACTCATTCCATTCGGCGGCACCGCGCGGGAGTACTCGGAGTGGCATCGCGGCCCGGAAATCCCGGAGGGTGCGAATCCGCTGTTGGTACGGGTCGATCCGGCGCACGGTCCGCGCCTGGCGGCGTTGCCGTGCGAGCTGGTGTGGGCCACCACCTGGACCACAGACGCGAACGAATTGATCTGCCCGCGACTCGGGTTGCCCGAATTCCAGGTGGTGCTCTGGCCGGAATTCGACTCCGACGATGACCACCGATTGCACTGGAAGACGCGTGACCTGGTCGACTGGGCTGCCGGCCGCCCATTCGTTTGGGTGGACGACGAGATTACCGAGGCCGACCGGAGCTGGGTGGCGGCACATCATCCCGCGCCCGCGCTGCTCCATCGGGTCGACCCGCGCAAAGGCTTGGCCGAGACGGACTTCGTTACGGTCGCCGCGTGGCTGGCGCACCTGTCCTAACGCACCGATACCCCTGCCTCGGCGGCGACGGATTGAAATGTCGCGGCCTCCAGTCCGCCGGCCGCGATGACCCGGCGCGCGGCGTCGGTGATTTGCTGGCGAGGAAACGCGGCGCGGAGGTTTCGGTGCGATAGAGCCGGGCATTTCCGGCGCGAGTCGGGTATCTGCTCGGCGAAAGGAAGAACTGTCATGTCAACTTCTGCAATGAACACCATGCGGCGGTCACCGGTGCAGCTCGGCGCCCTGGCCGTGGGCGCGGTATTCCTTCTGGTCGGTGTACTGGGGTTCATTCCCGGTGTCACCTCGGGATACGACACGTTGGAGATGGCGGGCCACGAATCGCACGCCGAACTGCTCGGCGTGTTCCAGGTCTCGATACTGCACAATGTCGTGCACCTGTTGTTCGGGCTGGCGGGCTTGCTCGCGGCGCGGACCGCGCAGGCGGCGCGGATGTACCTGATCGTCGGCGGCGCGATTTATTTGGTGCTGTGGCTCTACGGTCTGGTCATCGATCGCGCCAGCGATGCGAACTTCATCCCGGTGAATGTCGCCGACAACTGGCTGCATTTCGTCCTGGGTATCGGCATGATCGCCCTCGGATTCCTGCTTCCACGCCTGGGAGCCCGGACCGGCGGGGATTTCACAACCGGCAACTACCCGGCGGGTCCGGGCGTCTGACAAGCAGCACAATAACTTCCGGCCACATCCTGTGCGGATGGGGCCGGAAGCGTGTTACGGGATCTGGCGCCGTCCGCGCCGGCTGCCGGTGTAGGCGAGCTCCCGGACGGTGCTGACGAGCTCCGGGACCATCCGCACACCCGGCGGGCAATGCAGGATCGGATCGAAATAGTCGACGGGATGCTCGACCGCCTCGTCCTGGCGCAATGTCAGCTCGGCGAACTTGCGGTGCGGTTTGGCATAGCTGCTCGCTGTGAGCAGGAACGTCAGGAAGTTCTCCCGCACATATCCGTTGATCGCGTCCAGCGAGGCCGAATCCGGTTGCGCGAGATCGGGTTCGGCGAAGATCCAGGTCGCGTCGGAGTCGTCGAAACGGTAGGGCAGCAGGCTGCCGTAGCGGGCGGTGCGCCAGCCGCGGGTGGGTGTGACCAGGAATCGGGTCAGGTTGCCGGTCCCGGTGGTGGCGAGCGCGAAATCCCACGGCCGGTTGTCGCGGGTGGGGACCCGGAAGGCGAGGCCGAGCACATCGGGCAGGCCGGCGGGCATGGAGGTCGCCTTGGACAGCCGCGCGGTCACCGGCTGATCGCCCACGCCGAACAGGTGCTCGAACTCGCTGTCGGCCCGGATTCGCCCGGTCAGGTAGACGCCGTCGGGATGGAACACCCGCGCGCCGCGCAATCGCGCCACCACTCCGAATGCATTCTCCACCACCGCTGCTGGGTACTGAGCCATCGGAGTTCCCTTCACGCGTCGAATGCGTCCTCTTTTCGACTGCCCGCACCAGTGCGTGGTAAACCGCGTTATGAGAAAGGTGTCTTGTTGAGAACCTGATGCCTTGCTGATATGAATGGTGCGCACACGTAGCGCTTGGAAGGACCGAAGCAGATGCAGATCCGCGACAACGTCGCACTTGTGGCCGGAGGCGCATCGGGGCTCGGTCTCGCCAGCGCCCGGCGTCTGATCGACGCCGGAGCCGAGGTCGTGCTGTTCGACCTGCCGGAGTCCGAAGGCGAAGCGGCGGCCAAGGAGCTCGGCGCGGTCTTCGTGCCCGGCGATGTCACCGACGAGGACGACGTGAGCGCCGCCTTCGACCGCGCCGACGAACTCGGACCGGTGCGCGCGGTGGTCAACTGCGCGGGCATCGGCCTGCCGGGCCGCGTCCTGACCGGCGACCGCGTAATGCCGCTGCAGGCGTTCCAGCTGGTCGTCGAGGTCAACCTGATCGGCACCTTCAACGTGCTGCGCCTGGGCGCGCAGCGCATCAGCCGCACCGATCCGGTGGCCGGCGAGCGCGGCGTCATCGTCAACACCGCCTCCGTCGCCGCGTTCGACGGGCAGATCGGGCAGGCCGCCTACTCCGCGTCGAAGGCGGGCGTCGCCGGGATGACGCTCCCGCTGGCCCGTGACCTGGCCGACCGGCTTATCCGCGTGGTCACCATCGCCCCCGGCATGTTCGACACCCCGCTGCTCGCCGGGCTTTCGCCGGAGGCCCGGGAATCGCTGGAATCCCAGATCCCGCATCCGCAGCGGCTCGGCGATCCGGACGAATTCGGTGCGCTGGTCGCGCATATCGTCGACAACCCGATGCTCAACGGCGAGGTGATCCGGCTGGACGGCGCGATTCGGATGGCATCCCGCTGACGGTGTGTGGTAGGCGTACAGGGTGGATGGAACACCGTTCGGCCGGTATCGACTCGTCGAGATGCTCGGCGAAGGCGGCATGGGGCAGGTGTACCGCGCCCTCGACACCGAGACCGACCGGGTCGTCGCACTCAAGGTGCTGCCACCGCATTTCGCGCACGACAAGGTGTACCGGGAGCGATTCCGGCGGGAAGCGCAGGCCGCGGCGCGGCTGAGCGAACCGCACGTCATCCCGATCCACCACTACGGCGAGATCGACGGCCGCCTGTACCTGGACATGCGCCTGGTCGAAGGCACCGACATGGGCTCGCTGCTGGTACTGGGCGGGCCGCTGCCACCGGCCAAAGCGGTGTCCTACATCGAGCAGGTCGCCGCGGCGTTGAACGCGGCACACGTGGCCGGACTGGTGCACCGCGATGTGAAGCCCTCCAATGTGCTTGTCACAGCCGCGGATTTCGCGTACCTGATCGATTTCGGGATCGCGGCGGGGACCGGGGAAACAAGCCTCACCACGACCGGCGCGACCATCGGCACCTTCGCCTACATGGCGCCCGAACGCCTCACCCAAGGCAGCTACGACGGCCGGGCCGACGTCTACTCGCTGGCCTGTGTGCTGTACGAATGCCTCACCGGGGCAAAGCCTTTCCCCGGCGAGAGCGCTGAACGGCAGATCGCGGCACACCTCACCGAGCCGCCGCCCAGGCCGTCGAACGGGAATGTTTCACCCGCGTTCGACGAGGTGATCGCGGGCGGGATGGCGAAGGATCCGGCGCAGCGATACCGGACAGCGGGGGAGTTGGCAGCGGCCGCACGCGCGGCAGTCGTTGCGCCGCAGCCGGTTCGGGGCGCTCCGGCCACGGTTTTCAATCCGGCCCGGTTCGACCCGACCGAGTTCAATCGGAACCCATCGCCGGAACGTCCCCGTCGCTCCGGACGGACCGGAATCATCGTGGCCGCAGCCGCTTTGGTGGCCGCGCTGGTGGTCGGTGCGGTGCTCATCAGCCAACTCCAGGGCTCAGGCGGGTCGGCGGCGACCACCAGTGTGCTGCCGCCCAGCATTCCATCCAGCACGTCCGAGAAGACATCCGACTCGACGTCGACCACGACCCGAACCACTACCACCACGACCACTGCTGCCCCGGGCCCACCACCACCGCCGGTAGCGGACCGCATCGCCGCCTTCGTCCAAGACCATTACGCCCTACTGCCCGGCAACGCGGCTGCTGCCTGGGCCCGTCTCACCCCCCGCTACCAGAACTACATCGGTGGCTACTCCGCCTACCAAAGCTTCTGGACCACGGTCGCTTCGGTCGCAGCACAGGTCACCGCCACGGACCAGAACCAGCTGACCGTCACCTACCAACTGACTCTGCGCCACGACAACGGCAACGTCGCGACAGAATCGCGCATCGCCAGACTGGTTCCCTCCGGCGACACCTATCAAATCGACAGCGCCGAACTCACCTGACGAGATCCTTCGCTCCAGGGCGGGTCAGTAGGGGTTGGCCTGGGTGGCCCAGGAAGAGGACAGGGCGGCGGCGTCGGGGGCGGGGAAGCTGATTTCGGCGGGGGTGCCGTCGGAGGTGTAGCGGAGGGTGGGATTGGCGGCGAGCCAGTTGAGCCAGTGGGCGGAGTCGAAGGGGACTTCGCCTTTGCCGGAGCGGATTCGGGGGATGCCGGTGGGATCGATTCGGCCGTAGGGGGAGGGGGCCGGGTTGGCGCCGACGAGCATGACCGCGTCGAAGCGGTAGGTCGTGCCCTCCCAGGCGCCGGTGCTGGCGAGCGCCTGGTCGGCTGGTGAAATTCCCAGGGGTAAAGCCATGGTGCGCACCGGTTTTCCGGGGACCGCCGCTTGGATGGCGTGGACGTTCTCGGCGAATTCACGCTGGACTCCGGCGCCGTCGAGGCGGGCGAGGTTGGCGTGGCTCGCGGTGTGGGAGCCGACCTCGTAGCCGTGTTCGGCGAGCCAGGTGAGGGCGCGCGGGTTGTTGCCGAAGGGTGCGTTGTTGACGTAGAAGGTGGCCGTCGGGCGGAAGTCCGGGTAGCGGGTGCGGAATTCTTCGAGGATGCCGACCGCGGAGTCCGGGGCCGGGGTGCCGTCCGGGCCGAAAGTGAACTGGCTCAGGGTGGAATCGTCGAAGGTGAGCACCACCGGGTGGGTGCCGGCCGGGATGTCGATGGCGCCGGAGATGTAGTCGGCGGCTGTCACCGGGCGGTAGACCTCGCGGTAGAGGCGTTCGAGTTCGTCCCGGAATTCGGCTGGGGTCTGGTCGTATTCGCCGGTCGGCGTGGGCAGCAACTGGTGGTACATCAGCACCGGGACCAGGCCGAGTTCGTTGGCGTGCACTTGGGCAGGGTCTGCGGTAGGGGCGGGTGGGACCGTCGTCGGTGGGGGCGGTGGTGGTGGTGGTGGTGCGACCTGCGGTTCCGCACTCGCGCAGCCTGCCGCCGCAAACATCAAGGCCACCAACACACTTCGCACCATCCCACGCGCCACCGGCTCACGGTACGGGTGAATCGTTCGGCCGGGTGACCGGTCGGTGAACCTGCGACCAATTCGCAATCCGGGAATAACGATGTGCTGCACAAGATCGTGGAAAACCGGCGACGGGCGCGGCGGCCCGGGGATAGTAGAGTCCCCCCGAGACGAAAGTTGGTGTGCGCGTTGCTGAAACGGGTCCCGCAGTCCGGTCGTCAGCGGACAGTGCTGGTGGCGGTCGCGGTAGTGGTGGCGGTCGGGGTCGGGGCGATCGTGGTGGGGGCGATGCGGGGGTCGCCCGGCGAGCTCCCGGTAGCCGGGTTGCCGGAAGGGCCGGTCAACGCGCAGGCGCTGGCGGACATGGTGATTCGGGTCGACGCGAGCGGGCAGGACCCGCGCGCGGTGCGGGTCGAGGTGGACGGCGAGCCCGTCACCGGCACGGTCGAGGGTGAGACGGTGGTGGTCCGGCCGGGTCCGCGGACCGACGGCGTGCACCAGTTCACCGCCACCGTCCCCGGCGGTTTCCTGCGCAGCGGCCCCGAGACAGCGAAGAGCTTCACTGTCGACACCACCGCGCCGGTGGTGCTGATCACCGCGACGCCGCCGATGACCTCCTACCGGCAGCCGTTCGTCGTGCGCGGCACCGTCCAGGGCGCGCAGCAGGTGACGCTCGGCACGCAGCCGATCACCCCCGCCGCCGACGGTTCGTTCGAGGTCACCATGCCGCACGCACCCGTCGGCGCGGAAGTGAAAGCCGTGGACGCGGCGGGCAACACAACGACGGTGCCGGTCAACGCCGCCGTCGAGATCCCGCGCACCCGCGCCGTGCACGTCACCGCGCACGCCTGGTCGCACGACGGCCTGCGGGAAAGCGTGCTCGACCTGGCCCGGGCCGGCCGCATCGACACCGTGCAGCTCGACATCAAGGACGAGGACGGCGTCATCGGCTACGACTCGCAGGTGCCGCTGGCCCGCGAATCCGGCGCCGCGACAACGATTTACGACGCACCCGCCGCACTGCGTCAGCTGCACGAGATGGGCTTGCGGGTAGTCGGCCGGATCGTGGCGTTCCGGGACCCGACAGTCGCCGAGTGGGCCTGGCACAGTGGCCGCCGCGACTGGGTGGTCCAGAACGCCGGCGGCCAGCCGTACTCCAGCCACTACGGGCCGATCGCGTTCACCAACTTCGCGAACCCCGAAATCCGCAGATACAACATCGATCTCGCGGCCGAAGCGGCGAAACTCGGCTTCGACGACATCATGTACGACTACGTCCGCAGGCCCGACGGCCCACTCGGGCAGATGCAATTCCCCGGTTCCCCCACCGATCCGACCACCTCGATCGCGGAATTCCTGCATGAAAGCCGCGATCCGGTCCATCAGGCGGGCGCTGTCCTCGGTGCGGCCGTGTTCGGCATCGCCTCCACCCGCCCGGAGCAGATCGCCCAAGACATCCCGATGATCGCGAAGTACGTCGACTACGTCGCACCGATGCTCTACCCGTCACACTGGAACCCCGGCGAATACGGCGTCGCCAACCCCAACTCCCAGCCCTACGACATCATCTTCGCCTCCCTCGGCGACTTCATCAGATTGACCGAAGGCACTGGCGCGGAAGTCATCCCGTGGCTCCAAGACTTCAGCCTCGGCGTCACCTACGGCCCCGCCGAGGTCCAAGCCCAGATCGATGCCAGCGCCGCCGCCGGAATCGACAGCTACATCCTCTGGAGCCCCAATGTCCGCTATCACCTCTGAGCGGCACACGGTTGCGGCGAACGCCGAATAGCCCCTCCAAGGCGTGGCACTCGCGGTGGTCCGCGGGTTCGATGGACCGTCGTCGACCGTGGCCCTGGCGGATCGACGCCAGGGCTGCCGCTGGCGTCGAGGGCGACATCGTTCGAGCCTTACCGCCAGGTATCGCCTCTGCGAGTTGGTGAGTGGCACATCGCTGCGGCGGACGTCGAGCAGGCTCTCGAGGGTGTGCCACTCGGGCGCGAGATCGACGCCCGTGTTGCCGTTGGCTTCGCCATCCTTTGGGGGCCATGCCGTCAGATATTGCCCCCAGTTGGTGAGCGGTGCATGCCTGCGGCGAACGTCGAATATGCCCCTGTGGGGTGTGCCATTCGTGGCGGTCAGCGGCCGGTTGGGGTTAGGTGGCGGGTTCGACTATGAAGGAGGCGGTTGTGGTGGTGCTGCCGCCGAAGTTCAAGGTGGCGGCGCGGCGGGGGTTGGGGACCTGATTCGGAGCCTGGCCGGTGATCTGGTTGTGGCAGTCCAGGAGCATGCGGACGCCGGTGGCGCCGACCGGGTGACCGCCGCCGAGGAGGCCGCCGCTGGGGTTCATGGGGATTCGGCCGCCGATTTCGAGGTCGCCGTTGTCGATGGCCTGCCAGTTCTGGCCGGGGGCGGTGATGCCGAAATGGTCGATGGCGAGGTATTCGCTGATGGTGAAGCAGTCGTGGGTTTCGATGACGTCGAGATCGTCGACGCTCGCGATATCGGCGCGGCCGAAGGCGTCGAGGATGGTGGCGCGCACGTGCGGAAGTAGGTAGTCGTCGCTGCGGGAGAGTTTGGCGGACAACGGGAGTCCGACGGTGCGGTGGCCCCAGCCGGTGATTCGCGAGAGCGCTTCGGCGGCCGGATTGCGTTGGAGGAAGCGGGAGTTCACCAGGATCACCGCGGCAGCTCCGTCGGTCATCGGGCCGCAGTCGACCTTGTGCATCCGGCCTTCGACAACCGGGTTGGCGATCGGATCCGCGGTGAAACTCGCGGGACCGTATTCCCAGCTACGAGTTTGGGCGTTGGGGTTGGTGCGAGCGTTGCGTGCGTTGAGTTCGGCGATGGCCCAGAGCTTTTCGGGATCGAGCCCGTAGCGGCGATCGTATTCATCGGCGATCGCGCTGAACATGTACGGCCACATGAACTTCGCGCTCTGGCCCTCGTGCCCGGCCCAGGCCGCCGCGCCCATGTGCTGAGCGCCGATGTCCCCTGGGACGGTCTTCTCCAGTTCGATACCGATGACCAAAGCGCAGTCGTAGCGCCCGGATTCGAGATCTGCCATCGCCGCGAGCAGCGCGAGCGACCCGGACGCGCACGCCCCCTCGTGCCGGGTTGCGGGTACGCCCCACAGGTCCTCGCGCACGGTGGCGGGCAGTCCACCGAGTTGTCCTTGGCCCGTGAACAACTGGCCGAAGGCGTTGCCGACGTGGATCACCTGCACCTGGCCCGGATCGATGCCGGTGGCCGTGAAGGTGTGTTCGAGCGTTTCGGCCATGAGGGTCGAATTGTCGCCGCCCTCCTTGCTGATATTCCGCGCGAAGTCGGACTGGTATCCGCCCGCGATCCAAACCGAGCTCATGCGACTACCGCTTTCTATTGAAACTTGCCGCGACCGATGCGGGACCACAGCCGAGGGTGCAATTCACTACAGTTAATGAAGTACAGTGTTCGTCTAGGGAACGCAAGACCTGACCGCGGGCATCACTGCTTCGGCAGACTCGGATTTTGGTGAACACCAAGACCGGGGCATCGGAGTTGTCGCCAGGCGCTAGGTCCGACGCTGACCCGCGGTCCCAACTTCCGCGGAGAGGCGCGCGTCGGTTCCTGTGATTGACTGCTGGATAGGAAGGCCGACGCGTAGCGCTCCGCGCGGAGCGGGCAGTGGAGGAGGAGTTCGTGTCGCTGTCGGACGTGCGGCCGCCCGGCCGAGATTCGCGAGCTGCCGCTGCGATCGGCCCGGCCGCCGCAGTGATGGGCCCGGTTGCCGCCGCGATCGACCCGGCCGCCTCCGTGATCGGCCCGGCCGCCGCGATCAACCCGGCCCCCGCCATCAACCCGGCCCTCGCGATCGGCCCGGTTGCCGCCGCGATCGGCCCGGCCGCCGCGATCGACCCGGCCCCCGCGATCGACCCGGTTGCCGCCACCTTCGACCTGCTCGGCGACCGGCTCACGCTGGCCATCCTGCGCGACGCGTTCCTGCATGAGGCACGCCGATTCAATCAGTGGATCGAGCGCACCGGCGCCCCGCCCGCCATGCTGACTTCCCGGCTCAACGCGCTGGTAGACGCCGGTGTACTCCGCCGGGTTCCGCAGCCGAACGCCGTCGACCGGCACGAATACCTGCTCACCGACTTGGGTTTGGCGACCTGGGAGATCCTGATCTGTCTGTGGGGCTGGCACCGGGAATGGTCGCCGTCGGGTGCGCTGCAACCGGAACTGGTGCATACCGAGTGCGGGCATCGCGGGCCCACGGTGGTGATGTGCCGGGGCTGCGATGCCACCGTGACGCCGCACGAAACGGCGGTGGAGCTGCGGCCCGACGTGGTGTGGGCGCTCGGATCCAGTGGGCGCCGGCGGTCCACCCGGGCGCCGGAGGCGGCGCTGTCGGGCCGGGACATGTTCACCGAGGTGATGGTCGCGATCGGCGACCGCTGGAGTGCGGCGGTAACCGGTTTGGCGCTGGCGGGTATTCGCCGGTTCAGCGATTTCCGCGCGAACCTCGACATCTCCCCGACGACGCTCACCGATCGGCTCAATCGCCTGTGCTCGGCACAGATTCTGCGCAAATCCGGTGGCGGACGGGAGTATCGGCTGACGCCGCGCGGGCGGGCGCTGTTCGGGGTGTACGCCTTCCTGTTGTCGTGGTCGGCGGTCGCCTATCCGGGTGCGCGGCCGGGGGTGCTGATCCGGCACCGTACTTGCGGTCAAGCGCTGGTTCCGGCGCTGCGCTGCCGCGGCTGCGACGCGCGATTGGATCGTGCGGCAGTCGTTTTCGAGCCGCTGCCCGAGCAGTTGCGCGACCGCCTCGGCTGATTCGCCGCCGCACACTCGACCATCTCGCCTTTCTACTCTTGACACCCAACTCTGAGACCTGTATCACTTCATTAACTGTACTAACGAGGAGCAGTTGATGTCGCTGAACGAAGAGCTCGTCGCCCCCGCCGCGGAGGCATTCGCCAATCCGTATCTGGAGGGTCCCTACGCACCGACGCAGCAGGAGGTCACCGTCACCGGCCTGCCGGTGCTGCACGGTGAGATACCCGCGGACCTCGACGGTGTCTACGTGCGCAACGGCCCCAACCCGCAGTTCGCGCCACAGGGCCGCTATCACTGGTTCGATGGTGACGGCATGCTGCACGCGGTGCATTTCGAGAACGGCCGCGCCGACTATCGCAACCGTTTCGTGCGCACCACCGAGTTCGAAGCCGAGCGCGCGGCCGGAACCGCGCTGTGGCGCGGTGTGATCGAACCCTGGGACGACAACCCGCCCGGCGACCGCCGCGAACGCAATGCCGCCAACACCGACGTGGTGTTCCACCACGGCAATCTGCTCGCCACCTGGTACCGCGCGGGCAAACCCTATGCGCTGGACCCGATCACGCTGGAGACCCGCGGCGGCGACACCTTCGACGGCACGCTCACCTGCGAGATGTCGGCACATGCCAAGATCGACGAACGCACCGAGGAACTGGTCTTCTTCGACTACGGCATCCACACGCCGTACCTGCGCTACGGCGTCGCCGATCCGGGCGGCACCGTCACCCATTTCACCGGCATCGACCTGCCCGGCCCGCGCCTGCCGCACGACATGGCCATCACCGAGCACTATTCGATCCTGATGGACCTGCCGCTGTACAACGATCCGCGCGCGGCCGCGGCCGGCCGGTTCAAACTGTTCTTCGACCGGGAGCTGCCCAGCCGGTTCGCGATCCTGCCCCGCTACGGCGACGCGAGCACGGTCCGCTGGTTCGAGGCCGCGCCCGGCTACATCTACCACTCGGTCAACGCCTGGGAAGAGGGCGATGAGATCGTCCTGGTGGCCTGCCGGGTCTCCAAGCCGAGCCCCGTCACCGACCGCACCAACCCCCTGGCCCAGTTGCTCGCCTACCTGCGGCCCGAGGCGACGCTGCATCGCTATCGGTTCAACCTGCGCACCGGCGCGACGGTCGAGGAACCGATGGACGACGTGAACACCGAATTCCCCGCGATCGACCAGGGTATGACCGGGCATCGCAACCGCTGGTCGTACCAGATGCGGCTCTCGGTCGACCACACCATGTTGTTCGACGCGATCGTGAAATACGACGTGCTCACCGGCGTCAAGCAGACCCAGGAATTCGGCCCCGGCATCGCGGGCAGCGAAGTCACTGTGGTCCCGCGCCCGGGTGGCCGCGGCGAGGACGACGCGTGGCTGACCATGTTCGCCACCGATATCCGAACCGGCGACTCGGAGGTGTGGATCTATGACGCCGCCGATCTCGCGGCGGGGCCGATCTGCCGCCTCGGCATCCCGGTGCGAGTCCCCCTCGGCTTCCACGCCACATGGGTCAGCGGCGATCGAATGCGCGCTGCCGCGGCACCTTCCGAGATCCACAGCTGAGCACGGGCCTAGGGAGACTGCCGATGTGGTTCCATGTCCCCGCACTCGCCCGGCGGGA
This sequence comes from Nocardia sp. XZ_19_385, assembly GCF_015355755.1. Lineage (NCBI taxonomy): Bacteria > Bacillati > Actinomycetota > Actinomycetes > Mycobacteriales > Nocardiaceae > Nocardia > Nocardia sp. XZ_19_385. The sequence continues at coordinate 196,170 of NZ_JACVEE010000003.1, forward strand.
GTTCGTCCCGCCGTCGCGGCTCCCGGCGGATTCGGTCGAACCCGAGCCCAGAAGCCCTGCGGTGCAAGGAGTCCGGGCCGAAGTGCCACAGCACGGAGAGATCGTGTGCCATGAGTGACCGGCAACCGAGGCTGAGTGTCAGCCTGCCGTACTGGCAGGACCGGGACCCGCTGGAGGCCCTCGAAGTAGCCGACGCCGCCGACAAACTCGGCTACCACCAGCTGTGGGTCGGTGAAATGGCCACCTTCGACGCCTTCGCGCTGGCGACCGCGATCGGGGCCCGGCCCGGCGAAATTCCGTTGTGTCTCGGACCTTTCGCCGTCGACGTCCGAACTCCGGCGACGATCGCCATGGGGGCGGCCAGCGTCGCCGCGCTCACCGGGCGACAGGTCGACGTCGCCATCGGCACCTCCAGCACCGTGCTGGTCGAACAATGGCACGGCAGACAACGGCGTAGTCCCGCACGGCATCTCGAAGAATCGGCGCTGATCGTGCGCGGTCTGCTGGCGGGGGAGAAGGTCGACTTCATCGGACAGGTGGAATCAACGCGCGGGTACCGGCTGCGGCTGGACGCACCCACCTCGACCCTCACCGTCGCCGCCTTCGGCGCACGCGCGCTCGCCTGCGCGGCGCGGACCGCCGATCGAGTGGTGCTGAATCTGGTCACTCCGGCGCAGGTCCGCCGCTGCGTGGAAACGGTGTGTGCTGTCGCAGGGGACGAAAACCGGCCCGCCCCAAGGGTTGCCGTGTGGGTGACGGCCGCCGTTGATCCTGCGCCGGAAATCACGGCGACGGTCAGGCGCGGGATCGTCGGCTACCTGGCCGCCCCGGGGTACGGCGAAATGTTCGCCGAGGCAGGCTTCGGGGCGATCGTCGATCTGGCGCGCTCCGGTGCGCATCCGCGCGAAATCCTGGCCGCCATCCCCGACGAATTGACCCACTCGGTCGGAATGTTCGGTGACCGAGCGACAGTGGCCGGGCGTCTGGCCGAATACCGGGCCGCCGGAGCGGCAGAAGTCGTCGTCGTTCCGGCAACGTCCGCCGCTGACCCAGCTGGATTCAGAACGCTGGAAACCATCGTTCGTATCGACGACCAGGCGCAACCATGACACCGGCCCCAACCTCCGGCCCACGAGGACTGCGATGAACATCCCCGCGCACACCAGATCCCAGGCCTACATCTACGACGCGATCCGGCTACCTCGCGCTCGGGTCCGGAAGAACGGCGGCACGCTAGCCGATCTGCCCCCGTATGAACTCTTCGGACAGCTGCTGAACGCCCTCGAAACACGCTCACTACCAGTCGAACTCGTCGACGACGTGATTGTCGGTATCAGCACCGTCGCCGGTGAGCAGGGCGGTGATCTGGCGCGCGCCGCCGTGCAATGGGCGGGCTGGCCGGACACCATCCCCGGGGGCGTGGTGTCTCGCCTGTGCTGCTCGGGCTTGGATGCCATCGAAAGCGCAGCTGCCCGAGTAGCTTCCGGGATGGCGGATATCGTCGTCGCGGGCGGTGTGGAATCCATGTCCCGGGTCCCGATGCTCGCCGACCGGCCCGCCATCGCCACCGATCCGGACCTGGGCGAGCGCACCGGGTTCGTCACCATCGGCGTCTCCGCCGACCTCACCGCCGCCGTCTCCGGGATCACCCGCACGGAGCTGGACGCCTACGCGGTGCGCTCGCATCAACGCGCTCTCGCCGCTCCGCGCGGCAATTCGCTGATCCCGGTGCGCAAGGGCGAGGCGGTGCTGCTCGACGCGGACGAGGGCGCGCGGCCCGACGCGAATATCAAGGCCTTCGAACAACTTCCAGTACTGTTCGGTGACGACGCCGCCGCGTGGGAGCGAGTCGCCCGCCGACTCCCTGACGCGCCACGCCCGGCCGCGGGACTTCACACCTTGGCCACCGCACCCCAGCTCGCGGACGGTGCCTCCGCGGCGGTGATCGGAAACCATGCCGCCGCAGCACGATTGGGCTGCCAGCCGATTGCGATGATCGCCGGTACGGCCCAGGCCGCTGTGCGCTCCCCGTTGCTCACCGCCCCCACCCTCGCCGCAAAGGCGGCCCTGCACCGTGCCGGGATCACCGCCGCCGACCTGGACGTCATCGAGGTCAACGAATCCTTCGCCCTCACACCACTTCTCCTGACCCGCGACCTCGGCCTCGACCCGGCCCGCGTCAACCCCAACGGCGGCGCACTGGCAGTAGGGCACCCCCTCGGCGCGACGGGTGGAAACCTCCTCGCCATAGCCCTCGACGAGCTGACCCGCCGCGACGGCGAACACGCGCTGCTGACCATCCCCGCGGCACTCGGCCTGGCCTCCGCCGTCGTCATCCGCCGCCTCCGCTGAACTCCACCCCCAAATGCTCTCCACTGGCCCCGGCTTCCGCGGAGGACGCGAAGAGGCCGCCGAGAAACTCGGGCGAGGGGCTTGCAATACCTAAGACTCCGCCGCCGTCTGAACCGCACGCTAGGAAGAAAACTCATGCCCGATCAGCCACTCACCACTCGTGATCCCCAAGCCGATAGCCGCGGCGTCACCCGCTGCCACCCCGAGGAACGCGTCCGCGACTACCTCGACAAGGGCTGGTGGCAACCCGAGACCATGCTCGATGTCTTCGACAGCTGGGTCCAACGCCGGCCGGATGCGGCGGCGCTCACCGATCCTTCGAACCTGGCGGCGCTGACCGGTGCGCTACCGGAGGAACTGACCTGGCAGCAGCTGCATGATCGGGTCGAGCGAACGGCGGCAGCCCTGTACGCCAACGGAATCCGACAGGCCGACGTCGTCGCGGTGCTGGTGCCGAACTCGGTGGCGCTGGTGGCGAGTTATCTGGCGCTGTGGCGGCTGGGTGCGGTGGCGACGCCGATGCCGGTCTCCTATCGCGGCCACGAGATCTCCACGATCGTCGCCGCCTCGGGTGCGGTCGCGATCATCACCGTCGATACCTTGCAGGATCGCGCTCTCGCGCAGGAGGTTTCGGGTCTGGGCTTACGCACCGTCTTCACCTTCACCCCGGGCACTCCGGCGAGCCTGCACCCGGATGCCGCCGCCGATCCGGCTCCGATGCGCGAATACGTTGCGGCACTGGAGATCACGATCAACGACCGGATCACCATCTGCTGGACCAGCGGTACCGAGGCCGCCCCGAAAGGCGTGCCGCGCTGTCACGCGGATTGGCTCGCCATCGGCTGGGGTCCGCAGGAGGGCCTGGAAACCAGCACCGAATCGGTGATCCTGAACCCGTTCCCGCTGGTGAACATGGCCGGTTTCGCGGGTTCGCTGCTGCCGTGGCTGCTCGGCGGCGGTCAACTGGTGCAGCATCATCCGCTGGATCTGCCGGTGTTCCTCGGTCAGATCCAGAAGTACGGCGTCACACACACGTCCATGCCGCCTGCCCTGCTGACCATGTTGCTGCAGCGCGAGGATCTGCGCGGGCTCGCCGACCTGTCGTCGTTGCAGAAGGTGGGCTCCGGTGGGGCCCCGTTGCCGCCGAGTGTCGTGCGCGACTGGCAGGAAAATTTCGGCATCGCGGTCCTGAACTTCTTCGGCTCCAACGAGGGCGTCTGCCTGATGGGCGCGCCCGCCGACATCCCGGATCCGGTGCTGCGGGCACAGCATCTGCCCAACTACAGCACCCGCAGCCGCACCTGGGCGTCCCGGCTGGCGGGGAATACCGCGGTGCGACTGGTGGATCCGGCGACCGGCGAGCTGGTGCACGCCGTGGGCGGGCAGGGCGAGTTGCGCCTGAAGGGCCCCAGCGTCTTCGGCGGCTATCTCCCCGGCACCGCGACCAGCGAACCCTTCGACGCCGACGGCTTCCTCTGCAGCGGCGACGTTTTCGAACTGTGCGGCGCGGACGGGCAGTATCTGCGGTTCGTCGACCGGATCAAAGAGATCATCATCCGCGGCGGCATGAACATCGCGCCGGCCGAGATCGAGGGCCTGCTGCTGGACCATCCGGCCATCGCGGAGGTCGCCGTCGTCGGTTTCCCGGATCCCGTGCTGGGTGAGAAGTGTTGTGCCATAGTCGTCCCCAAGCCGGGGGCGAGCATCACCCTCGGCGAGGTCACCGACCATCTGCGTGCCCGCGACATCGCCTCGTTCAAACTGCCCGAACGGCTGGAACTCGCCTCGGCGCTGCCACGCAACCCGGTCGGCAAGATCCTGCGCCGGCAACTCCGGGATGAACTATCGGAACAAGGCTGATCGGTGCGGTTTCGGTAGTCCAACGTAGGGAATGACCGGGCAAAGCCACGTTCCCATTTGCGAGGAGTATCGATGTCTACCGACGCGATTGTTTTGCTGCGCGAGGATCACAAGGCAGTACGGAAACTGTTCCGTGATTTCGAGAAAGCGGGACCGACCGCTCAGAAGACCAAGAAGCAGTTGATCGAGAAAATCATCGAACTGCTCACCGTCCATACCTATATCGAGAACGAGTGCATGTATCCCGAGGTCCGGGCGCTGGTCCCGGACCTGGAGAAAGACATCCTGGAGTCCTACGAAGAGCATCACGTCGCCGACGTCCTGATCGCCGAACTGGCCGCGATGAAGCCCGATGACGAGCGTTTCACCGCCAAGGCAACCGTTCTGATCGAAAATGTCGATCACCACATCGACGAAGAAGAGAACGAATGGTTTCCCAAGGTGCGCGAACATTTGGGGCGTAAGCAACTTCAGGAAATCGGGGCCCGCATGCTGGAGTTGAAGGAGAAGGCCCCGACGTCACCGGCATGATTCCGGTTTTCCCGGGCGAAGCCAGGCTATGAGCTACTGCAGTTGCTGCTCATGAAACTGGGCAGCAACTGAGCGAAATCCGATGTGGCACTTGCGAGTCAGGCCACGCTGCGGCGGGCCGGGTGGGCGTTGCGGCCCATCACCTGTTCCCACCAGGAGTCCAGGGGACTCGGGTCGGGCCAGACGATAGGCGTTTCGTTGTCCGCTTCGGCGGGGTTCTGGCGGGGGCGTGCGGTAGGGGTGCGGTTGTCGAGACTGGCCACGATCTGAATTCCTCCGAGTGTTGAACTTCTCAGATGTGAACGGCGTCAGTAATTCCCGCGCCGCGCGGGCCTAAACGCCCAGAAGCGAAGGGATACTCGTCGGGAAGGGGCGGCCCGTGATGTGGTCGTACTCGGCGGCGCCCTACGCTCGTGCGATCCGCTCGGCAAGCGGTACGACATCATTGTCGGATTCGGTACCGGGAACCGGCACCTGCAGGTCAGCTTAGTCGTCTTTACTCGCTCTTGGGATGATTCTGGTCACGGGTGTCGCGCGAGCCCGGCCGTACGGCCGGGCTCGCGCGTCGTTCAGGCCCGGATGGCGCGGTTGTGGCCGTTGCCGCGCGCGATCTCGATTTTGCGGGGTTTGGCCTGCTCCGCGACCGGAATGCTCAGGCGTAGCACGCCATCGGTGTAGTCGGCGCGGATCTGTTCGGTGTCGAGGTTGTCACCGAGGATCAGCTGGCGGGTGAAGACGCCGCGCGAGCGCTCGGCGGCGATCATCTCCCGGTTCGTGTCCAGGGCGGGGCGTTCGGCTCGAACCGTCAGCATGTTGCGTTCGACGTCCAGGTCCAGGGAATCGGGGTCGATTCCGGGCAGGTCGAACTCGACGACGAAATCGTCGCCGACGCGCCAGGCATCCATCGGCATGACCGCGGGACGGGCCGCTGTGCCGAACACCTGCTGCGCGAGACGGTCCAGATCACGGAACGGATCGGTACGCATCAGCATGGTCGCCACCTCCAACTCACTCCATTCTCTCTCGGTTGTTCGGAGATTATCTATGCCTTGAGGCATAGATTTGTTATAGCACTGGCGGTATAACAGTGCAAGAGGTGAATTCAGATAATCTGTGTTGGCAGATCAGAGTCGAGGGAGGCCGGATGAATCAGGAGCAAGATCGGGCCGCCCACCTGCCCGATCCCGCCGCCGGTGTGTACGGGATCTCGGTGGCAGCGGGGCTGTCCGGTATAGGAGTGCAGACACTGCGGCTCTATGAGCGCCACGGGCTGCTGACCCCGTCCCGCAGCGACGGCGGTACCCGGCGCTACAGCAGCGACGATCTGGCGCGACTACAGCGCATTACCATGCTGGTCGACGCGGGCATCAATATCGCCGGCGTAGGCCGCATCCTGGATCTCGAGGACGACAATGCCGCTCTGCGCGCGGCCAACGTCCGGCTGGCCAAGCGGCTGGGCGAGAAGTGATCAGCTGTCCATGATGTGCGGCAGACCTTTTCGGAATCGGTCGGCGTCGAGCTGCTTGATCGGTTCGAAGGCGGGCAGCGAAACCAGGGGGTGGATCGGGACTCGCGGCGCCGGATCGTCCGCGGCGTCGAGCACGGCGTTGGCGACCGCGCGGCCGGATTCGTTGGCGCCCTCCATGGTCGCCAGGTCGATGTGCGAGCGCACGTGGTCGCCGCCGAAGAACAGGTTCGGGACCGCGCAGTGCGCGTGCGGGCGATTGTCGTAGGAGCCGACGGAGTTGACCAGCAGCGGGGTCTCGTTGTGGATTCCGCCCGCGGACCACGTGACACCAGGGTCGAGGTGCCAGGAGTGGATGTCCCCGTCGTGCAGCCAGTCGGTGGAGGTGTTGAGCCAGCGCTTCAGCTGCGCCCAGACTTCGGCGGCGATTTCCGCGGCCGTGCAGTCCTTGGCGATCTTGCCGTAGCGGATGCCGGGGGAATCCCAGTCCGAGACATCGACCGACAGGCATTCGCGCACGGTGCCGTCGCCGTAGCGGGCCGCGAAGTCGCCGCGCCACATCGGCGCCTGCCGCAGTGCGGTGATCGCCCAAGGGGATCCGAGGGCGGCGATGTGTCCCTGCGGTAGGCGAGTCGACTGCCGCAGGTAGTACTGGATGCCGACCATCCAGTCGGTTGTCAGGGCGGGCATGCCCGCCAGGTGCGGGTCGGCGTCGAGGATGTCGCCGGTCAGCAGGGGAACGGTCTTGTCGACGGGCATGGCGCACACGTACCAGTCGGCCTGGACCGTCCTCGTGCCGCCGGAGCCCGCGACGGTCACCCCGGCGATCACGCCGTCCCGCAGGTGGAGTCGGGTCGCGCGCTGCCCCATGACGAAAACCACTCCGCGAGACCGCAGATAGGTGACCCAGGGATCGATCCAGGCCTCGTTGGTCGGCCCGCTCAGGATCCGATCCACGCCGCCGCTGAACTGGGGGATCAGCCCGGAACCGGCCAGCACGAGCGCCTCGCCGATGGTGCCGATGGTGCGTGCCGAACTCACGTGTGGTTTCGCGGCGACGGTGATCCGGGTCAGCGCGTTCACCAGGTACTCGCGGTAGGCCGCGGACTTGCCGTGCGCCTGCAGCATCGCCTCCCACGTCACGTATTCCCATTGGCCGTAACGACGTTCGTTCGAGGAGGTGAACCACACGGCCATCTGCCGGGCGAAGAACGCCAGCTCCAGCGGGGGTAGTTGCGGGATGAAGCTGAACGCGGTGATGATCGCCGTCTGGAGTAGTTCCGGGGTGAGGTGCCGCAGGCCGGTCAGCTCGACGGGCGCGAAGATCGGTGGCAGATCGCGAAATCCGGCGATGGCGCCGTCGACCCGGACCAGATTTCCGGCGACGCCATCGGCATTGCCGGGGAACGGGATTCGGCGCATCGTGTCCGGAATGTTCTGGTAGCAGCCGGGGAAGAATCGGAAGCCGTGTTCGCCGGGCAGGTCCGCGCGTCCGTCGGTTCCGGTGCCGGGAACCCCCATGCTGCGGGCCTTGCCACCGAGGTAGAACGGCTCGTAAACCGTTACTTCGTACCCTCTTTCGATCAACTCGTGCGCCGCCGACAGCCCGGCGACGCCGCCGCCGAAGATCGCGACCGAGCGGCCGGTGGTGTGCAGGGCCGGCGCTTGCGGCTGGGCGTGGGCCTGTCCCGCGAACAGGCCGGGCGCGGCGCCCAGGATGAGCGCGCCGCGCAGCACGTCGCGTCTGCTGAGATCGAGGCCGGACGCGGGTCGGGGATCGGGCATGGCTAGCTCCTGGGAACGGGACCGCACGCCTGCGCGGATGGTCGGGGTGCAGGCGCGGGAGCAGGGGAGAGCGGAATCGCCTGGGCGGCGGCGCGAGCTTGCAGCCATTCGGCGGCGGCGTCGCGGATTTCCTGGCCCAGGTTCACCAGAACATCGGCGGGTGCGCCGCGCAGCAAGGCGCGCGCGGTCAGCGCGGTGACCCGGGCGGGCGTCAGGATCTCTTTGGGTGTCGTTGTGCGGGAGAAGATTTCGGTGGCGGCCAACGCGAGGGCGGCCTCGTGCTGGGCGGCGCGATAGAGCTCGATCTCCAACGGCCGCATCGGTTCGGCGCGGGCCAGTCGATTGGTCCATTGGTACATGTCCAGGCATTCACCGGCTCGTGCGCGCTCCCATTCCAGCGTGGTGCGATCGAGCGCGGCCGGATCGTCGAGAACCGGCGCCACCGCTTCGCCGAGCAGGCGGCCGTAGCGCAGGGCATCTCGAATCCCCTGGGCGGTAACGGGATCCTTGAAATGACCCGAATCGCCGGGCAGCGCCCAGCCCGGCCCGGACGAGCGCCGGAAATAGGAGACGATGCCGGTGGCAGCGCGCACCCGGCCGACCCTGGTGCAGCCTTCCAGCCGCGTCGCGAGCGCGGGCAGGCGGTCGAGCGCTGCCAGATACCGGGTTTCGGCACGTCCGGGTTCGGCAGGTGCGGCGGGCGGCTGCACCAGGCTCAGCACCAGCCCGTCGTCGCAGGGGAACGCGGTGCCGAGGTCGGCGCCCGCACGCCACTGGGCTGCGATGTGGCGCTGCGTGGAACCGGCGTCGCGCCAGTAGGCGAAATAGCAGTCCCGGCCGCTCGGGGCGCTCAGGTACGGCTGGTCGGCGCCGACCAGCCGGGCGACGGTACTGCGCCGGCCGTCCGCGCCGATCACCAGCGGGGCCCGCAGTTCCACGGTCGCGCCCGCGCGGTCGGTGTACCGGACGCCGGCGACGCGTCCACTGTCCCATACGATTTCGCCGACCTTCGCGCGCTCCCGTATTTCGGCGCCCGCCGATCGGGCGGTGTCGACGAGCGCGGCGTCCAGGCCGGGTCTGCGCACGCACAGCGCGTAATCGATGGCGTCGACCGGGCTGAACCGCGAGGTGACGCAGAATCCCGAGCCGCCCGCACGAGCGAGGGTCAGGTGCGGTGCGCCCAGGTGCTCGACGGCCGCGGCGGCTCCCAGCGGACCCAGTTCCGCGACTCCGGCGGGCCACAGCAGATGTGTCGACACCGTGTCGGACGGGAATCGCGCGCTGTCCAAACCGATTACCCGCCGCCCGGCCCGGGCGAGTGCGATGGCGGCGGCGGATCCGGCACAGCGCGTGCCGACCACGATCGCATCCACCTGCTCGACGGCGTTCGTGACACCCCGCACCCGTCGAATTGCGGTGTGGGAGCTGCGTATTCGATCATGGTTGCTCTCGGTCACTATGTCTCGGACACTGTGTCCGATGGTGAGCGCACCGCGGTCGAATGTCAACACCTGTCTGGGTCAGATGGCGGCCGGGTGTGGAAGGCGAAGGAGCACAATGGCAGCCATGGCGGACTCGACACCGGACCTCCGATGCCCTCGCTGACCCGCGCCGCGCGCCCCGCTCGGCCGCCGGACGACGATCGCCGCACCGATCTGGAGCGGCGAGTGCTCGGCGCGCTCGAACAGCTGCTGGCCGAAGGCATTCCGTTCACCGAGATCGCCGTACAGCGCATCGCGACGGCCGCTGGGATCGCGCGGTCGACCTTCTATCGCTATTTTCCAGACAAGAGTCAGCTGCTCATCCGCATGGCCGAGCTGGCCACCACCGACCTGTTCGGCGCGGCCGAATTGTGGTGGCGCGCAGACCACACCGACGAGCAGGCCGGTGTGGTCGTGGCAATGCGGGCGATGATCACGGGATTCCGTGAGCACCGCTACCTGTTGCTCGCACTCAGCGAAGTGTCCGCCTACGACCGGGATGTCGGCGCGTATTGGCGGGCGCGAGTGGCCATGTTCCTCGGCCTGGTCCGCGAGCGGCTCGAAGCCGACAAGCGCACCGGCCAGGTCAGCGCCGAGTTGGATGCCGCCGCAACGGCACTGGTATTGGCTTCGATGGTGGAGCGTACGATCGCGGTGAATTTCTCCGCTGCCGCCCCGGTGGCCGACGAGGTACTCGCCGAGGCGCTCGGTCGCGCGATCTGGCTCACGGTCTACGGTGACGCCCCCGCGTGAGGTGGCGTTATGCCTTGTGCGGCAGGATGTTCAGAACTAGGGCGAGCCCGATGGCGAGGCTGGCGCAGGCAGCGAGGGTAACGCCGGTTGACCGCGTGATGGCGGCGATTCCAGCCGAGAAGGCCAGGCAGGTCGAAGATGCCAGAACTGCGGTCCCCGGTTCCATACCGGCAATCCGGGTGGGTCGGTGATCCGTCATAGTCTGTTAGTACCCACTGCTCGTTGTTATGAAACCGTGATGGCGTATCGAGGGTAAGGTGATCCGGCCGTAATGGTCCGGACCGGAGAAGCGGGTCGCTGAATATGAAGGACATGCACGAGATCGTGGCTGCCGGAGTGCGAGAGCAGCGGGAGCTGCTGGACCGGGGGGAGATCTCGGCCGCGGAGCTGGTAGAGGCCACCCTGCAACGGATCGGCGAGTCCGACCTCAACGCCTTCAGTACCGTGCTGCGCGACCGCGCGCGGGCCGAAGCCGCCGAGCGCGACCGGGAACGCGCCGCGGGCGCGGACCTGGGTCCGCTGCACGGCATCCCGATCGCGGTGAAGGAAGAACTCGACCTGGCCGGCGAGGTCACGACGTTCGGCACCCGCGCCAATCACCGGCCGGCCACCGCCGATTCGGAGGTGGTGCGGCGGCTGCGGGCGGCCGGTGCGGTGATCGTCGGGAAGACGGCGATGCCGGAATTCGGGCAGTGGCCCTTCACTGAATCCACCACGCACGGCGTCACTCGGAATCCTTGGGACCGCACCCGTTCGACCGGCGGTTCCAGCGGTGGCTCCGCCGCAGCCGTGGCGGCCGGGCTGGTGCCGGTCGCGATCGGCGGCGACGGTGGTGGGTCGATCCGCATTCCGGCGGCCTGCTGTGGCTTATTCGGCTTGAAGACGCAGCGCGGACGGGTGCCGACCGCGCCTCACGAACACCTCTGGTGGGCACTGGGCGTCGTGGGCCCGCTGACGCGCACCGTCTACGACAGCGCCCTCGTCTACGACGTGATCCGCGGCAGCACACCGCGTGATCGTTTCCACGCACCGGACCCGATCATGTCCTTCGTCGCGGCTGCCTCGCGGCCGAGCGCCGGGCTTCGCATCGGCTACAGCACGAAATCGCCGACGCCCCTGGCAAAACCGGATCCCCAGCATGTCCAGGCCGTGCTCGACACCGCCGAACTGCTGGCGAGCCTGGGCCATTCGGTCTTCGAGATCGACCCGCACTACCCGGACCCGACCTCGGCCTTCCTGCCGCAGTTCTTCGGCGGCGTCCGCGCCGAGGCCGAACTCGTCGACGACCCGAAGCTGCTGGAGCGCCGCACCCGCGAAACCGTCGCCCTCGGTGCCTGGGCGCGCCGACCGGTCATCGAGCGGGCCATACGCCACGGAGAAGCGCTGGCCCACAAGGTCGATCGTCTCTTCGAGAGCTGCGATCTGCTGCTGACACCCACCATCGCGATCCGTCCGCCCCGCGTCGGTGTGCTCGACGGCGCGGGCAGCGTCCGCGCCCTCCTGCGCTCGATGCCGATGGTCGCCTACACCGGCATGTGGAACGTCACCGGCCATCCGGCGGCCTCCGTTCCCGCCGGAGTCGGCACCGACGGCTTGCCGCTCGCGGTCCAGCTCGTCGGCCCGTCGAATGGCGAAACCACGATTCTGTCGGTGGCCGCGCAGCTGGAAGAGGCTCGGCCGCAACCACGTCCGTTCTGAGCGCCCTCAGTTCGGCAGCAGCTCGCCGATCAATTCCTCGACCCGCTTCTTGATCTCGTCACGGATCGGCCGCACTGCCTCGACACCCTGACCCGCGGGGTCGTCGAGCACCCAATCGCGGTAGCTGACGCCGGGAAAATACGGGCAGGCGTCCCCGCAGCCCATGGTGATCACCACGTCGGAGCTCTGCACCGTGTCCGCGGACAGGATTTTCGGTGACTGATCGGCGATATCGATGCCGACCTCCGACATCGCCTGTACCGCGGCGGGATTCACCGACTCGGCGGGCGCGCTGCCCGCGGAGCGGACCTCGATCCGATCGCCCGCGAGGTGGGTGAGGAAGCCTTGAGCCATTTGGGAGCGCCCGGCGTTGTGGACACAGACGAACAGGACACTGGGCTTGGAAGCCATGGCGGATAACGCCTTTCGGTAGAGCGGGTCAGTGCTGCGCGGGTTGGTCGTGGCCGACCACGACATGGTCCGCGTGGTCGCCGGTATCGGGATAGAGGGCGATGATCAAGGCCAATCCGGCTCCGGCGCCGAGGATTTGGGCGGCGATGAAGGCCGGGGCCGACGTCGGGGCGATACCGGCGAAGGTGTCGGTGAAGACCCGGCCGATCGTGACGGCCGGGTTGGCGAAGGACGTGGAACTGGTGAACCAGTACGCGGCCCCGATCCACGCGGCGACCGCGACCGCCGACAGCGCCGCGCGACCGCTGCGGGCGAGCGCGAAGATCACCATGAGCAGGCCCGCGGTGGCGATGAATTCGCCGATCAGGTGGCCGCTGGTGATGCGGTGGTGGGTGGAGATCTGCAGTGCGGGCAGGTCGAACATGGCGTTGGCCAGGATCGATCCGAGGATGCCGCCGCCGATCTGCGCGCCGATGTAGGACGCGAGTTCGACGGGGGCCAGGCCGGTGCCGCGGCGGCGGCCCGCCAACCAGTCGGCGGCCGAGACGACCGGGTTGAAATGTGCGCCGGAGATCGGTCCGAAGACCAGGATCAGCACCGCCAAGCCGAATACGGTGGCGGTCGAGTTCTCCAGCAGTTGCAGGCCGACGTCACCGGCCGAGAGTTGCTGGGCGGCGATGCCGGAGCCGACCACGACGGCTACCAGCAGCGCGGTGCCGATGAACTCGGCGAGAATCCGGCGTGCCAGCGGGCTCACTGGGCGGCGCCCGTCGGCAACGCGATGTCGAGCAGCCGTGACAGCTGCGCCAACGCGGCGGGTTCCACCCGGTAGTAGACCCAGGTTCCGCGCCGTTCGCTGGACAGCAGCCCGGCTTCGCGCAGCACCTTCAGGTGGTGGGAGATCGTCGGCTGGGTGAGGTCGATGCCCGCGGAGAGGTCGCAGACACAGGCTTCCCCGCCGTCCCGGCTGGCGATGGCGCTCAGCAAACGCAAGCGGACCGGATCCGACAGCGCCTTGAACACACCGGCCAACTCGGTGGCGGCTTCGGCGGTGAGTGGCTCACGCACCATCGGTGCCGGAGAACACCCTTGCGCAGGTGTCACCGAGAGCTCTGACTTCGACATGCGTCTATATTGACGGATATCGAATCAGAGAGCAAGCAAACAGCTGGTGAACCGAGAGCTTTCGCCCAGAGGTCAGCAAGCGCCGGAGCGTCGTTCGATCAGCACGGTGTCGTGCCAGATGCCGTCGCGCTCGGCGATGCGTTCGCGAACACCGACTGTGCGGAAACCGGCACCGTGGTGCAGCGCGATGCTGGCGCGGTTCTCGGTGAAGATCGAGGATTGCAGCGTCCAGAGGCCGGCCTCGTCCGCGGCGTTGACCTGCTTGTGCAGCAAGGCTTTTCCGACGCCGCGACCGCGCCGGCCATCGGCGACGTACACCGAGGTCTCGGCCACACCCGAGTAGCAGCTGCGGGTCGACACCGGGCCGAGCGCGGCCCAACCGGCGATTTCGCCGTCGATCTCGGCGACCCACCGGTGGTCGGGCAGCCAGTGCGCGTCCAGGCTCGCGCGGCTGGGGACGGTGGTTTCGAAGGTGGCGATGCCGGTCGCGAGGCCCTCGGCGTAGATGCGCCGGACCGCACTCCAATCCTCGGAGTGCAGGGCGCGGACGGTGACGTCGTCCGGTACATCCTCCGGGCAGCATGGTCGCGGCGCGAGCAGGCCCATCACCGCGTCGGCGGCGTGCGGGAGACCCGCGCAGCAGGCTTGGTTCACCGTCACGATGGTGGCGGTGCCCTCTTTCTGCAACCGCACGAAGCCGACGTCGGCGAGCTTGCGCAGGTGATGCGAAGTAGTCGACTGGCTGGTGCCGAGGATCTGGGTCAGCGCGCCGACGGTGATCCCCTTCGGCGTCGTCGCCACCGCGTGCAGCAGCCGGACCCGCACCGGTTCGGCCAGGCAGGCGAACCACTCGGCGTAGGTGCTGGCTTCGCCGGTGGGCAGGATCTGGGCTTGCGGCAGTGCGGTGCGCATGGAGCCAGTATATCGATCAGAATCGATGGTTGCATTCATCGACCCCAGTCGATACTCTCAATTCCAGTCAATCGATGAGTATCGATGAAAGAAGGATTGCGATGAATGCCCTCCCTGTCGTGGTTGTCGGCGCCGGGCCGGTCGGTCTGGCGGCCGCCGCCGAACTCGCCGGACGCGGACTTCCGGTGCTCGTGCTCGAACGCGGCGCACAGGCCGGCGCCGCGGTGGCGCAGTGGAATCATGTGCGGGTGTTCTCCCGCTGGGCCGAGCTCATCGCGCCCGCCGCCCGGCCGATCCTGGCGGAGTCGGATTGGCGGGAACCGGACCTGGCCTCGTATCCGACCGGCGCGGAATGGGTTTCGCGCTATTTGCGGCCGCTCGCCGAGGGGCTGGGGGATCGGGTCCGCTACGGAGCCGAGGTCATCGGTGTGGCCCGGCGCGGACGGGACCGCGTCGTCGACGCGGGACGTGACACCGAGCCGCTGACCGTGCATGTGCGCACCGCCGCGGGGGAAGAACGCATCGCCGCCCAGGCGCTGATCGACGCCTCCGGCACCTGGACCGCACCGAGCCCGCTGGGTGGCGACGGACTGCCGGCCATGGGGGAACACGCTGCGGCCGAACGGATTACCTATCGCGTTCCGGATCTCACCGACGCCGCGGGCGTGGCCCGATACGCGGGCAAGCACGTGGCCGTCGCCGGGAGCGGACATTCGGCGCTCACCGCGCTGGTGGCGTTCGCCGCGCTGGCCGAGGATCATCCCGGCACCCGGATCACCTGGCTGTTGCGGCGCGGCGACATCGGTACGACCTTCGGCGGCGGCGCCGATGATCAACTGCCCGCTCGCGGTGCGCTCGGGGAACACGGCCGCAAGGCGGTCGAGGCCGGGCATGTCGAGGTCGTGTACGGCTTCCGTACCGAAACCGTCGACCGCGACGCCGCTGGTCGCCTTGTTCTGATCCCGGCCGCGGGAAATCCGGTCGAAGCCGTCGACGAGGTGGTGGTCCTGACCGGGTTCCGCCCCGACCTTTCCTGGCTCTCGGAGATCCGGCTCGAGTTGGACGCCACGCTGCAGGCCCCGGTCGCCCTCGCGTCCCTGATCGATCCCAATGTGCACTCCTGCGGAACCGTGTATCCGCATGGTGTGAAGGAACTTTCGCATCCGGAGCCGGGCGTCTTCCTGGCCGGGATGAAGAGCTACGGCCGGGCGCCGACCTTCCTGGCCATGACCGGGTACGAGCAGGTCCGCTCCATCGCCGCCGCGTTGGCCGGAGATCACGAAGCGGCCGAACGCGTCGAGCTGGTGCTTCCGGACACCGGAGTCTGCGGTGGCTCAGGGCTTTTTGACGCCCCGGCCGAGGAGTCCGGCGGCGGGTGCTGCTCGACGCCCGCAGCGCAGGACCTGGCGTTGTCGGCGCCGAACGGGAGTCCGCAGCTGCCGCTGCTGAATCGCTGAGACACCCCCTCGTCGTCCCCGTGCGTAGTCGGCCGGGACGACGAGCCGATAACGTTGATCGGGGACGGTTGGTGTCCACAGCGAGTGGTGAGTATGTGAGACAAGACATCTCGGTGTCGAACGAGCCCGCGAGCGATTCGGAGCTGCGACGGGTGCTGGCGGTGTTGTGCCTCACCGAGATCACCAGCTGGGGGATTCTGTACTACGCGTTTCCGGTGCTGGCCGGGCAGATCAGCGCCGAAACCGGCTGGTCGGCAACGGCTTTGACGGCGGCGTTTTCGGCCGGTCAGTTGGTGGGCGCGGGCGCGGGAATACCGGTCGGGCGGTGGCTCGATCGCTATGGGCCGCGCGGGGTGATGAGCGCCGGGTCGGTCCTGGGCGTCCTGTCGCTGGCCTTGGTCGCTTCGGCGCAGCACATTGCCTGGTTCTTCGTCGGGTGGCTGCTGGTGGGCGCGGCCAAGAGCGCGGTGTTGTATCAGCCCGCGTTCGCGGCACTGACGCGGTGGCATGGCGTCCGGCGGGTCCGGGCGATGACCATCCTGACGCTGTCGGGTGGTTTGGCGAGCACCGTGTTCGCTCCGCTTACCGCGGCTATCGCGCAGCGGTTCGATTGGCGGGCAACCTATCTCATACTGGCCGTGATCCTCGCTCTGCTGACGGTGCCCGCGCATTGGTATGGGCTACGGCTGCGCTGGCCACCACACCCGGTTGCCGCGCCTGGGCATGCTGTCAGTCCGGATCGAGCCGCACGCAGTCGTGAATTCCTAACTCTGACAGTTGCTTTGGCGACCACCTCCTTCGCGGTCTCCGCGGCGGTGATCCTGCTGGTGCCGCTGTTGATCGAGCGCGGCCTCAGCACAAGTACGGCCGCACTCGCGCTCGGGCTCGGCGGTGCCGGTCAAGTACTGAGTCGGATCGGCTACGGCACCTTGGAGCGCCACACCAGAGTCCGCACCCGCACAGCGCTGATCCTGCTCGGCATCGCCGCGAGCACCGTCCTGCTCGGAAGCCTCACCACCACTACCGCATTGATCGCCGCCGCGGTGCTCGCGGGCATGGCCCGCGGGGTCCTCACGCTGCTGAAAGCCACCGCTGTCACCGACCGCTGGGGCACCTCGCATTACGCGCGCCTCTCCGGGCTGCTCGCCGCGCCGTCGATCGTCGCCTCAGCTCTTGCCCCCTTCGCCGCCACCGCCCTGGCCCACGTACTCGGAGGCTACCCGCGGGCGTTCCAGCTCCTCGGCGTCTGTGTAGTCGCCGCCGCCTGCCTATCTGCGGCGACCATTCCTCGTCGCGGCCACTAACGTGTCTGCGCACCTCTCCGGCATCTGATCAGCTTGTCGCCTTGGCAACTGCCTGAATAGCGCGCAGATCTGTTTCGCGGTGCGCGACGCCGTGGCAGTTGCGTCCGCTGAAGCCGATAGGAGTGTTCAGCCGCTTCGAATCGCCGTCGTCGGATCCGGAATTCGAGGGGCGGGGTCCCTACGATGCCTTCATGACCGAGCATCGGACCAGTGGGTGGACTTGGCGGCATCGGATGACGCCGCGGAATCCGGAGGAGCAGCATCGGGCGGCGACGCCGTTGGAGCTGCTGCTGGATCTGTGCTTTGTGGTCGCGGTGGCGCAGGTGGCATTGCGGTTGGAGCACGCGCTGGCCGAGGGGCACTTCGCGGCGGGGATACCGAGCTACTTCATGGTGTTCTTCGCGATCTGGTGGGCGTGGATGAACTTCAGCTGGTTCGCGTCGGCTTTCGATACCGACGATGTGCCGTATCGGCTGTCCACATTGCTGGTGATGACCGGCGTGCTTGTGCTCGCGGCCGGGGTGCCGCGGGCCTTCGACGACGGCGATTTCGCGATCGTGTTCGTCGGTTACCTGGTGATGCGTGTCGGTCTGGTCGCTCAGCAGGTGCGGGCGGCGACCGCGCATCCGCAGGCGCGGACCACCATGCTGCGGTATGCGGGCGGGGAGTCGCTGGCCATGGCCGGGTGGGCCGTGGTCATCTTCGCGCTGCCCGAGCAACTGCGGCAGTGGGGCTTCCTGGCGATGGTGGTCGCCGAACTGCTGGTGCCGCTGTGGGCGGATCGGGCGTGGCCGATGCCGTGGCACCCGCATCACATCGCCGAACGCTATGGGCTGCTCACCATCATCGTGCTCGGCGAGACAATCCTGTCCGCCACCAACGCTTTTCGCGATGCGCTGACCGCGGCGGCGAACATCGAACTGCTGCTGATCGCGGCGGGCGGACTGCTCATCGTGTTCGCCATGTGGTGGGTCTACTTCTCGATGAACGCCGGTGAGCTGCTGGCGACGACTTTGCAGCCGTTCCTATGGGGTTACGGCCACTACGTGATCTTCGCGGCCGGTGCGGCGGTCGGCGCGGGGCTGTCGGTCAACATCGCCCAGGTCGAGCACCACACCGTCTTGTCGACGACCCAGGCGGGCTTGACCGTCACCGTCCCGGTCTTCTGCTATCTGCTGGTGGTGTGGTGGCTGATGGTCCGGCCACACGGCGCGAACGCGCCGTACGCCTGGACCATGCCGCTGCTGGGCACGCTCATCCTGGCAGCGAGTTTCACGCCCTACCCCGTCCCGGTGGCCGGTGTCCTGATGGCGCTGCTCATCGCCGTGAGCATTTACGCGCACTCCCACCGGCCGTCGACCGCCGACTGAATCGCTAGAGCGCTCGCTCCGCCCGTGCCGCCTTCAAACCGTATGGCGCGGGATGGATTCGACGCGTGAAGTCCATGACCTCGACCGCCCGTGGCCGCAGCCGCAGCAACACGAAGTCCCCGCCCTCGGGTCCTTCGGGAAAGAACATCTCGTACCCCTGCTGCCATTTGGCGTTCAATTCCGCTGCGTCGTCGACGATTTCGGCGGCGCCATACAGACAGGTGTAGGCCAGCGTGGCCCGATCCTCGATCGCGTAGGTGACTTCCGGCTGCAACGAAACATCAACCGCCTTCCGCGATTTCGGACTCGTCCCGATCCACATCGTCCCGTCGGCATCGACCTGCGCGGTCTGCACGAGCCGCGTCCGTGCAGCTCCCTCGACCACCGTCGTCAGAAACCCGTACTTGCTGGCCCGCGCGATTTCCGCTGCGACACCGAACAGTTCATCGGACATGTGCCGTCTCCCTTGCCTGATATAGATGGTTCGCTCTATATAGAGTGAACGTACTACAACGTGCCGCGTGCCTGTCAACAGCAGGTGGCTGAAGAGAAGTTGGTGACCTGCGATTACCAGATCAGGGTGCGGTCCCCAGCGCGGATACGGCCGAAGAACCGAGGCGGCAGGCCGGGGCCGGTGTGGTTGTAACTGTTGAGGATTTCGGCCAGTTCGGTGGCAAGGGATTGTAAAGCGGGAGTGGGGGTTTCGGTGCTGTCGGTCCAGCCCCAAGCGGGCGGGATGTCGTCGATGGTGATGTCGATGGCACCGGGGTTGGTGGTGCCGACCATAAAGCTGAGCTGAGTGGGGGCGTCGGCAAGGGGGTCGACAGGGGCGAGTTCGCCGGGGGAACCAGGAGTGACGTGGACGCTTCGGGCCAGGGCGATGTCGTCACGGACCATGTCGGCGATGGCGGAGAGGTCGGCGTGTTTGCCGAGACGACGGTGGCGCTCACCGTAGGTGCGGTCGGAATCCCCGGTTTCCGCGCCGGACTTGCTGAGGATTCGATCGAGCATGCGCTGAGCCGCAGCGCGTTCGTTGGGCCCGGTGCGAGGGTGCTCGATCAGGGTGCGCAGGCGAGAGATTCGCTGAAAGGTGGAGGTGGTCATCAGGTACCACTGTGGCAGAATCCGGCCGGGGAGGGACCGGATGGGGGTCTCCCGGTTCGGGATCGGAGCAGGGGTGAACAGCCATTACGGCGGCGGGGTACAAGGTCAGCCGGGGTACGGCCATTATGGGCCGTCGCCGGTCTATCCAGGGGCGGGATATTCGCCAGGGCCGGGGTATCCGCCGCCGCACAAGAGCCGCGGGCCGATTGTCGCGTTGGTCATTGTTCTGATTCTGGTGGTCGGTGGCGGTGCTGGCGGCTGGTGGTGGTACGAGTCGCAAAAGAACTCGGTAATCGATCTGCTGGGTGAGGGCGCCAGGCAGCCCATCCGTGTGCCGGCGACCGGCGACTGTACGAACAAGTCGGGACAGGTGATGATCAGCGGCCCCATCGACCCCGTCGACTGCGCGGATCCGACTGCGACCTGGCAGGTTGTGGTGTCGGAGCTCGAGCGGGACGGCCAGTGCGCCTCGGGCCAGATTCGAATCACCACCGACGGAACGCGCGACGGTGACTACACGATCGTGACTTCGTGTGCGAAACCGAATTTGACCGAAGGTAACTGCTACAAGAAGTACGGCAGCACTTATGAATTCGATCCGGTGTGTGCCGACGGCTCGGCGAGATTCGACCGCAGAGTGCTAGGTGTGGCCGATACCAAGGTGTGTGAGGAAGGGGTGCCGACCGAGGCCGGAAAGGATAGCGAATTCATTGCCCGCACCTTCTTGTTTCCCTTTGTCGACGAGGAAGAACCGGCTACCTACTGCTTCGTACCTGCCGGGTGGTAGTTCGTCGCCCGTCAATTATGTTGAGCTACAGGGAAAGTCAGTGCGACTGTGAGGCCGGTCGGGGCGGTGCGGTGGGTGGTGACCGTGATGCCGTGGGTGTGGGCGACGCGCGCGACAATGGCGAGGCCGAGACCGGAGCCGGGGACCGCGGAGACGTCGGGGGAGCGGTAGAAGCGGTCGAAGATCCGGGATGCGTCGGCGTCCGGGACGCCGGGGCCGTGGTCGGCGACCGAGAGGGTTTGGTCGTGGATGGAGATGACCACCGGTGGCGCACCGTATTTCAGGGCGTTGTCGATGAGGTTGGTGAGCAGGCTCAGTAGGTGAGTGCGGTTGCCGTAGACGTCGAGTGGGCTCAGGTCGCGTTCGATGGCGGCGTGCGGGTAGCGGGCGACTGCCTGCTCGACGAGGTCGTCGAGGGGGAGGAGTTCGCGGTCGGGGCGGAGACCGGCTTCGTCGATGCGGGCCAGGTCGAGGAGGTTGGTGACCAGCTCGGTCATATTGTCGAGGCCGGACCGCATCCGGGCTCGGGCGCGGTCGGCGCTGGCCTCGGGAAGGTCTGGGGCGCTGAGGAGTTCGACGTCGGAGCGCAAGGCGGTGAGTGGGGTGCGTAGTTCGTGGGAGGCGTCGGCGATCAGCTGTCGTTGGGCGGCTTGGGCCTTGCCGAGGGCGGCGAGCATGTCGTTGAAACTTGTCGAGAGGTCGGCGAGTTCGTCGTTGCCGCGGACCGGAAGATGTTCGTCGGGGTCAGCGGTCCGCGCGACGCGGCGGGCGACGGCCGCGACGCTGCCGAGGGGGCGCAGGCCGATGCGGGTCACCAGGTAGCCCGCGGTGCAGGCGAGGACGATGGCGGCGAGCACGC
Organism: Nocardia sp. XZ_19_385; assembly: GCF_015355755.1. NCBI lineage: Bacteria > Bacillati > Actinomycetota > Actinomycetes > Mycobacteriales > Nocardiaceae > Nocardia > Nocardia sp. XZ_19_385. Next base: position 217,424 of record NZ_JACVEE010000003.1, read on the forward strand.
CGAGGGCGAGGACCTGAGCGTAGGTTCGAATGCTGGCGGACATGCTGTCTGTGCGCGTCCAAACCTGTACTGCGCGGCCGTCATTCACGGCGGTGGTGAGGACTCGGACGGGGTAGCCGCGGTATTCGCGATCCTCGAAGAGGCGGCCGGTGCCGTGGCGGGCGATCTCTCGTTCCGGATCGGTGATCGTCAACGCCGCAGCGTCCGGATCGGGCGGAGCTGTGGAATCAGCTGTGGCAGAGACGAATCGGCTGCACGGTGGGGAGGTCAGCCAGCGACAGGTCCCAGCCTGCTCCGGGGCCCAGATGCCGTGCTTCTCGGCGCGGATCGTCGAGGTCGCGGTTTGGACCAGGGTCTGATCCACCTGGCGGTGCACCTCACGCTGGAACAGCAAGAACGCCCCCAGCGCCATTCCGGTCGCCAGCAATGCGGCGGCGGCAGCAGCAGCAACCGCAACACGTCGGCGTAAAGACAAGCGGCGCACCATCATCGACACCTCCATGACGTGGCCTCAGACCCACCCACTGTCGGGTTGTATGCAATTCGTGCACTTATCCGCTGAAGTCGGCGACTTCGGCCGGTTTCAGGCGAAAAGTGCACGAATTGCATACCGGAGCTGGCGCGCACCGAGGCGGGGCCGTCAGGGAGCTCCATCAGGGCACTCGCACCTGGTAGCCCACACCCCGCACGGTGTGGATCAGCGGCGGGCATTCTGCGGCATCGAGCTTCTGGCGCAGGTAGCGAATGTAGACATCGATGGCGTTGCTGGTCTGGGGCAGGGTTCCGCCCCAGACGCGTTCGGCGATGGTGTCGCGGGACAGGACGAGGCCGGTGTTGCGAGCGAGGAGTTCGAGGACTGCGAATTCGGTCATCGTGAATTGGATGATGACTGCGCCGGCGCGGGTCGCTTGGCGGGACTGCGGGTTCAGGAGCAGGTCACCGAGTTCGATGCTCGAGGGATCCTCGGGTGTGCGGTTCGGTGCGCGGCGTAGGAGCGCGCGTACTCGGGCCCGGAGTTCGCCTAGGTCGTAAGGCTTGCCGAGGTAGTCGTCGGCGCCGTCGTCGAGGCCTTGGATGCGGTCGGCGGTGGTGTCGCGGGCGGTGAGGATGAGGATCGGCGTGCTGTCGCCGGCGGCGCGCAGGCGGCGGCAGAGGGCGGAGCCGTCGAGGCGGGGCATGGTGAGGTCCAGGACGACGGCGTCTACGCGGTGGTTGTCGAGGATTTTCAGGGCGGCGAGGCCGTCGGCCGCGCGCTCGACTCGGTAGTGGTCGAGGGCGGATAGGGCGTCGCCGAGTGCCTCGCGGACGTTGGGATCGTCGTCCACGACAAGCACGCGCGGTGCCTCTAATGAATCGCTCATCGTCGCTGCCTACCTTCGCCCGAGTGCCTATGGAAACAGTGCGAACACGACCCACACGGTATGCGGTGATGTTGCTAACCGCCGTAGCGGCCATTGCTGCGTCGGGCTGCTCGTTGGTGAACTCCGCCCAGAGTGCTTCGGCGAACTTACAGCTCGTCGACGGTAAACCTCGATTGGTTACCGCTGAGCACACCATCGATGTGGATCCCGCCACGCTGAAAGTCGACTCCGACATCGGCCCGCTCTCCGACGGTGCCGTGGAGGACCTGGGAGCGCCGAGCGAGGTCACCCGCGATGGTGATGCGCTGCGCTGGTCGCTACCGAAGGTCGGATTGGCCGTCTCCGCGCGCCCGGATGGTGACCGCATCGCGCTGTCCGTCACCGCCGACAAGACGGCGTCGTTGTCGTGGCCGGTCATGCCCGCCACCGTGCGGTCGATCCAGCTCCCCAACGGTGACGGCTTGGACATCCCGGCCGACGACCCGCTCTGGACCGACCCGGAGACCGGCATCGTGAACGAGGACGGCCGCCGACTCCAGGACCTCACCTTCCCCGGCCTCGGATTCTCCGGCGCGACGCCCGGCACCGGCGGCAGCTACATCATTCCGACCGACATCGGCAGCACGGTCACCTTCACCGACCGCGACAAGCGACTCGGCGCGACGGTGAAACACGACTTCGATCCGGCCGCCGCGACCGGCACCTACACCGTGATCCTCGACCCCACCCGCGGTGGTCCGATCGACAGCTCGCTGGACTACCGGCAGTGGCTCGACAGTCATGGACAACTCAGCTCGCTCAACGACAAGATCCGCGAAAACCCGGACGTGGAAAAGCTTCTCGGCGCGTTCCATGTCTACCTGTGGGGTGACGGCCGCAGCGCGCAGGGCGTCGAGGCCCTGAGAGCCGCTGGCCTGCGGAAACTTTGGCTCGGATATGACTCCGGTGACCCGCAGATCGGCACAGACGCGGTGGACGCCGCCGAACAGACCGGTTACCTGATCGGCCCCTACGACACGTTCTCCAACGTGCAGGACCCCAAGGGCGAAATCGACGCTCCCACCTCGAAATGGCCGGACCCGATCTGGCCCGACGGCTGTGTCCTCGACGCGAAAGGCAAGCCGGAGAGCGGTTTCGGCGGCCGCGGCTGCTACCTGAGCTCCGAGGCGCTGGCCCAGCACCCTGAACTCCTGGCCCAACGCGAACAGCAGATGAGCGCCAACGGAGTGAACAGCTACTTCGTCGACGTCGACGGCACCGGCGAAACCTTCCGCGACTACTCCCCGCAACACCCGATGACCGAGCAGCGCGACCGCGACAACCGCCTCGCGCGAATGCGCGCGCTGATGCCGCGGTTCGTCGTCGGCTCCGAAACGGTTGGCGCCTGGGCGAATTCGGCGGTCGACTTCAGCCACGGCTCGTCGACCCCGACACCCGACGGGATCTGGAAGCTACAGCGCGACAGGGAGTTCTGGGGCGGCTGGTCCGGCAAGAACGGTCCCGCGAACTTCCTGAAACCAGTCGACCTGCCCGCCGACATCACCCGCCAGATGTTCGACTTCACCTACCGGATTCCCATGTACCAGACCGTCTTCCACGATTCGGTGGTCAGCACCGACCGCTGGGAACTGGGCCTCAACAAGTTCCCGGCACTCGCCAAGACCCGCACCCTGGCCGCCATGCTCTACAACGCGCCACTGAACTACAACGTCAACCTCGACACCATCGCGGAATGGGGTCCATCGATGGCCACGGCCGAGGAGTTCTTCCAGTTCACCCAGGACGCCGCAGGAACAGCCGCCCTCACCGATTTCCGCTGGCTGACCGCCGACAAGCAGGTCCAGCGCACCGAATTCGGTGACCAGCTGACCGTCGTCGCCAACTTCGGAAGCGTTCCGTACACCGACCCGGAGATCGGCACACTCGAGGCAGGCTGTGTCACCGCCCGCAACTCCGGCGAACAGGCGACGACGCTGTGCCCGTGAGCGACCAGCACATTGGTCGTGAAGTACCGACCAGACCAATGCGTCGGATGGTATCGACCGCCGCGCCGACCTTCCCGGCCACTATCGCCGCGAATTCGGTTTGGGGAGTACGGATCTGGCTGGCGCTGATCCTCGGCGTCGCGGCTGCGTTGGTGTATTTCGTGACCGCGCGGACCGCGGCGGGGCAGGTCTGGGATCAGCAGGTCTTCCTGTTTGCCCGCAGCGAGCTTTCGGTTCTCTCCGTGCCGGGATGGGCACGGATACCGTGGGTTTCGAGTCCGGTGTTGTGGATCGGTGTCGCCACGCTGGTGACAGTGTTCGGCGTTGTTAGTGGATTGCGTTGGCGGACACTGGTTTATCTTGCGTTCCCGCCTGCGGCCATCCTGCTCGCTCGAGTGCTGCGCCTGGTCGTGCTCGACCGCCCGGAATTGGCGGATGCCGCCGGGTGGGCAGCCGCGAACGCGGCACCCAGTGGCCACACGACGGCTGCTGCGGCGAGCGCGGTTGTTCTGACCATGGCGGCACCGCGGCTGGTGCGCCCGTGGGTGGCCGTCGCGATGGCCGGCTGGGTGACCTTGATCGGCGTTCAGTTGGTGGTCGCGGGCTGGCATCGACCGGGTGATGTGTTGCTGGCGATCCTGCTGGTCGGCGCCTTGTCGGCGGCTCTACCGGCACCGCGAATCGCGCATGGCGCACTGCCTCTCGCGATCACCGCGGTCGCGGGTATTGCCGGAGGTTTGGTCGCGACCTGGGCAACCATCGGCAGCGACGGGTTCGGCCCTAAGACAACGCAGGCGTTCGTGCTGATCGCTGTGTGCGCCGGGCTGGTCGTTTCGTTCAGCGCAACGCCAGCGCCAGGAAGAAGTCGACTCGATCCTCGAGCCGCGACAGGTCGCGGCCGGTGAGCTCCTCGATCCGCTGAATCCGGTACCGCAGCGTATTGACGTGCACATGCAGCAGTTCGGCGGACTTTGTCCACGATCCCGAGGACTGCAGGAACGTCTCCAGCGTGTGCACCAGATCCGCGCGATTGTCCTGGTCGTAGCTGCTCAACGGGTCGAGCAAGCGCGTCCGGAACATCCGGCGCACCTCGTCGGGCACGCTGGCGAGCAGCAGCATGTGTGTAGCGAGCTGATCGTGCCCGACGACGCTCGCCGATTGTTCGGCGCGACCCGCCATGCGACGGGCGTAGCGCGCTTCTTCGACCGCACCGCGCAGGCCTTCACCGTCGACCACGCCGCTCACGCCGACCGACAGCCGGCTCTCACCCAGCGCCGGCGCCAATTCACTGACGGCCAACTGGATTTCGTCGAGAACCGAGCTGCGCGCCGGGATCAACGCGATCGCCTCGCCGTCGACCACACCGGCGGCAGGCCTTCGGCCGTAAAGGATTTCGCGCAACAGGACCCGTAATTCGCCGGGCCGCAAGGTGTCACCCGCGGAGGCCGCGGCGACCGCGATGTAGGTCTCGCCGGGCCCGAGCCCGGTCAGCTCCAGCCGCGAAATGATCTCCGCCGGTTTGGCATCGGAGACAATGAGCTCGATCAGTTCCTGCGCGAGCCGCCCTTCGGCGCTCTGCCGATCGTCCTGGCGGGCCCGCTCCAGCGACACGACGGCGGCGAGCTCGCCCGGCAGCGCCCGGCGCTCCTCGGACCATTCGGTGCAGTCGCCCTCGAACACCAGGAACCAGTCCGCGACCCGCGACGTACTGTGCTGGTCGACAGCGAAAATTGAATAGGGAGAACCGTTCTCACGCAGCACCAGGGGAAGCCGGCGGGCCCGGAGAAACTCCGCGGTCACCCCTTCGGGCGGCGTCACCGATCCGGCTACAACGCGCCCGGTGGAGGACATCACCCAGCAGCTCATCCCGAGATCGCGCTCGATCAGATCCAGCACCGATCCGAGACCGCTGCCCGCGACGAGCTGGCGGTGCCGATCGAGCACCGCGCTCAGGTCGGCGGCGCGGCCGGTGGACAGGTTGCGGGTGATCTGCTCGGTCACCGTCGCGAACGCGACGTTCTCCTGCACCCGGAACAGCGGGATGCGGTGCCGGCGGCAGGCCTCGACGATGTCCTCGGGCACGCCGCCGTAGCGGGCGTCACCGGCGGCCAGGCCCGCGACTCCGGCCCGGGCCAGCGCGCTGACGAAGGTCTCGCTGTCGGCGGGGCTGTCGCGCCACTGCAGCCCGGAGAGCACGAGCTCGCCGCCGGAGAGGTAGCGGCTGGGATCGAGCAGGTCGGTGGTTACCACCCAGCGCACGAAGCGGTCCAGGTCTTCCTCCCCGGTGAGGAGGTCCAGACCTAGCGCCGTCATGGTCAGCAGGGAACGTAATCGCACAGTTTCATACGCTAACAGCGGTCCGGGTACCTACCGCATTTGGAGATACGTACAAACCTTGCGGTGTGAACTGGGCCACAGTTCAGATTTCTCGTTCCTACCTGTTCATCTTCCGGCCAGCTGTACTTACGGACATGGATTTCTCCCGACTCGTGAGCCGGGCCGAGGCGCTCGGGTTCGAGGCCGCCCGGCTCGGGGCACGCACCGTTCCGGGCGACGTCGCCGGCGTGGCCGAGCCCGATGTCGACGAGAGCTGTCCCCGTGCGATCAGCAGCCTCGCGCTACTGTCTAGCAACGCGGAGATCAACTTCGACGCAGACCGGACGGCAGCCTGATGCGGGTGAGCTCCCACGGCTCGTTGAATGATCTGGTGGCACGCAATCCGCAATCCACCGAGAAGGCAGCGGCATGAAGACCGTCATCGAGAACGCGTACATCGCCCCGGTCACCGGGCCGGAGATCCCCTCCGGATATCTGGTCGCCGAGAACGGCCGGATCACCGCGCTGGGCCCCGGCCCGGCCCCCCGGATCGAAGGCGCCGAACGCATCAACGGCACCGGCTGCCTGGTCACCCCGGGCTTGGTCAACACCCACCACCACCTGTACCAGTGGGCCAGCCAGGGCCTGTTCCAGGACGCGACCCTGTTCGAATGGCTGACCGGGCTCTACCGGCTCTGGGCGCGCATGGACGCCGACATCGTCTACGGCGCCGCCTCGGCGGGCCTGGGCTGGCTCGCGCTGACCGGCTGCACGACCAGCTCCGATCACCACTACATCTTCCCGAAGGGCCGCGGCGACCTGTTCGACGCCGAGGTCCGCGCCGCCCGGGAACTGGGCATCCGCTTCCACCCGTGCCGCGGTTCGATGGACCGCGGGCAGTCCGACGGCGGCCTGCCGCCGGATGAGGTGGTGGAGAGCCGCGACGAAATCCTCGCCCACACTGCCGAGGTCATCGACAAGTACCACGATCCGTCCTTCGATTCGATGCTGCGGGTCGCGGTCGCGCCGTGCTCGCCGTTCTCGGTGAGCGCCGAGCTGATGACCGAATCCGCCACGCTGGCCCGCAGCAAGGGCGTGCGCCTGCACACCCACCTCGCCGAAACCCTGGACGAGGAAGAGCACTGCCAAGAGCAGATGGGCTGCACGCCGGTCGAATACATGGGCAAGCTGGGCTGGCTCGGCGACGACGTATGGTTCGCCCACGCGGTGCACCTGCACGACGCCGACATCCGCCGCTTCGCCGAAACCGGCACCGGTTCCGCGCACTGCCCGACCTCGAACGCCCGCCTGGGCGCGGGCATCGCCCGCGTCACCGACCTGATCGCCGCGGGCGCGCCCGTCGGTCTCGGCGTCGACGGCGCGGCCTCGAGCGAATTGACTTCCCTGGCAGGCGAAATGCGCCAGGCCCTGCTGTTCCAGCGCGCCGTGCGCGGCCCGAAGGCGTTTACCGCCCGCCAGGCCCTGGAGCTCGGCACCCTGGGCGGCGCCCGAAACCTGGGCCGCCAGAACGAGATCGGATCCCTGGAGGTCGGCAAGCTCGCCGACATCGCCATCTGGCGCGTCGACGGCTTCCGCTCCGCGGTCGAAGATCCGGTGTGCGCCTTGGTTTTCGGCCCCACTCCACCGTTGGCTCGGCTCATCGTCGGCGGGCACACCGTCGTCGAGAACGACGAGTTGCGCACCGTCGCCCACGATGCCACCGGCCGGGCCGGCGCCGACGCCCGCAAACGCCTGCTGCAGGAGGGAACTCGATGACGACCGAGGTATTCGCGGCACCCGCCGATGTCCTGATTGAGGGGGCCATCGGCGCAGCTCGCGAATACCAGCACTCCATCCCGGCAGTTCTCGATAGGTCGCTACAGCGGCCGGAGATTCGGGAAACCCACGGCGAGCCACCCATGCTCTCCGCCACCCCCGCGGGCGTTGCCGCCATCCGTGACGCGCGCCGCCCGCGGGGGACCACCGTGCACATCAACCGTGTGCCGGAACCACCGGAAGACATCTTCCGGAGCTGTTGATCAACGGGAGCGCCGCATCTTTCGCAACGAGGCGGCGGCGCTCCACAACCGCATAACCGACACCGTGTGGCCGGAATACCATCCCGGACCGCGAGTCGGCGCCCTGAGGAGGGCAAGCCCAATGACGCAGATGCAGACCAAGCCCGTCGCCGACGAGCCGCCGGTACCCAGAAAAGCCTGGCACGACCGGTTTTTCAAACTGACCGAGCGCAAGACCACCGTGTCCCGGGAGGTCCGTGGTGGTATCACCACCTTCGTCGCGATGGCCTATGTCATCCTGCTGATCCCGCTGATTCTCGGCGGCGTCACGGATATGAACGGTGACAAGCTCTCCATCGCGCAGCTCACCACCGCCACCGCGTTCTCCGCCGGCTTGAGCACTGTGCTCATGGGGCTGGTCGGCAATGTGCCGCTGGCGCTGGCCGCGGGACTGGGGCTGGTCCCGGTGGTCGCCTTCCAGGCGGCGCCGCATATGACCTGGCCGCAGGCCATGGGCTTGGTCATCCTGATGGGCGTGGTCATCGTGATCATGGCCGCGACCGGCCTGCGCACGATGATCATCAACGCCATTCCGGCGGCGTTGAAGCACGCCATCGGCGTCGGTATCGGCATGTTCATCGCGCTGATCGGGCTGGTCTCGGCCGGCGTGGTGGGCCACGGTGAGGCCACCGGTCCGCCGGTGACGCTGGGTGCGGGTGGTCATCTGAGTGGCTGGCCGGTGGTGGTTTTCGCGGTCGGCCTGGTGATCATGCTCGCGCTGTTCATCCGTAAGGTGCCCGGCGCCCTGCTGATCAGCATCGCGATCGCCACCGTGGTAGCGATCATCATCAACGCCAACGCCACCATCGATCCCAAGTCCTGGGGTCCGGTGGTGCCGGAGACGCCCGAAAAGCTGTTCGCCGCACCCGATTTCGGTCTGATGTTCAGCGTCGACCTGATCGGCGGCTTCGCCTCGGCCGGTGCGCTGACCGCCTCGATCGTGCTGTTCACCCTGGTGCTGACCGGGTTCTTCGACGCCATGGGCACCATCTTCGGTGTCTGCGACGAGGCCGAGCTGCTCGACGAGAACGGCACCATGCCCGGTCTCGGCAAGGTGCTGACCGTCGACGGTGTCGGCCAGATCATCGGCGGCGCGGCCGGCGGTGCGGGTGCGACGGTGTACGTCGAGTCGGCGACGGGTGTCGGTGAGGGTTCCCGTACCGGCCTGACCAGCGTGGTGACCGGCGGCCTGTTCATCGCCGCGATCTTCTTCACCCCGATCGCCGCGGTTGTCCCGATCCAGGCGGCGGCCCCGGCCCTGGTGCTGGTCGGCGCGCTGATGATGACCCAGGCGCGCAAGATCGACTGGAGCGATCTGGAGGTCGCGATCCCGGCCTTCGTGACCATCGCGCTGATGCCGTTCACCTACTCCATCACCAACGGTGTGGGTGCGGGCCTGATCGCCTACGTCGTGATCAAGGCGGCACGCGGGAAGTTCAAGGAAGTGCACTGGCTGCTGTATGTGACCAGCGCGGTCTTCGTCGCGTACTTCAGTATCAACGCCATCGAGCTGGCCTTCGCCTAGTTCTCCGCGCGGCCCCGCGGCACAGCCCAAAGGCTGTGCCGCGGGGCCTTGCTGGGTTGACAGCCATGTTTTGTATTTCTCTCCGAGAGCGCAGGTAGCCTGATGCCCATGTGGCTGCGTGCTGAGTTCACCACCGAGCCGTTCCATGGCGAAGGCGATCCACCGCCGCATGCCGCCGAGACCCTCGCCGTGCTCGAAGCCGCCGGTCTCGATTGCGATTTCGGCCCGCTGGGCACCTCGGTGTCCGGCCCGAGCGAGAAGTTGCTGGACCTGCTGCGCGATGTCCTCGCGACCGGCTTCGCCCACGGTGCGACCCGGGTGACCTTGCAGGTGGAGCGGGATGGCGATGACTGACACACACCTCGACCCCACGCACCCGGTGCTGGTGACGATCACACCGCTGCTGGACCGGGTCGGTGGTCGTCTCGTGCCGCCCGGCGACTGCGGTCCCGATGACGTTCCCCTGGTGTGGGAAGGCGCCACGCTGGCGGCTGTGCGCATCGTCGGCAAAGGACACAGCTCCGAGCGGGAAGACAGCGCCGCGGCTGCCGCGGCCACCGACCCCACCACCGAGGGCGGTCTGGCTCGTCTGCTCGACGCTGTGGCGACCGAACTGGGTAGTTCCCTCACCGACCTCAAGCGGGCCGACAAACAGCGTGCGGTGCGTTTGCTGGAAGAGCGCGGGGCGTTCAGCTACCGCAAATCGGCGGAGACTGTCGCCGAAGCGCTCGGCGTCACCCGTTTCACTGTGTACAACTATCTGAACCGCACCCGGTCCTGAGCCCGCCACTTGGGCTTTCACCCCAACTTTCAACAAATTGTTGATTTCCGAGTGAGACCTGTGCCACTCTTCTCGAAGTAAGCGGATGTGACCTCCGCTACACGAGAAAGGCCAGGCAATTGGGGACTACGGCAGCGTTCGATTCGACCGCTAGCGAACAACTTCGGCCGGTACTACTGGCTTGCTGCGACGTTCCGGCATGGGCCGACGCCGTCCTGGCGGGCCGGCCGTACGCCGATCTGGACAGCCTCTTGGCGGCGGCCGACAGCGCCGCTCGCACCTTCACCGCCGAGGACGTCGACCGAGCCCTCGCCGCTCACCCCCGGATCGGGGAGCGGGCCAACGGCAGCACCGTCGACGCCAAGTGGTCGCGTGGCGAGCAGGCCGGCGTCAGCCAGGACCTGGCGACCGCCGCGTCCCTGATGGCCGGCAACCAGGCTTACGAGCAGCGGTTCGGGCGGGTCTTCCTGATCTGCGCCACCGGGCTCTCCGCCGAGGAGATTCTGGCCGCCCTGCAGGCCCGCCTCGGCAACGACGACGATACCGAAGCGGCGGTCGTCGCGGAGGAGCTGCGCAAGATCGCGATTCTGCGGCTGCGCAAGGCAATCGATGAGATGGAGGTGGCCACGGCGTGAGTGCAATTACGACGCACGTGCTCGACACGGCCCTCGGTAAGCCCGGCGCGGGTGTGCCGGTCCGGCTGGAATTCGTCAAGGACCGCGAGCCGGTGCTGGTGGCCCAGGCGGTCACCAACGCCGACGGCCGCGTCGGCGAATTCGGCCCCGACGAGCTCGAAACCGGCCAGTACCGCCTGGTTTTCGACATTGCCAGCTACGCCGCCGCCACCGGCCAGGACTGCTTCTTCCCCGAAGCCGTCATCACGTTCGAGCCGAAAGGCCCGGCCGGCAGCCACTTCCACATTCCGCTTCTGCTTAGCCCGTTCGCCTACTCCACCTACCGAGGGAGCTGAATCTCAGCATGGCCATCCAGCTTGGACCCAACCAGTACGGCAAGGCCGAGAGCCGCGTCGTCCGCGTCTACCGCGACACCGCTCGCCACCAGATCCGTGATCTGAACGTATCTTCCGCTCTCCGTGGGCGTTTCGAGGACGCGCACATCACCGGTGATCAGAAGGACGTGCTCCCCACCGACACCCAGAAGAACACCGCCTTCGCCTTCGCCAAGGAGAAGGAGATCGGTGCGATCGAGAACTACGGCCTGACCCTGGCCGATCACTTCATCGCCCGCTGCCCCGGCGCCGACGGCGCCCGCGTGGAGATCGAGGAGTACGCCTGGGATCGCATCAACGTCGACGGCATCGGCCACGATCACTCGTTCGTGCGCAGCGGCGCCGGCGTGCGTACCGTCCACGTGAATGTCGACGGTGTGGGCCCGGATCGGCGCGCGCACGTGGTCTCCGGCATCAAGGACCTGGTGCTGTTGAAGACCACCGGCTCGGAGTTCCACGGGTACTTCAAGGACAAGTACACGACCCTGCAGCCGACCAACGACCGCATCATGGCCACCTCGCTGGTCGCCAAGTGGCGCTACGACAACGCCGAGGTTCCGGACTGGGACAAGTCCTTCGACTCGATCCGCTCGATCCTGCTGCGCCAGTTCGCCGCCGTGCACTCCTACGCGCTGCAGCAGACCCTGTACAGCATGGGTCGCGCGGTGCTCGAGCAGCACCGTGAGGTCGCCGAGATCAAGTTCTCCGCGCCGAACAAGCACCACTTCCTGGTCGACCTGAGCCCGTTCTCGCTGGAGAACCCGAACGAGGTCTTCATCGCCGCCGATCGCCCGTACGGCCTGATCGAGGCCTCGGTGGTTCGTGACGACGCCAGCGACGCCGGTTCCGCCTGGCACGCCGTGCCCGGATTTTGCTGATCGCGGAGAGGCGACACCCATGTTCAACCGCCGTAGCACCCCGCCCGCCGGGGCTGCTTCAACCGCCACGGTCCGGCCGGAAGATACGAAATATCCACCGCTGCAACTGATTGCGTATGGTTTGCAGCACATCCTGACGATGTACGGCGGTGTCATCGCGCCACCGCTGATCATCGGCGGGGCGGCCGGACTGTCGGCCACCGACATGGCCTTGCTGGTGACCGCGGGACTGTTCGTCTCGGGTCTGGCCACCATGCTGCAGACCTTGGGCCTGGGGCCGTTCGGCTCCAGACTGCCGATCGTGCAAGGCATTTCGTTCGTCAGTGTGTCGACGATCGTGTCGATCGCCAATGACGGCGGGCTGCGGCCGGTGTTCGGCGCGATCATCGTCGCCGGTGTCATCGGATTGATCGCCTCTTCGTTCTTCGCACACCTGGTGCGGCTGTTCCCGGCGGTGGTGACCGGCACGATCATCACGGTGATCGGGTTGTCGCTGATGCCGGTGGCGTTCCGGTGGGCGATGGGTGGCAATGCGAAAGCCACCGATTACGGCTCCATGGCCAATATCGGGTACGCCGGTTTGACGCTGCTGATCATCTTGGTGATCAGCCGGCTTTTCCAAGGCGCGATTTCCCGGTTGTCCATTCTGATCGGCCTCGTCATCGGAACACTCGTGGCGGTCGGCACGGGCAAAGCCGATTTCTCCGGAGTCGGCGATGCCAAATTGGTCGCCTTGCCCTCGGTGCTGCATTTCGGTACGCCGACTTTCGAAATCGGCGCGATCGTCGCCATGACCATCGTGATCCTGGTGATCATGACCGAGGCCACCGCCGACATTCTCGCCATCGGTGAGATCTTGCCGACCAAGGTCGACAAGAAGCGGCTGGCGGACGGCCTGCGCGCCGATATGGCGTCGAGCGCGGTGGCGCCCCTGGTGGGCTCCTTCCCGTGCAGCGCGTTCGCGCAGAATGTCGGACTGGTCGCGCTGACCGGCATCAAGAGCCGCTACGTGGTCGCGGTCGGTGGCGCGATTCTCGCGCTGCTCGGGCTGCTGCCGGTGGTGGGCGCGGTGGTCGCCGGGATTCCTTATCCGGTGCTCGGCGGCGCGGCGATCGTGCTCTTCGGCTCGGTGGCCGCCAGCGGTATCCGCACGCTGTCGCGGGTGGATTACGAAGACAACCTGAACATGGTCATCGTCGCGGTCAGTGTCGCGATCGGCGTGATTCCGATTGCGGCGCCGGACTTCTGGCACGCGTTCCCGAAGGGGATCGCCGTGGTCCTGGAATCCGGGATCAGTGCGACAGCGGTGGTGGCGATCGTGCTGAACGTGGTGTTCAACGAGATTCGCGCCGGCAAGCGCGAGGGTGTGTCGGTGTTCGCCGCCGCACAGGACCAGCGCGAGGAACTCGGCGATCGGCTCGACGACGATATCCGAAAGTAATTTCTAAATACCAACCCTGAGAAGGGCATTGAAATGCCTCTGATTTTCCTGAACGGCTCCGCTATGCGCGGAGGACCCCTGAATTACCTGCTCGACGGTGCACCGTTCGCCGGTGAAGCCGAAACCGCGCCGCGTTACCGCTTTTATTCGGTGGGCGACCGGTTCCCGGGCCTCGCGCCTGTCGCCGATGGCGGCGCGCCGATCGCCGGTGAATTGTTCGATATCTCCCTGGACGTATTGCGGGAGAAGCTGCTTCCGGCCGAACCGCCGGAACTGGAGCTCGGCGTGATCGAGCTGCAGGACAACCGCTCGGTGCTGTCCATGGTGATGCGCAAGCCGCCGACCTCCTACCCGGAGCTGAAGGACATCACCGAGATCGGCAGCTGGAAGAAATACAAGAAAGGAGCTTGATCGTGCCAAAATTCGATGTCAATTGCTCGATTCTCTTCACTGATTTGCCACTGCTCGAGCGTCCGGCCGCTGCCAAGGCGGCGGGCTTCGACGGTGTCGAATTCTGGTGGCCCTTCGGCACCGATCCGACGCCGGGCGACAAGGAGATCGACGCGTTCGTCTCGGCGATCGCCGACGCCGGCGTCCAGCTGGTCGGGTTGAACTTCATCGACCTGATCCCGGCCGGCCGCGGCCTGGTCTCGGTGCCCAGCGCGGTCACCACCTTCCGCGACAACATCGAGGTCGCCGTCGGTATCGCCGAGCGCACCGGCTGCAAGGCGCTGAACGCGCTGTACGGCAACCGGATCGAGGGCGAGGACCCGGCCAAGCAGGACGAGCTTGCGCTGGAGAACCTGCGCCTGGCCGCCCAGGCCGCGTCCCGGATCGGCGCCACGGTGCTGCTGGAAGCGCTGAATGCGCCGGAGTCCCCGGACTATCCGGTGGTTTCGGCCGAGCACGCGATCCGCATCATCGATGCTGCCGGTGAACCGAACATCAAGTTCCTGTGCGACCTCTACCACCTGTCGCGCATGGGTGAAGACCTGCACCAGGTGATCAACACCTACGCCGATCGCATCGGCCACGTGCAGATCGCCGACAGCCCCGGCCGCGGCCGTCCCGGCACCGGTGATCTCGACTTCACCGCACTCTTCAACAGCCTCGAGTCCGTCGGCTACGACGGCTGGATCGGCTTGGAATACAAAGACGCAGACCTGGATTGGAGCTGGACGCTGTGAGCACTAAAAACGTGAGCAAGATCGGATTCGTCGGACTGGGCATCATGGGTGGACCGATGGCGGGCCACCTGGTCGCCGCGGGCCACGAGGTCACCGGCTTCGACTTCAGCACCGCCGCGCTGGACAAGCTGAAGGCCGCGGGCGGCAATGTCGCCTCCGGTGCAGCAGAAGCCGTGCGCGACAAGGACATCGTGATCACGATGCTGCCGCAGGACGAGCACGTGGAGTCGGTGTTCGCCGACGTGCTCGAGCACGCCAACCCCGGCACCCTCTACATCGACTTCTCCACCATCACCCCGAAGACCTCGCGGTGGACCGCCACCGAGGGTGCCAAGAAGAACCTGCGGGTTCTGGACGCTCCCGTCAGCGGCGGCGAGCCCGGCGCGGTCAACGCGGCGCTGTCGATCATGGTCGGCGGTAGCGAAGAGGACTTCGCCGCGGCCAAGCCGATCTTCGAGGCGGTCGGCAAGACCTTCGAGCTCGTCGGCCCGAACGGCGCCGGCCAGGTCGTCAAGGCCGCCAACCAGCTGATCGTCGGCGGCACGTATGCCCTTGTCGCCGAGGCGATCCTGCTGATGGAGAACCTGGGCGCGGACGCGGGCAAGGGCCTGGACGTGCTGGCCGGTGGTCTCGCGGGCAGCAAGATCCTCGAGCTCAAGCGCAAGACCATGCTGGAGCGCTCGTTCGTCCCCGGTTTCCGGATCGACCTGCACCACAAGGACATGGGCATCATCCTGGCCGCCGCCCGCGACGCCGAGGTGGCGATCCCGATGGGCGCGCTCACCGCGCAGCTCATCGCCGCGGCCCGCGCCATGGGCTACGGCAACCTGGACCACTCCGGTCTGCTGCTGGTTGCCGAGGCGTTGTCGAAGCGAGACAACGCGTGAGTACTGCTGTCGCACATGAAGAGTGCGTGACCCATGTGCCCGAAGGCTGGGTACTGATCGATGTGACCGATGAGGCGGAGAACTGATATGGCACGGATGCGTACCGTCGACGCGGCGGTCCTGATCCTGGAAAAGGAAGGCGTGACACAGGCTTTCGGCCTGCCCGGCGCCGCGATCAACCCGTTCTACAGCGCCATGCGCGCCCACGGCGGACTCAAGCACGTACTGGCCCGCCACGTCGAGGCCGCCTCGCACATGGCCGAGGGTTACACCCGCGCCAAGGCCGGCAACATCGGTATCTGCATCGGCACCTCCGGCCCGGCCGGCACCGACATGATCACCGGATTGTATTCGGCCAGTGCGGATTCCATTCCGATCCTGTGCATCACCGGTCAGGCGCCGGTGGCGAAACTACACAAGGAGGACTTCCAGGCCGTCGACATCGCCTCGATCGCCAAGCCGGTCTGCAAGTGGGCCGTCACGGTGCTGGAGCCCGCGCAGGTGCCCGGCACCTTCCAGAAGGCCCTGCACCTGATGCGTGAGGGTCGTCCGGGTCCGGTGCTGATCGACCTGCCGATCGATGTGCAGCTCGCCGAAATCGAGTTCGACATCGACACCTACGAGCCGCTCGTGGTGCACAAGCCCGCCGCCAGCCGCGCCCAGGCCGAGAAGGTCCTGGACATGCTGGCTCAGGCCGAGCGCCCGCTGATCGTCGCCGGTGGCGGCATCGTGAACGCCGACGCGGCCGAGCTGCTCGTCGAATTCGCCGAGCTGACCGGGATTCCGGTGGTGCCGACGCTGATGGGCTGGGGCACCATCGCCGACGATCACCCGCTGCACGCGGGCATGGTCGGCCTGCAGACCTCGCACCGGTACGGCAACGCCACCATGCTGGAGGCCGATTTCGTTCTCGGCATCGGCAACCGGTGGGCCAACCGGCACACCGGCGGCGTCGAAACCTACACCAAGGACCGCACTTTCGTGCACGTCGACATCGAGCCGACGCAGATCGGCCGGGTCTTCGCGCCCGACTTCGGCATCACCTCCGATGCCGGCGCCGCGCTCCAGGTGTTCCTCGAGGTGGCGCGTGAGCGCAAGGCCGCGGAGACGCTGCCGAGCCGCGCGGACTGGGCCAAGCAGTGCAAGCACCGCAAGAACGAAGGGCTGCGCAAGACGCACTTCGACTCGGTGCCGATCAAGCCGCAGCGCGTGTACGAGGAGATGAACAAGGCGTTCGGACCCGACGTCCGCTACGTCAGCACCATCGGCCTCTCGCAGATCCAGGCGGCGCAGCTGCTGCACGTCTACCACCCGCGGCATTGGATCAACGCCGGTCAGGCCGGGCCGCTGGGCTGGACGCTGCCCGCCGCGCTCGGTGTCGCCACCGCCGATCCGGAGGCGACCGTGGTCGCGCTCTCCGGTGACTACGACTTCCAGTTCCTGATCGAGGAATTGGCCGTCGGCGCGCAGTTCGGGATCCCGTACATCCACGTCGTGGTGAACAACTCCTACCTGGGGTTGATCCGGCAGGCGCAGCGCAACTTCTCCATGGACTACTACGTCCAGCTCGACTTCGACAACATCAACAGCCCCGAAATCGGCGGCTACGGTGTGGACCACGTCAAGGTCGTGGAAGGCCTGGGCTGCAAGGCGATTCGGGTCACCGAACCGGACAAGCTCGAGTCGGCGATGGAAGACGCCAAGGCGTTGATGGCGAAGCACCGGGTGCCGGTGGTCGTCGAAGTCATCCTCGAGCGCGTGACCAACGTGTCGATGGGCCTCGAGATCGACAACATCATGGAGTTCGAGGAACTCGCCCAGTCGCTGGAGGACGCGCCCACCGCGACCGCCCACCAGCCGGAGCCCGAGGCTGTCGGGGGCGCCAGGTGATCACGCCTCGGCGAGCGCCACGGCCCCGGTGGCGGGAAGGATATGTGGTCATCGCGCCCGATAAGTTCAAGGGCTCGCTGACCGCACCCCAGGTGGCCGAACATCTGGCTGCCGGCCTGCGCCGGGTCCGTCCCGATGTCCCCATGGTGACCGTTCCGGTCGCCGACGGGGGCGACGGCACGGTCGACGCGGTGGTGGCCTCGGGTTTCGCCCGGTTCCGCACCAGCGTCACCGGGCCGATCGGTGATCAGGTCGTCGCGTCGTTCGCTATGCGCGACCAGACGGCCGTGATCGAGCTCGCCGAGGCCTCAGGCGTCCGCAAGATGCCACACCCGCCGACCTCGTCGACGTCGCGAACCGTGTCGAGCACCGGCACCGGCGAGCTGATCAGGGCCGCCGCGCAACGCGGTGCCCGGCGAATCCTGTTGGGGCTCGGCGGAAGTGCGTGCACCGACGGCGGCGCGGGCATGATGTCCGCGCTCGGTGTGAAGTTCCTCGACGAGCGCGGCGAACAGCTGGCGCCGGGCGGCGCGGCACTGCGCCGTCTGGCCCGCATCGACGCCAGTGAAATGGTGCGGGTGCCGCTGGTGACGGTGGCCTCCGACGTGGACAACCCGCTGCTCGGTGAGCGCGGGGCGGCCAACGTGTACGCCCGGCAGAAGGGCGCCAAGCAGTTCGACGTCGAGGATCTCGAGCGGGGTCTGGCCCGGCTGGCGTTGATCGTGAAGCGCGATCTCGGCATCGATGTGGCCGAGCGCCCCGGCGCGGGAGCGGCCGGCGGGGTCGGGTTCGCCGCGATGGCGTTCCTCAACGCGCAGGCGCGTCCGGGGATCGACATGATCCTGGACCAGCTCGGTTTCTCCGGGCAGGTCGACGGAGCGCGGCTGGTCATCACCGGCGAAGGCTCCCTCGATCAGCAGACGCTGCACGGGAAGGCGCCTGTCGGCGTCGCGCGGATCGCCAAAGCCGCCGGTGTGCCGGTGATCGCCGTCTCCGGGCGGCGCTCGATCACCGCCGAGCAGCTGCGGCGGGTCGATATCGAACAGGCCTACGCGCTGACCGATATCGAGCCGAACCCGGCCGCGTGCATGTTGCACGCCGGGCCGCTGCTCGAGCACCTGGCGGCCAAGGTAGCCGGAAAGTGGCTGGTGGACAACAACCTTCGCAAGGTGGCTGGTGGACATGGGTAGTTCCGGGAATTCGGTGGGTCTGGCCTCGGGTTTGGTGGGCGTCGCCGCTGGTTCGGTAGGCGCCGCCGCGGGCCTGGGGGCCGTTGCGGGTTCGGTAGGCGCCGTTGCCGGTTTGGTGGGTGTCGTCGCGGGTTTCGTGGGCGTCGCCTCCGGGTCGGTCGGAAGCTGGCGGCGGTTGCCCGCCGTCATCCCGGCAGATGCCGAGCCGTTTCGTGGGCAAGGAGTGAGCAGGCATGTATGACTTGGTGATCCGGTCGCGCCGCGTGGTCCTGCCGGAGGGGATTCGTCCCGCATCGATCGCGGTGCGGGACGGGCGAATTGCAGCCATCGACCACTACGCCACCGATCTGGCGGCGACCACCACCACCGATCTGGCGGATCTGGTCCTGCTGCCCGGTCTGGTCGACTCGCACGTGCACGTCAACGAACCCGGTCGCACCGACTGGGAAGGGTTCGCCACCGCGACGAAAGCGGCTGCGGCGGGCGGTGTTACGACGATCGTCGACATGCCGCTGAACTCGTTGCCGCCGACCGTCGACGTGCCCGCGCTGGCGGCGAAGCGCGCGGCGGCGGCCGGGCAGTGTCAGGTGGACGTGGCGTTCTGGGGCGGCGCGATTCCGGGGAACCTGAAATCGCTGCGGCCACTGCATGAATCGGGTGTGTTCGGGTTCAAGTGCTTCTTGTCCCCGTCCGGCGTGGACGAGTTCCCGCCGCTGTCGCTGCCCGAGATCGAAGAGGTGATGACCGAGCTCGTCGCGTTCGACGGGCTGCTGATCGTGCACGCCGAGGATCCGGGTCAGCTGGGTGAGCCGGTTGACGGATCGTATGACGCCTTCCTGGAATCACGGCCGGGAGCGGCGGAAAGCGCTGCGGTGCAAGCGATCATCGCACTCGCCGAGAAGACCGGCGCCCGCACGCACATCCTGCACGTGTCGGCGGCGGACTGTCTGGCACCGCTGGCCGCGGCGCAGGCCCGGGGTGTGCGGATCACCGCCGAGACCTGCCCGCACTATCTGACCCTGGCGGCCGCCGAGGCGCACACCACCGCGTTCAAATGCTGTCCGCCGATTCGGGATTCGGCGAACCAGGACGCGCTGTGGCAGGGTCTGGCCGACGGTGTGCTGTGCTGCGTGGTCTCCGACCACTCGCCGTGCCCGCCCGCCATGAAGGAGGGCGACTTCGCCAGCGCCTGGGGCGGGGTCTCCTCGCTGCAGATCGGCCTGCCCGCGGTCTGGACCGCCGCGCGCACCCGGGGTTTCGGCCTCGAGGACGTCATCCGCTGGATGGCCGAAGCGCCCGCCGACCTGGTCGGACTGGAGAACAAGGGCCGGATCGCGGTCGGCTGCGATGCCGATCTGGTCGCCTTCGATCCGGACGCGGCGTTCACCGTCGAGCCGGCCGCGTTGCAGCACAAGAACCCGATCACGGCATACAAGGGGCGCGAGCTGTCGGGCGTCGTCCAGTCGACCTGGCTGCGCGGCGCGGTCGTGGGGGACCGCGCTGCCGGCCGCTTCATCGAAAATAGCTGAGGGAGAAGACATGTCAGACTTCACCGCACTACCGGACCTGGCGCTGCGCAGCAATCTCGGCAGCGTGATCGCGGCCAGCGACGAGTCCTTCGAGGAGCGCGAGAACCTCATCAACCCGTGGGCCCCGAAGTTCTCCCCGGAGACTTTCGGGCCCAAGGGCCAGGAGTACGACGGCTGGGAGACCCGCAGGCACCGCGGCCCCGGCGACGACTGGGCCATCGTGCGGCTCGGTATGCCCGGTGTGGTCCGCGGCGTCGTCATCGACACCGCGTGGTTCAAGGGCAACTACCCGCCGTTCGCCTCGATCGAGGCCTGCCGCGTCTCGGGCTACCCGTCGGTGGCGGAGCTGGAGTCGGCCGACTGGGTGGAGATCCTGCCGCGCAGCCCGCTGACCGGCGACGCCGTGCACGAGTTCCCGGTCTCCGACGACCGCGTGTTCACCCATGTCCGGCTCACCATCTACCCCGACGGCGGCGTGGCCCGGCTGCGCGTGCACGGCGAAGTGGTGCCCGACCCGGCGCTGCTCACCGGCCTGACCGTCGACCTGGCCGCACTCGCCAACGGCGCTCGCGGCCTGGGTTGCTCGGACATGTTCTACTCCGCGCCCGACAACATGATCAGCCCCGGACTGGCCCGTAACCAGGCCGAAGGCTGGGAGACCAAGCGTCGCCGCGACAGCGGAAACGACTGGGCGACAATCCAGCTGGCCGCCCAGGGCGTGCCGCAGCTGCTCGAGCTCGACACCACCAACCTGCTGTTCAACGCGCCGGGCGAGGCACGGCTGCTCGGTATCGACCACCAGGGCGACGAGCCGCTGCCGGCCGCCGACGACGCGGCCTGGTTCGAGCTGCTGCCCCGGACCAGGTTGCAGCCCGACACCCCGCACCGGTTCCGGTTGCACAACGACCGTGCGGCCACGCACGTGCGCCTCGATATCTACCCCGATGGTGGTCTCGCCCGCCTGCGGCTCTTCGGCTCGCTGACCGCCGCGGCCGAGGAGCAGCTCAACACTCGTTGGGGCACCGCGTAATTCGCTGATCCGGTGTCGCACCGTATTTCTCCGTCGTCCCGGCGCACGCCGGGATCCAGTACTACGTCTTTGGGCACCGGCGTGCCCCGGGGCGACGGAAACGGTGTGACGCGGGACACCAGCAGTTCGGTTGTGCACAACTTAATTGCGGACTACCGTTCAGAACGTGACCGACCATCTTCGTCTCGACGAGCAGCTGTGCTTCCCGCTGTACGCGGCGTCGCGGGCGATGACGGCGGTCTACCGGTCCAAGCTGGACAAGCTCGGGCTGACCTACCCGCAATACCTGGTGATGCTGGCGCTGTGGGAACGCGATGGCCGCTCCGTCGGTGAGCTCTGCACGGCGCTGTCGCTCGATTCCGGCACGCTGTCGCCGCTGCTCAAGCGGCTGCAAACGACGGGATTCGTGGAGCGTCACCGCAGCACCGCCGACGAGCGGCGGGTCGAGATCCGGCTCACCGGCGCCGGTCGCGAACTGCGGGCCCAGGCCCGCGACATACCGAACGAAATGGCCGATGCCGTCGGCCTGTCCCTGGACGAACTCGCCGCCCTGCGGGACACCTTGCGGCACATGACCGAGACGCTGTCCGCACAACCGCGGGCCGCGCACCCTCGAAGCGAAAGAGAGCACTCATGAACACCCTCTACACCGCCGAAGCCCTCGCCACCGGCGACGGCCGCAACGGCCACGCCCGCACCACCGACGGCAAGGTCGATGTCGACCTGACCTCGCCCAAGGAGCTCGGTGGCAGCGGCGAGGGCACCAACCCCGAGCAGCTGTTCGCCGCCGGCTACGCCGCCTGCTTCCACGGCGCGCTGCGCCTGGTCGGCAAGAACGACGGCGTCAACGTCGACGACTCCGCGGTCGGCACCAAGGTCAGCCTGGGCAAGAACGACGCGGGCGGCTTCCAGCTGGCCGTCGTCATCGAGGTGACGCTGCCGAACCTGTCCCGCGACGAGGCGCAGGCGCTGGCCGACAAGGCGCACCAGGTCTGCCCGTACTCCAACGCCACTCGCGGCAATATCGACGTCACCGTCACCGTCGCGGAGGACTGAGCCGTGCGCGCGGTGGTGATCGACTCCTTCGGTGAACCGAAGGACGTGCTGACCGCGGGGGAGCGGCCGATGCCCGAGCCGGGCGAAGGCCAGGTGCGGATCGCGTTGATCCTGGCGCCGATCCACAATCACGACCTGGCGACCATTCGTGGCGTGTACGGCTACAAGCCGGCGCTGCCCGCGATCCCGGGCACCGAGGCCGTCGGCCGGATCGATGCTCTCGGTCCGGGCGTGAGTGGCCTGGAAGTCGGTCAGCGCGTGAGCGTTTCGGGCATCCACGAGGCCTGGGCCGAGTTCTTCCTGGCCAAAGCCACTCAGGTGGTGCCGCTGCCGGATTCGATTCCGGACGAGACCGCGGCCCAGCTGATGGCCATGCCGCTGAGCTCGCTCATGCTGCTGGAAGACCTGAATGTGGCGGCGGGCGAATGGATTACGATCAACGCCGCCAACGGCGCGGTTGGCCGGTTGCTCAATGTCCTTGCCCGCCAACGCGGTGTGCACGTGCTGAGCCTGGTGCGCAGCGCGGAATCGGCGAAGGCGCTACAGGATCAGGGCGCGGAGGCGGTCGTCGACACCGGATCCGAGGGCTGGCAGCAGCAGGTTGCCGAGCTGACCGGCGGCGCACCGATCGTGCGCGCGGTCGATCAGGTCGGCGGTAGCGCGGCCAACGATCTGCTCTCGCTGCTCGCACCGAGCGGTGAGCTGATCTCCTTCGGTGCGCTCTCGGGCAAGCCGCTGATCATCGATCCCGGCCCGATCATCTTCAAGCAGGCCGTGATCAAGGGGTTCTGGGGCTCCAAGCGTGCCGAGCAGACCAGCCGCGAGGACATGCGCCGCCTCATCACCGAGCTGGTGACGATGGCGGCGACGGGCGCCCTGACACTGGAGGTCGAAGAGACCTACGCGCTGGATTCGGCCGCCGAAGCCGCCGTCGCCAGTGAAACCCCGGGCCGCAGCGCGAAAATCGCACTGAAGCCCTGACGCCGCTCGTCAACAACTACATACGCCACACACAGCGCAGGCCATCGGCAACGATGGCCTGCGCTGTTTCGTCGTATTCGTTTCGAAAATTGCAGATTCCGATGAGCGGGACGGGGTGTCCGGAAACCGCGTGTGGATCAAGATCGGTCGCTACAGTTTCTGCACCCGGCCGCTCGTTCGCCCATCGCCGTGATTCAGCGCGAGCGGCCGAGGCTAGAAAGGCAATTCGACTATGAGTTCGACGTCGATCCCCGCTTCGCCGACCCTGCTCACCGGGCTCTGGCAGCGCAAACTTCCCAGTTATCCCGATACGCCGGCGCGGTCCTGGTATCTGACCGTCGTGGTCATCACCTCGATCGCGCTGTACTACCAATTGTTTGTCACCGGCGCGGTCGGCAATGAGCTGATCGCCTATTTCGATCTGTCGTTCGCCTATTTCGTCTGGATCTTCATCATCGGCGCCGCGTTCGGCGCGGTCGCCTCACTCGTCGCCGGTCTGCTGGACCGGTGGGGGCGCGCCAATATCGTGGCCTACGGCGTGGTGATCGTTTCCGCGCTGACGCTGTTCGCGGTGCCGGCGACCACGAGCAAAGAGGCCTACCTCGTCGTCTACATCCTGGTGAGCGTGGTCGAGGGTGCGGTGCTGGTGGCCACGCCCGCGTTGATCCGGGATTTCTCCCCGCAGCTCGGCCGCGCCTCGGCCATGGGTTTCTGGACACTCGGGCCCGTGATCGGCGCGCTGGTGACCACCGCGATCTCCACCCGCACGCTCGACGCGCACCCGGACTGGCAGTACCACTACCGGCTCTGCGGTGTGATCTGCCTGGTGATCTCGGTGTTCGCCGTAATCGGACTGCGTGAGCTGAGCCCCGCGCTGCGCGACCAGGTAATGGTGTCGCTGCGCGACAAGGCACTGATCGAGGCACGCGCCCGCGGGCTGAATGTCGAAGAGCTGGAACAAGGTCAGTGGAAGCAGATGCTGAAACTGAATATCGTCGGATCCGCTTTGGGCATCAGCCTTTTCCTGGCTTTCTTCTATACGATCATCTCCTTCCTCGCGGTCTACATGGCCACCAACTTCGGGTTCACCTCGGCGCAGGCCAACGCGCTGGGCAACTGGTATTGGGGCGCCAATGCGATCGCGCTCGTCGCGGCCGGTATCGCCTCGGACTGGTTGAAAGTGCGCAAGCCGTTCATGATTGTCGGCGCGCTCATCTCCATCGTCGGCATGTTCATCCTGATCCAGCACAACGACAATCCGGAAGCCGGGTATTACACCTGGGCCTGGATTTTCGCGTTGATCGCGATCGGCACCGGCATCGCCTACTCCACCTGGATGGCGAGCTTCACCGAAACCGTGGAGGAACGCAATCCCGCCGCCACCGCGGTCGGGCTCGCGGTCTGGGGCGGCACGCTGCGCGGCGTGGTCACGCTGGTGCTGTTCGGTTTGCTGCTCGTGGTGAATGCCGCTGGGCCGCTGGTGAATTACGGCCCGCGGCTGGCCGAGATCCAGGCCAAGCACGGCTCCGAACTCGCCACCATCCAGACCGTCGGCCCGGAAACCCTTGCGGCACTGCAGGCCAACCCCGGCGATCAGGTCGCCCAGCTGACCGCGATGCAGAAGCTGACCGGCGCCACCGCCGCCGAGATCCAGACGGCTATGGCGCTGAACGTGAAGTACCCCCAGGAACTCCAGACGCTCAACGCCATAGAGCCCGACACCCAGGCGGCGCTGGCGGCCAACCCGGCCGACGGCAATGCCGGGCTCGCCGCGGTCGGTCAGGTCGCGCAGAAGTTCAACATCCCGGTGAACGACGCGATCGCCCGGCTCACCGCGACCCAGGCGGTGCCGCGCGATGACCTCACCGTCGCCGCGAAGGTGGCCCCGAAGCTGCAGGACGCGGGCGCGAAGCTGCAGGCGATCAGCACCATTTCCGCCTCGGACCAGGCCTACCTGGCCGAGCGCGGCCCCGAAGTGCAGCAGGCCAAGCATGATTCGGCCGACCAGTGGGGCCGCTGGTGGTGGATCTGCCTGATCGCCCAGGTGCTGTTCATCCCGTTCGTGTTCCTCATGTCCGGCCACTGGAGCCCGAAGAAGGCCGCCGCCGAGGCCGCCGCGCACGACGAGGTGGTGCAGAAGGAGCTGGCCGAAATCTCGAAGTAGCCGAGTGCGGGAGGGTGGCGGCAGTCACCCTCCTGACCATCGGGATATGTCTGGTTATTTGTCCGGTCAACTGGCACCCTTAACCGGTGACATCACCTCCGGATATCAAGGCCGACCAAGACCCGGCCGACGACAAGCTAGATGCAGGGGTTTTCAAGATCGCCGGCGTCGTTGTGCTCGGCGCGATCATGTCGATTCTCGACATCACCGTCGTCACCATCGCCATCCCAGAATTCCAGAAAGAGTTCGGCTCCAGCTACGCGCTGACCGCGTGGTCGATGACCGGCTACACGCTGGCGCTGGCCACCGTCATCCCGCTGACCGGCTGGGCCGCCGACAGATTCGGCACCAAGCGCCTCTACATCTCGGCGCTCGCGTTCTTCGTGCTCGGTTCGGTGCTGTGCAGTTTCGCCTGGAGCATCGAAACGCTGATCGCCGCGCGCGTCGTCCAGGGCATCGGCGGCGGCATGCTCATGCCGCTCGGTATGACCATCATGACCCACGCCGCCGGTCCGCACCGGATCGGCCGCGTGATGGCCGTGCTGGGCATTCCCATGCTGCTCGGCCCGATCGGTGGCCCGATCCTCGGCGGCTGGCTGATCGATGACTTCTCCTGGGAGTGGATCTTCCTGATCAACCTCCCGCTGGGCATCATCGCGCTGATCTACGCGTTCATCATCCTGCCCACGGACAAGCCGCAGCCCTCCGAGGCGTTCGACTTCGTCGGCATGCTGCTCGCCTCACCGGGTTTGGCGCTGTTCCTGTTCGGCGTGTCCTCGATCCCGGACGAGGGCAAGATCACCGCGCCCAAGGTGTGGGTGACCATGCTCCTCGGTGCGGCGCTGCTGGTGGCGTTCGTCTTCCACGCCCTGCGCGCCAAGCATCCGCTGATCGACCTGTACCTGTTCCGCAACAAGGCGCTGTTGTACTCGGTGCTGACCATGACCCTGTTCGCGGCCGCGTTCTTCGGTGCGGGCCTGCTGCTGCCGTCCTACCTGATCTCGGTGCAGGGTGAGACCGCGCTGTCGGCCGGTTTGATGCTGGCGCCGCAGGGGTTGGGCGCCATGCTGACCATGCCGATCGCGGGCCGCCTGGTGGACAAGATCGGCCCGGGCAAGGTCGTGCTGACCGGCATCGTGGTGATCAGCATCGGCATGGCGTTCTTCACCCAGCTCGAGGCCGACACCTCGTACCTGATGCTGGGGTCCGGGCTGTTCGTCATGGGTCTCGGTATGGGCTGCACCATGATGCCGGTGATGACGGCGGCCATCCAGACGCTGACCCATCAGCAGGTGGCGCGCGGTTCGACGCTGATGAACATCATCAACCAGACCGCCGGCTCCATCGGCACGGCGACCATCGCGGTCATCCTGACCAACCAGTTCAAGGACAAGGGCCTGCCCACCGCTGGTCAGTCCCCGGAACAGGCTGCGGCCATGCCGGATCCGGCCACCATGCCCCCGGAAGCGGCGGCGGAATTCGCGGCCAAGAAGGCCGAGGGCCTGAGCCTGGCGGCGGAGGCGTTCAGCAACACCTTCGTGGTGGCGCTGATCCTGATGGTGCTGGCGTTGATCCCGGCGTACTTCCTGCCGCGGACCAAGCCTTCGATCCCGGCCGACGGTAGCGCACCGGTACTCGTGCACTGACGAGTGAACAGGGGGCCCACGATGTTTCGGCATCGTGGGCCCTCTGTCGTTACTTCTCGCCGTACAGCGTGACGAACTTGTCCAGCGACTTTTCGATGTCGCCCTTGATCGCCCGCGCCACCGTGGTGCCGATCGGCCCGAACAGCGGTCGTCCGCCGAGGTCGATGTCCACGGTCACCTCCGAGCCGGAACCCTTCGGCGCCACCAGCAATTCCAGGCCCAGCTTGGTGCCGCCCTTGCCCGCGCCGCGCAGTTTCAGCCGGCGCGGCGCTTCGACCTTCTCGACCGTCCAGGTCACCCGGTTGCGGAAGCTCTTGACCGTGGCGACGCCGACCAGCGTGCTGCCCTCGGTCAGCTCGGCCGGGACCTCGCTGCGCCACGCCTCGTGCATGGTGAGCCACTGATCCAGCTCGGACAGGTTGGACGTGTGCGCCCACGCCTTTTCCGGGGACAGCGGGACATCTACGGAAACCTTCAGTTTCGCCATGCGCGCATGGTATCCGGTACCGGCGGTAGCGGTGGAACGGCAACGGTTGCTGAATGTTTCGCGGATGCAGGTTCCATAGCGAGAGTTCGCCGGGATCCTGCTAGGGTGGGCGGGTCCGCGGGAGCGTGGTGTGATCGCCTGTCCCGCAGGCAATGTGAGGCGGTTCAGCCTCGTTTGTCGGCGGGTGTGAGAAAGGCGTGACGGAGCCGGATGAACCTAGACATGGCCCAGGTACTTCCGTGGATCATCGCTCCCGCGTTGATCATCGCAGTCGTGGTGTACTTCGTGAATGCCGGTAGACGGCAACAACATCGGATCGACGAGCTATCCCGCCAGCAGCGCGCCTACGAGGACACCCTCGAATCCTTCGCCGTGCACACCGTTCCGGCGATCACCGACGCCATCCGGCGCTTCGAGAACCCCGCCATCGCCTTCGATGTGCCCGAGGGCATGGAGAATTCGCGCTTCGTCCAGTGCCTGCAATGGCTCGGCGAGCGCTATGCCGATGAGTTGCGCAAGGTGCAGGCCGACGCGGAGGAGCGCAAGCGCGCCGCCGTCGACCAGGCCGACGCGACAGCGCGCACGGAGGTCACCGCCAGCGCCCGCGATGCCACCAGCGGCGCGGTCCGCGCCTTCGGCACCTCGGTGGTCAGCCTCGGCGCCGACGCCGGCCAGGTGGTCAGCGCCGCCCTGCGCCAGCACCGCGGCGACGAGGTCTATGCCACGCTCACCCGCATCGACCACACCGTGCAGCAGATGATCCGACAGGCCCAGTCCTACGTCATCGTGTGCGGCGGTCTGCCCGGACGGCGCTGGCCCGCACAGTCACTCACCGACGTGGTGGGCGGCGCCACCGGGCGCGTGCGGGACTACCTGCGGGTGCGGTCCAACCAGTCCGAGCGGGTCGTCATCAGCCGCGCGGTGGAGCCGATCGTGCACACCCTGGCCACGCTGCTGGACAACGCGCTGCGCTACTCGCCGCCGACCTCCTTCGTGGACATCAGCTTCCAAGAGGGTCATCACGGCGTCACCGTCATCATCGACGACGCGGGCGTGCGGATGAATTCCGAGCAGATGGAGGAGGCGCGCCAGATCCTGGCGGGGGAGCGCACCGTCGACATCCATCAGCTCGGACCGGCGCCCAAGGTCGGCTTCCCCGGCGTCGCCGCGCTGGCGCGCCGCTACGGATTCACTGTGTACATCGATGGGCCCAACGCTTACGGGGGTATGCGGGCGATGGTTTATATCCCGGAGTCCCTGCTCGCCACTCCGGAAGCCGCCCCCGTCGTCGAAGCGGCCGCGCCGCCCGAGCCGGCGGTGCAGCGGCCCGCGGAACCCGAAAACGACAGCCCGGACCAGGCTTTCGCGGTGCACGAGATCACCAGCGGCGGCCTGCCCAAACGCCGTCGCCGTCCGGTGGCGCCCAGTATCGCCGCCGCGCCCACCCGGCCGGCCACCCAGCGCACCGAACCCGCACCAGCTCGACCAGATATCGCCGCCGCATGGCAGACCGGATCCAAGAGCGGCCGCGCGGCCGCCGCTGAGAACACGGAAGGGACGACGCCTTGATGAGCACCGCCACCGATTCCAGTAACAAACTGGGCTGGTTACTCGAAGAGCTCACCGTGCCCGGCGTCCGGTTCGCGGTGCTGCTGTCCGAGGACGGCTTGCGAATCGCGCACTCGCAGGGCATCACCCGCGACAATGCCGAGCGCTTCTCCGCCGCCGCCTCCGGATTGCGTTCGCTCGGTAAGGCTTTGGGCGAGTTCTGCGGCGAGTCCGGCGCGGGCTCCGCGCTCCGGCAGAACATGACCGAATACGACGACGGGATGATCTTCATCACCGCCGCCGGAGACGGTGCGCTGCTGGGTGTTTCGACCACCAACGAGGCCGACGTCAGCCTGGTCGCGCACCGGATGAACGAACTCGCCGCCCGCGTGGGCCACGAGCTCGGCAATTACTCACACCGGAGAGCGGACAGCGATCGGCGATGACCAGGCCACGACGCGACCCCGACCTGGTCCGCTCCTATGTGCGTACCGGCGGGCGCTCGCGTCCCAGCCGGGAGCTGGACCTGGTAACCATCGTCGTCGCGGCGGGTAGCAACCTGCCGCAGGGTGCGCGGCCGGAAGCCCGGCGGGTCCGAGAGGTGTGCAACAACGGCGCCCTCTCCCTCGCCGAGATCGCCGCGTACCTGGATCTGCCGCCCTCGGTGGTGAAGATCGTCGTCTCCGACCTGCTCGACCACGAATGCCTGGCCATACCCGTGCCCACCAACGTGCCGCATTTGGCAATTCTCAAGGAGGTCCTCGATGGGCTCCGTGCTCTCCCGGCCTGAGGTCAATTATGTGCCGGAGACCGTGACCCGATCGGTAAAGCTGTTGGTGGCGGGGAACTTCGGGGTCGGCAAGACGACCTTCGTGAGCAGCATCTCCGAGATCACGCCGCTGCGCACCGAGGAGACCATCACCGAGGCCAGCATCGGCATCGACGACATGGCCGGGCTCGGCGACAAGACCCAGACCACCGTCGCCATGGATTTCGGGCGCATCACGCTGAATCCGCAACTGGCGCTGTACCTTTTCGGCACGCCCGGCCAGCAGCGCTTCGTGCCGCTGTGGGAGGAGCTCGCCCGCGGTGCGCTCGGCGCGCTGGTGCTGGTCGACACCCGGCGCATCGAGCGCTCCGACGAGGTGCTGTCGGTGCTCGAGGAACGAGGGGTGCCGTACTCGGTGGCGGTCAACGTCTTCGACGACGCCAAACGCTACCCGCTGGAAGAGGTCCGGGACGCACTCGATCTCACGCCCGAGACCCCGCTCACCGCGCTCGATGCCCGCAATCGCACCACCTGCCTGCCATCGCTGATCACGCTCGTCGAATTCCTGTTCCACCGTCAGGAGTCCTTGCCTTGACAGTTCCCTCTCAGACGCCCCTGGGCCCCGGCGCTCAACGACAACTCGGACAGGATCGGAACGCGCCCGGCTGCCCCGTGCCACATGGGTCGCCGGTGGATTCCGACGGCCCGCGCATCTCCCTGTTCACCGAGGAGTACGCCGCCGACCCGCACCGCGCGTACGACGAAATGCGCGGGAAATACGGCTCTTTGGTGCCGGTCGAGCTGTCGCCGGGGATCCCGGCGACCCTGATCATCGGCTATCACACCGCGCTGCGGATCCTCAACGATCCCGACCACTTCCCGGCCGACCCGCGCACCTGGCAGCAGAACGTTCCCGGCGAATGCCCGATCCTGCCGATGCTGGAATGGCGCCCGAATGCGTTGCGCAGCGCCGGAGTCGAGCATCTGCGTTATCGGCAGGCCAACCTCGTCGCCATCGGCGGCGTCGATCTGCACGCCCTGCACGCCACCGTGGAACGGGTCGCGATCCCGCTGATCAACACCTTCTGTGGCGACGGCACCGCCGACCTGATCAGCCAGTACGCGTTCCCGCTGACCTTCGCGGTGCTCAACGAAATGCTCGGCTGCCCAGCCGATATCGGCCAGCAGGTGGCCACCGGCATGGCCGCCATCTTCGAAGGCGTCAACGCCGACAAGGGCAACGCTATGCTCACCGACGCGCTGCTGGAACTCACCACCCGCAAGCGCAAGGAACCCGGCGACGACATCACGTCGCGGCTGCTCGCCCATCCCGCCGGGCTCACCGATGTGGAGATGATCCACCAGCTGGTCACCCTCTACGGTGCGGGCATCGAACCCGAGCAGAACCTGATCGTGAACACGCTGCTGCTCATGCTCACCGACCAGCGTTTCGCCGGAAACCTGCTGGGCGGCAGCCTTTCCACGCGCGACGCCCTGGACGAGGTGCTGTTCACCGACCCGCCGATGGCGAACTACTGCGTGTCCTACCCGCGCCAGCCCATGCTCATCGACGGGGTGTGGCTGCCCGCGCACCAGCCGGTCGTCATCAGCATGTCCGGCTGCAACAACGATCCCGCCATCAGCGCGGGCGAATACACCGACAACCGCTCGCATCTGGCGTGGAGCCTCGGCCCGCACGCCTGCCCCGCCCGGTCGGTCGCCTACCTGATCGCCCAGGAAGCCATCGACCAAATCCTTGACGCACTACCGGAAATGCGGCTGGGGGTGCCGGCAGTCGAGCAGCTCAACTGGCGGCCCGGACCCTTCCATCGCGCATTGGTGTCCCTCCCGGTCACCTTCCCGAAATCCCCTCCGCTGCACGTGTTTTAAGGAGAGAAGAGATGGACAGTCAGCCCATTGTCCTGGATCCCACCGGTACCGACATTCAAGGTGAGTCCGCGCGCATCGCCGAGCGCGGGCCGGTCACTCTGGTCGAGTTGCCCGGCGGTGTGCGTGCGTGGTCGGTGACCGACGCCGAATTGCTGAAGAAGCTGCTGATCGATTCCCGGGTGTCCAAGGATGCGCGCCAGCACTGGCCGGCGTTCATCAACGGTGAAGTGCCGCAGGATTGGCCGCTGTTCCTCTGGGTGGCCGTGAACAACATGTTCACCGCCTACGGCGCCGACCACCGCCGACTACGCAAGCTGGTCGCGCCCGCGTTCACGCATCGGCGCACCGAAGCGATGCGGCCGCGGATCGAGCGCATCACCACCAAGCTGCTCGACGAGCTCGCCGCCACCGAAGGGCCGGTCGACCTGCGCGAAGGATTCGCGTATCCGCTTCCGATCCAAGTGATTTCGGAACTCATGGGCGTGCCGGAGTTCCTGAACGACGGCCTGCGCAAGTGCGTCGACGGCATCTTCGACACCTCCCTCAGCCCGGAGGAATCCCAGGCCAACTACATGGAGATGTACCGGATCCTCGGTGAGCTGGTCGCCCACCGCCGCGAACATCCGGGCGACGACATGACCAGCCTGCTGATCTCGCACCGCGACGAGGAAGACGACACCCAGCTCCAGGAGCAGGAACTCATCGACACCCTGCTGCTGGTCATCAGCGCGGGCCACGAAACCACCGTCAACCTGCTCGACCAGGCCATCCACGCCCTGCTGACCCGCCCTGACCAGCGCGCCGCCGTGGTCGAAGGCAACGTCGCCTGGTCCGACCTCGTCGAAGAGTCGCTGCGCTTCGAAGCCCCCGTCGCCCACCTGCCGCTGCGCTTCGCCGCCGACGACATCGAAATCGAGGGCGGCATCCACATCGGCAAGGGCGACCCGATCCTCGCCTCGTATGCCGCCGCCAACCGCGACCCGAAGCTGCACGGGGAAACCGCCGCGGAATTCGATGTGACGCGGCCGTCGAAGGAGCACTTGGCCTTCGGCCACGGCGTGCACCACTGCCTCGGTGCGCCGCTGGCCCGGCTGGAGGCTCTGATCTCGCTGCCTGCCCTGTTCGAGCGCTTCCCGAACATGACCTTCGCCGCCGATCCCGGTGAGCTGGGGCACGTGAACAGCTTCATTTCCAACGGCCACCGCGTGCTGCCGGTGAATTTGAATCCGGTGTAATCGGCAGTACGACACCTCGTTTCGCTCGGCTTTCGTCCTGCCGACTGTTTTCGGATGGGCACCGGGGGCGCTTAGCTTCCCCGGTGCCGCACTGCTTCGGGCTTGCCTCGCTTCGCTCGGCCTTCGCCCTGGTTGGGCGAGCGATTCTGCAACAGACGCGGAATGCGACACCCGTAGCGGCGGGTGCGGAGTCAACCACCCCGGCGGATTCGCCCGTCCCGCATAGTGGCTGCGGGAGGGGGAACGATCTTGCAACAAGCTTGGAGTGCAAAGTCGTGTCGGTGGGCGTGGAGCCAGCCACTCCGGCATATTTGCCAGTCCCGGCATAATGGCTGCGGGAGGGGCGAATGATCTTGGAACAAGCTCGGAGTGTGACGCCGTGGCGGTGGGTGCTGCGCGGAGTGGGCGTCGTGGTGACGGTCGCATGTCTGGTGGCAGTGGGGCGGTTCGTGTGGCCGCAGCCCGATGTGGGCGAGCAGCCCGATGGGACCTTTCGGCAGTTGTCCTTTCTGCGCGGCGCGATTCATGATGGCGCGGACAAGGAAGCGCAGGGGTTGTTCCCCGAGGGGTATGTCTTCGTGAATGCGCTCTATGGGATTGCGTGGGTGCAGGCGGGGTTGAACGATCCGGCGCACCGGGGGCAGGCTTTGCGTGAATCGCGTTGGGCGCTGGATAGATTGGAGTCGGGCGCGGCGAAAGCGGTGTTCGATTCGCGGTTGGTGCCCGCGTATGGGGTGTTCTGGGCGGGGTGGACGAACTGGTTGCGGGGTGGTGTCGTCTTGTTGGATGGCGGCGCGGATGCTGAGCTGGTGCGCCAGTTCGAGGAAGGTAGTGCGGGGATCGCGGCGGCGTTCACAGGCTCGACGACGCCGTTTTTGCAGGCGTATCCCGGGCAGGCATGGCCGGTCGATTCGACGGTGGCGATTGCCTCGTTGCGGCTGCACGATCACCTGCGTGGGGCTCGGTTCGGTGCGGTGGTTGCGCGCTGGCTCGACGATGTCCGGGGGCGGCTTGATCCGGCGACCGGTCTACTGCCGCACGAGGTTTCGTGGGCGGACGGGTCTGTCGCGGACGGGGCGCGGGCTACCTCGCAGACGATGATCCATCGCTTCCTTCCGGAGATCGATGCCGACTTCGCACGCTCGCAGTACACCGCGTTCCGGCAGCAATTCCTCGCCTACCCAGGTGGTTTCGGTCCTGGCCTCCGCGAGTATCCGCATGGCCGAGCCGGGAAGGGTGATGTCGACTCCGGGCCGCTGGTGGCGGGAATCAGCTTGTCCGCCACCGTAGTCGGGATGGGTGCGGCCCGGGTCAACGGCGATCGTGAGCTGGCGCGGGCGCTGGGGTCGGAGGGTGAGCTGTTGGGCCTGCCGCTCACGCTGCCCGGCAGCAAGCGCTATGCGCTCGGTCTGGTACCCATCGGGGATGCCTTCATAGTCTGGTCGTCCACCGCGCGATTGCTGACGGCCTCGACGCCACCCGCCCGGGACTACGGCATTCGATGGTGGTGGCGCATACCGTGGCTGCTGTTCATCGGCGCGCTAGCCATCGCGCCCTGGGTGCGGTCCATATTCAGCCGGTCATCACCTTCTCGGCCTTGATTCTGACCGTGACCCACTGCGGATTCGGTCCGGCGAATCCGGGGTACGGGCCGCCGGTGTACTTGTGCGATAGTTCCTCGATCAGGGTTCCGTCCGGGTCGTACTCGAGGGTTGCGGTGCCCTGTACCTGCACGCTCACATAGGGATTGGCGGCGTCGAAGACCGCCACGGCGGCTCGCGGGTCCCGCTCCAAGTTGGCGACTTTGCGACGGCTCCGGGGCAGCGCGAAAAGGATGTCGTCGCCGTCGGATGTTACCCAGACCACCGTCGAATGCGGTCTGCCGTCCGGTTCCAGCGTTGACAGGACGGCAAAATTCTTGCCGTCGAACAACATACGTTCCTGCTCGGTGAGCTGGGCCATCGATTCTCCTGTGCGATAGGGATACCGGAGTAGACGGCGCGGCCGACGCGGAATCATCGGTCCGAAAGGCGCGAGACTTTCGGACTCGCGAAATCAGGAGGACTACGACGCAGGTGTCCGGGTAGCCAGGTTGTATCTGGATTAACTACAAGGAGGGTCGATGTCGAACGGGAACGGTATCGCGATCGGGCAACTTCGGAGTGTGGTCCTGGATTGCCCGGAGCCGCGCAAGCTGGCCGAGTTCTATATCAAGCTGCTCGGGGCCGAGCTGATCGAGGACGAGGAAGACGACTGGATCGTCATCGCGGACCAGGAGGGCCGAAGGCTGGCGTTCCAGACGGCGCCCGAGTACCGGCCACCCCGTTTTCCAGATCCGGAAGCGTCGCAGCAGATGCACTTCGATGTGCTCGTCGATGACGTGACGAGCGCGCAGGAGCGGGTGCTCGCGCTCGGAGCCCGGCTGGTGCAGCAGGACACCGACGGGGACTTCCGGGTCTTCGCCGACCCGGTCGGGCATATCTTCTGCCTGATGTGGCTGGACTGACCACTCAGAGTTGGGTGAGCGCGGCCAGCAAAGTCAGGGCGGGCAGGGTGCCCTGCGAGGCCGCGGCTTTCGCGAAACGGCGATCGGTGCCGACCAGTACGGCGGCGGCCGCGAGCATCGAGCCGCAGCCCATGATGATCAGGGCCCAGCCGGCGGCAGGGCAGGGGCGCACGAGGAAGACGCCGACCAAGGTGCCGATGGCCAGGAATAGGTTGTAGCAGCCCTGGTTGAAGGCCCACGGCTTGACCGCTTCGAGCTCGGTGTCGTCGACCAGGAATAGGCCCGCGTGCACCTTACGGTCGGTGAAGCGCAAGCTCTCCAAGGTGAAGATGTAGAGATGGATCAGGGCGGCGAGGCCAGCCAGGATCTGCACTACTGCGAGCACGAGCCCTCCTCGGATCGGTCACTCCGGCGCGCGGGGCCGCGGGGGCGGTCCGGTCAGCACGGTAGCCGTGAGGTTGCGCTCGGTCCCGTCGCCGCGCCGCACGGCCTATCGATGATGGCACTGTTTGCCCGCCGCCGGGCGAGGTATCCGGCAGCCATGAGTGGACCTGAAATGGACCGGGCGACAGCTGAGTCGCTGCTGGAGGACGCGGATTTCGCCGGGGAGCACGAGTCGGCGACGCACGCCGACGAGCATCCGATGAGCGAGGAGATGGAGTCCGACGAATCGACACCCGAGGAACTGTGACTAGGCGTCCGCCGGTTCGGTCCAGTTGTAGGTGAGATCGGCGGCCTGGGACCAGCGGCGGTATTCGGTGTCGCGGCGAGCGGCGGGCATGGCCGGAAGCCAGCGGCTGGCGGTGTGCCGGTTGCGGCGCAAGCCGTTCATGTCCGGCCAGAGGCCGACCGCGAGACCGGCCGCGTAGGCGGCGCCGAGGGAGACGGTCTCGGAGTACAGCGGGCGTTCCACCGGGACGCCCAGCGAGTCCGAGACCTGTTGCATCAGTAGGTTGTTGGAGGTCATACCGCCGTCGACCCGGAGTTCGGTCAGGGGGTGGCCGGAGTCGGCGTTCACGGCGTCGACGACCTCTCGGGTCTGCCAGCCGGTCGCTTCCAGCACCGCGCGTGCCAGGTGGCCCTTGGTGATGTAGGAGGTGAGCCCGGCGATGACACCGCGGGCCTCCGAACGCCAGCGCGGTGCGAACAGTCCGGAGAAGGCGGGCACGACGTAGCAGCCGCCGTTGTCGTCGACAGTGCTTGCGAGGGTTTCGATTTCGGGCGCCGCGCCGATCAGATCGAGCCGGTCGCGCAGCCACTGCACCAGGGTTCCGGTGGCGGCCATAGACCCTTCGAGGGCGTAACGCGCTGGGTCGCTGCCGATTTGGAAGGCGACGGTGGTGAGCAGGCCGTGCTTGGAGTAGACGGGGGTGGTGCCGGTATTGGTGAGCAGGAAGCTGCCGGTGCCGTAGGTGCACTTCGCTTCGCCCGCGTCGAAACAGGTTTGGCCGAACAGAGCGGCCTGCTGGTCGCCGAGGGCGGCGGCGATCGGGATGCCGTGCTCGGTGCGGCCGTAAATCTCCGCGTTGGAACGGATCTCGGGCAGCATCGCGCGGGGGACGCCGAAGAAGTCGAGCAGCTGGTCGTCCCAGTCCAGGGTGTGCAGGTTCATCAGCAGGGTGCGGCCGGCGTTGGTCACGTCGGTGACGTGCACGCCGCCCTCGGGACCGCCGGTGAGGTTCCAGATCAGCCAGCTGTCCATGGTGCCGAACAGGATCTCGCCGCGTTCGGCCGGTTCCCGGAGCCGGGGGTGATGATCGAGAATCCATCGGATGCGCGGGGCGGCAAAGTAACTCAGCAGCGGTAAGCCGCAGCGTTCGGCCACCTCGGCGGCTGCGGGTTGCCGCGCCAGCTGCGCGACCAGCTCCTCGGTGCGCGTGTCCTGCCAGACGATCGCGTTGCCGACCGGTTTGCCGGTGCGCCGGTCCCACAGCACCGTCGTCTCACGCTGATTCGCGATCCCGATCGCCACCACCTGATCGGGGGAAACTCCGGCCTTCGCCATCACCCGTCCGACCAGATTGCCGACGTTCTTGCGGATCTCCTGCGCATCGTGCTCGACCTGCCCGGCCGCCGGATAGAACTGCCGGTGTTCCTGCTGCGCGACCGAAACCAATTGCCCGGCAGCGTCATACAGGATTGTCCGGCTGGAGGTGGTGCCCTGGTCGATCGCCATCACATAGCGCGCCCTCGAAGGATTCATGACTGGATCCGCGGTCGTTCGGTGCCGAGGTCGCGGGAGATCGACGTCGCGGTGCTGAGAACCAGGTCGATAAGTCTGGCGTGGGTGGACTTGTCGGTCAGGCGGTCGAAGGCCCCGACCACCCCGATCGCGCCGACCACCCGCCCGCCCGAGTCCCGGACGGGCGCGGCGACGGACGCGCGTTCGGAGGCGAACTCGCCGATGTCCTCGCCGAACCCCTGGCCACGCACCCGCGCGATCTCACCGTTCAGAGCGCGCGGTCCGGTCACCGTCCGTCGCGTGTAGGCGAGCAGTGTTCCCGCCGTGGCGCGTTCGGCGAGACCCGGGGTGTAGGCGAGCAGCACTTTGCCCAAAGCGGTTGCGTGCAAGGGTAGTTCGACGCCGAGCCGCAACACCTGAGCGCTCCCGTCGGGCCGGAATACGTGGTGCACGATCTGCACGCTGTCGCCCCGCAGCGCCCCGATTCGCACCGACTCGCCCGACCGCGCCGCCAAGGTATCGCCCCAGTTCATCGCATACGACCGCAGCACGTTCGCGTCGAACGGCCGCGGCGTCAGACCGAGCGCGGCATCCCCGACGCGGTACTTCCCGGACTGCGGGTCCTGGTCGATATATCCGACACCCTGCAGCGTGCGCAGCAGCCCGTGTGCGGTGGGCTTCGGCAATCCGAGCACCGCGGCCAGTTCGCCGACGCCGATGCCGAAGGGCGCCTCGGCGACCACATTCATGATCGCGGCGGCGCGCTCGATCGACTGGATCGGTCCCGGCACGTCCTCCACGGTAGCGCGAAATCGTTCGACATTGTCGAACGGGCACCGTTGAAGCCCGATCCGGAGATCTTTACGTTCGGTAATGGCTCACCCTTCAGGGTCGGAGCCGTGTCACGGACAACGGAGAATGTGATGCCTGACCTCATTGGAGCGGTCGATCAGGGCACCACCAGCACGCGCTTCATGGTCTTCGACCGCGCGGGCACGGTGGTCGCGCACCACCAGCTCGAACACGAGCAGATCCTGCCGCGCCCCGGCTGGGTGGAACACAACCCGGTCGAGATCTGGGAACGCACCTCCGCCGTCATTCAAACCGCGCTGAACTCGAACGGCCTGTCCGGCGCCGATCTGGCCGCGCTCGGCGTCACCAATCAGCGTGAGACCACCGTCGTCTGGGACCGCCACACCGGCCGTCCGTACTACAACGCCATCGTCTGGCAGGACACCCGCACCGACCGGATCGCCGCCGACCTGGACACCTCCGATGCCGGTCGGCTCATCCGCCACCGCGCGGGCCTGCCGCCCGCCACCTACTTCTCCGGCGGCAAGATCCGCTGGATCCTCGACCATGTCGAGGGTGCGCGCGCCGCCGCCGAACGCGGCGACGCCCTGTTCGGCACCATCGACACCTGGCTGCTGTGGAACCTGACCGGCGGGGTGCGCGGGGGTGTGCACGTCACCGACGTCACCAATGCCAGCCGGACCATGCTGATGGACCTGGAAACGCTGGACTGGGACGACGAACTGCTGGCGCTGTTCGACGTGCCGCGCGCGATGTTGCCCGTCATCCGGCCGTCTTCGGATCCCACCCTCTACGGCCACACCACCGCGTGCGGGCCGTTGGGCGCTGCGGTGCCGGTCGCGGCGGCCGTCGGCGATCAGCAGGCGGCGATGATCGGCCAGGTCTGCCTGAAGGCGGGCGAAGCCAAGAACACCTACGGCACCGGCAACTTCCTGCTGATGAATACCGGTGCGGCGCTGGTGCGTTCGGACAACGGCCTGCTCACCACCGTGTGCTATCAGTTCGGCGACCAGCAGCCGGTGTACGCGCTGGAAGGATCCATCGCCGTCACCGGATCCGCCGTGCAGTGGTTGCGGGATCAGCTCGGCATCATCCAGGGCGCGTCCCAGAGCGAAACGCTCGCAAGCGAAGTCGAAGATAACGGTGGCGTGTACTTCGTGCCCGCCTTCTCCGGACTCTTCGCCCCGCACTGGCGTTCGGATGCCCGCGGCGCGATCGTCGGGCTCACCCGCTACGCCACCAACGCCCACATCGCGCGCGCCACCCTCGAAGCCATCTGTTACCAGACCCGCGATGTCGTCGACGCGATGTTCAAGGATTCCGGTGTGCCACTGGAGGTTCTGAAGGTCGACGGCGGCGTCACCGCCAACAGCCTCTGCATGCAGATCCAAGCCGACGTGCTCGGCGTCGAGGTGAGCCGGCCGATGGTGTCGGAAACCACCGCTCTCGGCGCGGCCTATGCGGCGGGACTGGCTGTCGGATTCTGGGCCGGCCCAGAGGATTTGCGCCAGAACTGGCAGGAGCGCACCCGCTGGCATCCGCAATGGACCGACGAGCAGCGCGTCGCCGGATACGAGGGCTGGGGCAGAGCCGTCGGCCGCACCCTGGACTGGATCCCCACCAACTAGAAAGCCCGTGTCAACCGTGAAGAAGGAATTCGAAATGCGTTCTCTGACAGCACCTGTCGCGATGAGCCCCGAGGCCCGGCAGCACGCGCTCGACACCATGGCCGGTACCGAACTCGACGTGCTGGTGATCGGCGCCGGCGTGGTCGGCGCGGGCGCCGCCCTCGACGCCGTCACCCGCGGCCTCACCGTCGGTCTGGTCGAAGCCCGTGACTATGCCTCCGGAACCTCCAGCCGCTCTTCGAAACTCGTCCATGGCGGCCTGCGCTACCTCAAGCAGCTCAACTTCCGTCTCGTCTTCGAGGCGCTGCGCGAACGCAAGCTGATCCTGGAAACCCTTGCGCCGCACCTGGCCAAGCCCGTCGAGTTCATCTACCCGCTCGAGACGCCGGTCATCGACCGCGCCTGGGTCGGCACCGGCGTCGGCGTCTACGACGTGCTGGGTGCGGGGCGCGGGGTGCCCTCGCACTTCCGCCATCTGGGCAAGAAGAAGACCATGCAGCGTTTCCCCGGCGCCAAGCGCGGCACGGTACGCGGCGGCGTCAGCTTCTACGAAGGCCAGCTCGACGACGCTCGCCACACCATGATGCTCTCGCGCACCGCCGCCTCACACGGCGCGCTGGTCGCCTCCAGCACCCGTGTCGTCGACTTCGTGCGTGAAGACGGCCGCGTGGTCGGCGCCCTCGTGCAGGACCTGGAGTCCGGCCGCAAGTTCGAGGTCCGCGCCAAGCGCGTCGTCAACGCCGCCGGCGCGTGGACCGACGAGCTCCAGGAAATGCTGGGCGGCGCAAGCCAATTCAAAATCAAGGCCTCCAAGGGCGTGCACATCGTGGTGCCCCGCGACCGCATCGACTCCGAAACCGGCCTGATCACCGAAACCGAGAAGAGCCTGCTGTTCGTCATCCCCTGCCCGTGGAGCGACGACCACTGGGTCATCGGCACCACCGACACCGGCTGGGACCACGACCTCGCCCACCCCGCCGCTACCCGCGCCGACATCGATTACATTCTGGCGCAGGTGAACCGGCTCCTGGAAACCCCCATCGTTCACGACGACATCGTCGGCGTCTACGCCGGCCTGCGGCCCCTGCTCGCCGCCGGTGACTCCAACCAAACCGCGAAGCTCTCCCGCGAGCACGCCGTCGTCCGCCCGGTTCCCGGCCTCGTCATCATCGCCGGCGGCAAATACACCACCTACCGCGTAATGGCCAAGGACGCCATCGATCTCGCCGTCGCCGACCTCCCCGGTCGCGTCGCCAAATCCTGCACCGAACGCGTCCCCCTGGTCGGCGCCCACCAGTACCGCGAACTGTCCCTGTCCCGCGCCCGCCTCGCTGAGGTCTTCGACGTAGACATGGAAACGATCGACCACCTCCTCGGCCGCTACGGCAGCGCCGTCACCGAACTCCGCGAGCTCATCGACAGCACCCCCGAACTCGCTGCCCGCCTCGGCAACTCGCGCTACCTCAAAGCCGAAATCGTCTACGCGGTAACCCACGAGGGCGCCCTCCACCTCGACGACATCCTCGCCCGCCGCACCCGCCTCTCGGTCGAAACAAGCGCCCGCGGCGTGGACATCGCCCCCGAGGTAGCGATGCTGGTCGCCCCGTACCTCGGCTGGGACGAGGACCGCATCGCCCGCGAAATCAAGATCTACCGCCTCCGCGTCGAAGCCGAACTGGCCTCCAACATGCAGCCCACCGACGCAGAAGCCGACGCCATCCGCGTCTCCGCCCCGGACTCCCGCGAATCCTTCGGCTTCCCCTTAGGAGAGTCGGTCTCGGCCTAACTCCCACAACAACATTCGGGCCCTCGGACAGTCGTCCGGGGGCCCGATTGCGTCCGCCGAGCGGCACACGGCTGAGGCAACGTGGAACAGCCGGAGGTAGGCGGCGAGGAGTTGAGCACCCAGCGTCTGTGCTGGAGGCGTTCTGCAAGGACGTGCCGGTGATTGCGCCGGGGATGAATAGCCCTGCCGTGGCGGGCCCTGGTCGGTGGCAGGAGGATTGGGCGGTGGACGAGGTGAGGGACGCTGCCGACAGGTTCGGGCGTGGGGAAGTGGCGCGGGCGGAGTTGCCGATGATTGCGGCTCACGCGCTGGCGCGGGGCGTGGATTCGCCGGCGCTGTGCGAGCTTGCGGGATTGCATCGCGACGACAGTGATGAGGCGGGGGAGTTGTTTCGAACTGCGTTGATCGAGTTGGGGATGTTGGAGGCGACCGACGACGATTGGCCAGGTAGTTCGACAGTTGTATTGGTGCGCCGGGTGCGGTACTTGGCGGAGAAGTTGGTGGCGGGTGACGGATGTCCGGCGTGCCACAGCGGACCCCTCACCGCGTCGTTGATCGAACTCGGCTACATCGGAGAGCCTTGGGACTCGGTCCTGAACGGTCTGATCCACGACCTCGAGCACTCGGTCGTCTTCTGGGACGAGTACCCGGACGACCGGGAGGCTTTGGCTGTCCGAATGCGCGAGGCCGCGGCGAACCTGCTCGACGGGCCACTGCGCGATCTCTGATAGGCCGATACTCACCCTGACGGGTGGCGCGGCCTCCCTGGCCGTCGCGATTCGGCGACCGATTGACCACCGCTGCGAGCATGCATGGCCGCCGAAGATGTTTCGTATGCCACACTCGCTCACCGGCGCATTCCGTTGATCACAATCACAGAATGGGATGATTGAGAATTATCTTCATCGATATAGATCTGATCTCGCAGAATGTTCACACTCATTAGTGAAGCGCCCGGCTGTTCCCGGGCTGTCCAAATCCGCTGAGTGTCAGGAGTCGCAGTGAAGATCGGAGTGCCTCGCGAGGTCAAGAATCACGAGTATCGGGTGGCGTGTACGCCCGCGGGGGTGCGGGAGCTCGTCGCGCGGGGGCATGAGGTGGTTGTCGAGGCGGGGGCCGGGGTGGGGTCCGGGTTCGAGGATGCGGCGTATTCGTATGTGGGGGCGCGGGTTCTCGCAACGGCCGATGAGGTGTGGGGGAGTTCCGACCTGGTGCTGAAGGTGAAAGAGCCGGTGGCGCAGGAGTATTCGCGGATGCGGGAAGGGCAGGTGCTGTTCACGTACCTGCATCTTGCGGCGTCGAAGGAGTGCACGGATGCGCTGCTGGCGTCGGGGATCACTTCCATCGCGTACGAGACGGTCACCGCTCGGGACGGGTCGCTGCCGTTGCTGGCGCCGATGAGTGAGGTGGCGGGGCGGTTGGCGCCGCAGGCGGGCGCGTATCACCTGATGCGAAGTGAAGGTGGGCGTGGCGTGCTGATGGGCGGGGTGCCGGGGGTGCGGCCGGCGAAGGTTGTCGTGCTCGGGGCCGGGGTGGCGGGGCGCAATGCGATCGCCGTCGCGCTGGGAATGCACGCGGAGGTGACCGCGCTGGATGTGAATATCGCGCGGTTGCGGGAGATCGATGAGCAGTATCGCGGGCATGTGCGGACGATCGCGTCCAACGTGCAGGAGGTCGAGACCACGGTGCGGGAAGCCGATCTGGTGATCGGCGCGGTGCTGGTGCCCGGAGCGAAAGCGCCCACGCTGGTGCCGAATGAGCTTGTGGCGCAGATGAAGCCGGGCTCGGTGCTGGTCGACATCGCGATCGATCAGGGCGGATGCTTCGCGGATTCGCGGCCGACCACACACGCCGAGCCGACCTATCAGGTGCACAACTCGGTGTTCTACTGCGTCGCGAATATGCCTGGGGCGGTGCCGAATACGTCGACGGTGGCATTGACCAACGCCACGCTGCCGTACGTGCTGGAGCTTGCCGACAAGGGCTGGCGGCAAGCGGTGGCGTCGGACGCCGGTCTCGCCGCGGGCCTGAGCACGCACGCGGGCAAACTCCTGGCGGAGTCGGTCGCGACCGCCCACGGCTACCCGGTCGGCAGCCTGGTCGCCGCCTGACCACACCACGTTGGCCGCGTCGCACAGGTGGCAACCTGTGCGACGCCGCGAGTGCCGGAGTCAGTGCTGGG
Source organism: Nocardia sp. XZ_19_385 (assembly GCF_015355755.1). Classification (NCBI taxonomy): domain Bacteria; kingdom Bacillati; phylum Actinomycetota; class Actinomycetes; order Mycobacteriales; family Nocardiaceae; genus Nocardia; species Nocardia sp. XZ_19_385. The sequence continues at coordinate 261,384 of NZ_JACVEE010000003.1, forward strand.
CGAGGGTGGTGCGGGGGCGCAGGTGTTCGAAGATCAGGATGGTCTCGGTCGAGGAGACCGCGGGATGCGCGCTCAGGTGCTCCAGCACGAAGCCCCGCAGCTCCTCGGTGTCGGCGGTCGCGACGTGGATCAGATAGTCGTCGCCACCGGCGATGAAGTACACGTTCAACACTTCTTGCAGGACCGAGAGCTGCTGCCCGAACTCCGCCAGGTGCTTACGCGAATTACTGTGCAGCCGAACGGAAATCATCGCCTGCAAGCCCCGGCCGAGGGCTCCGGGGTCGATTTCGGCGTGAAATCCGCGGATGACTCCACGTTCGACGAGCGAACGCACCCGCCCGAGGCAGGTGGACGGCGCGATCCCGGCCGCCGCGGCCAGCGCATTGTTGGTCATGCGCCCGTCGCGCGCGAGATGGTCGAGCAGCACCCGGTCGATGTCGTCGATCGGGACCGGGGTGCGGGGGCGGCTCGGCGCGGGCGGTAACCCCGCCGCCGACACTGCGCCGCGCCGCCGCTCGGTTCTGCCATGTTCGCTCACAGAGGTCACGCTACCGAAAATGATTCGCCAGGATGCGGAGACTTCGAATCATAATTCGCGGATCTGGCCTGTATCGATAGATATGCGCTATGAGCCGCCTGACTATTGCTGCGACACCCGGCGGGCCGCGCGTTAGTATCGACGGCGTGGACACCACTTATTGGCACGCTGTTACGCCGCCCCCGGTCATCTGACCGGGCGCACTTCCGCGTAGATCCGACTTCCAGCTCGCGGGCTGACCGATAGGTCGCCGAGCTGTCGTTCGTGCGCCCGTTTCGAACCCCATCCTCTTAGGTTTCGAGAACGGAAGTTCACGACTGTGTCCAATGACGTCTTCTCCATCTCTACTGAAACATCTGCCCGGTTCGGCGGCTCCGTGCCGATTCTCGCCGCGTCGGTGCTGTGGGGCACCACCGGCACGGCCAGCTCGATGGCGCCGGCCGGTGCTCCCGCCGTGTCGATCGGGTCGGCGGGCCTGGTCCTCGGCGGGGCCATGCTGTTCCTGGCCGGATATTGGAAACCGCTGCGGGAGAACGCAGTAGCGGCTCGCAGCTACACTCGCCGGGAATGGCGGCTGCTCCTTCTCGGTGCGGTGGCCGTGGCGGGCTATCCGGTCACCTTTTATCCCGCGGTGGCGCGCACCGGGGTCGCGGTCGCGACAGTGGTGGCGTTGTGCAGCGCACCGGTTTTCGCGGGTGCGCTGGCGTGGGCGGCCGGGCGGTCGAGGCCGAGCCCATGGTGGGTCATCGCCACCTCGGTGGCGGTATTCGGTTGCGTGGCGCTGGTGTTGGGTCCGCAGCTGACCGGCGGCGGCGCCTCGGTCGACCTGCTCGGTCTCAGTCTGGCCGCGACCGGCGGGTTCGCCTATGCCGTGTACTCCCTCGTCGGCGGTGAACTCATCACCCGCGGTCATCGTTCCGGATCGGTGATCGGCGTGATGTTCGGCGCCGCAGGACTTTTCGTCCTGCCTGTGGTGCTGTGCACCGACACCAGCTGGCTCACCACCGGACGCGGAATGGCGGTGACCGTGCACCTCGCGGTGTTCACCACCTTCCTCGCCTACCGCCTCTTCGGTTACGGCCTGCGCCACACCACCGTCGCGGTCGCGACCACGCTGACGCTCGCCGAGCCCGCCGTTGCGGCGGTACTCGGCGTCACGGTCGTCGGAGAACGCCTGCCGTTCGTATCGTGGTGCGGCTTAGCGGTTCTCGCGTCGGGGCTGGTACTGCTCAGTCTTTCACCAAAGGCCCGGTAGCCGCGGCGGGGCCTGTCTGCTCGAGTTTGGAATGGGTGCGGGAGTACCCGATGTAGATCACCAGTCCGACGACCAGCCAGGCCCCGAACCGCAGCCAGGTCTCCCACGGCAGCGACAGCATCAGCCACACCGAGGCGATCACGCCGATGATCGGAATCACCGGCATGAAGGGCAGCTTGAACGTACGGTCCGCGTCGGGGCGGGTGTAGCGCAGCACGATCACCGCGATGCAGACCACCACGAACGCCATCAGGATGCCGATGTTGGTGAGTTCGGCGACGGTGTTGATCGGCAACAGACCGGCCAGGATCGCCGACCCGATACCTACGATCCAGGTGACCCGGGTCGGAACCTTGCGCACCGGATGGGTTTTCGCGAACCACTCCGGCAGCAAGCCGTCGCGGCTCATCGCGAACCACACGCGGGTGACGCCGAGCATGAAGGTCAGCACCACGGTGATGATGCCGACGATGGCGCCGATCGCGATGATGTTGGCGACGCCGGGCATCCCGACCGCCTTGAAGGCGCTGGAGAAGCCGCTCTCCGGGTCGATCTCGGTGTACTTCTGCATGCCGGTGAGCACCAGCGTGGCCAGCACGTACAGCACCATCGCGATGGCCAGGGAGTAGATGATCGCCTTCGGCAGATGCTTGCGGCCGTCGACGGACTCCTCGGCCGCCGTACTCATCGCGTCGTAACCGAAGACCGCGAAGAAAACGGTTGCGGCGCCGGTGAATACGGCGGCGGTGCCGAACGGGAAGTACGGGCTGTAGTTGGAGCTGTCGATGTGGAAGACGCCGAGCACGACGATCAGCAGCACCAAGGCCACCTTGAGGCCGACGGCCACCGTCTCGAACCGCCCGACGCTGCGGATACCGCGCGAGAGCAGCCACGCGGTGCCCAGGCAGAACAGCACCGCGAACACGTCGACCACGCGCCCGTCCTCGGTGCCGTAGGCGCCCAGCATCCAAGTGGGCAGGTCGATGTCGACCTGTTCGAGCAGGAACTTGAAGTACCCGGAGACGCCGATCGCGACCACCGCCGCCACCGCCACGTACTCCAGCAGCAGGTCCCAGCCGATGAACCAGCCGCCGAGCTCACCGAGCGCCACATACCCGTAGGTGTAGGCCGACCCGGCCTTGGGGATCATGCCCGCGAACTCGGCGTATGACAGCGCGGCTGCGGCACTGGCGACGCCGGCGATCAGGAACGAGATCAGCACCGCGGGCCCGGTCACCGAATGCGCGACCGACCCGGCGAGTGCGAAGATGCCCGCGCCGATGATGCCGCCGACACCGATCGCCGTGAGCTGCCACAGGCCGAGGTGCTTGGCCAGGCGCTCGTCAGTCGGGATCTCGTCCTCGACCTCCTGGAGGGGTTTGCGGCGCAGCATCTGACGGCGCATATCGGCGTTGAACATGCGATTCCTTTCCATCGCTGCCCCCGCTCGGCCCAGGGGTACAGGGCCGAGGGGGCGCAGACCAGCACTGTGAGCTGGGTTCAGCTAAACCGACCGGCGGGTGTGGCGGGCGGAGAATCGGCGAAATTGCCGGGGGTGAGGGCGCGCAGGAAGAACACCAGGTTGGCCGGGCGCTCGGCCAGCCTGCGCATGAAGTACCCGTACCACTGGTCGCCATAGGGCAGGTAGACCCGCAACCGGTGACCGGCCTTGCCCAGTCGCCGCTGTTCGGAATCGCGGATCCCGTAGAGCATCTGGAACTCGAAATCCCCGGTGCTACGGCTGTTTTCACGCGCGTACTGCTGAGCGGCGTCGATCATGCGGGGATCGTGGGTGGCGACCATGGGATAACCCGTACCCGCCATCAGGATCCGCAAACACCGCAGATACGACTCGTCGACCTCCGCGCGGCGCTGGTAGGCGACGTCGGCCGGTTCGCGATATGCGCCCTTGCACAAGCGGATTCGGGAATCGGCGAGCTCCCGGCAGTCCGCCTCGGTGCGCTTCAGATAGGCCTGCAGCACCGTGCCCAGATCCGGGAAATCACCGCGCAGTTCCCGGACGATCGACAGGGTCGAATCGGTGGTGGTGTGGTCCTCGGCGTCGATGGTGACCGTGGCCCCGACAGCCTTTGCCGCTGAACAGATTTCCCGCGCGTGTTCGAGGGCGATCCGATGCCCGTCGCGGGGCAGGGCTTGTCCGAGGGCCGACAGTTTGAGCGAAACCTCCAAGGGGCCCGCGGGCGCCACGGCGGTCTGGTCGCCGCTGAACGTCCCTTGCAGGTGCGCCAGCGCCGACAGCAGCTTCAGGTAGTGCTCGACGGTGGCACGTGCCCGCCCGACGTCGGTGGTGTCCTCGCCGAGGTAGTCGATGCTGATCCGGCGGCCGGACTCCAGCAGCGGCGTGGCGGCGGCGATCGCCCGGTCCTCGGTGTCGCCCGCGACGAACCGGTCGACCAGCCGCCGCGTCGAGGACATCCGGCGGACCGTTCGTTCCAGCCGCGGCGAGCGCGCGGCAGCCAGCATGGCGGGTCGCAGCAGTCCGTTCGCCATCACTGTTCCTGATGCGGGTAGCGGTGCTCGGTCGCCGGCACGAACGTCTCCTTGATGGTCCGCGCCGACGTCCAGCGCAGCAGGTTCATCGGCGACCCGGCCTTGTCGTTGGTGCCCGAGGCCCGCGAACCGCCGAACGGCTGCTGACCGACCACAGCGCCGGTCGGCTTGTCGTTGATATAGAAATTGCCTGCGGCGAAACGCAATGCTTCGGTGGCGCGGGCGACGGCGCCGCGATCGTCGGCGACGATCGATCCGGTGAGCCCATAGCTCGCGCCACGATCGACGAGATCCAGTGCGGCGTCGAATGATCCGGCCGCCGAGTCGTCGTAGACGTGCACCGCCAGGATCGGCCCGAAGTACTCGGTGCGGAACGCCTCGTCCGCGGGATCGTCGCCGAGCAGGACGGTCGGTTCGACGAAGTAGCCGACGCTGTCATCGGCCTTCCCGCCGACCGCGATGGTCAGTCCCGCCGTCGCTTTGGCGCGCTCCAGTGCGTCGGCATTGCGGTCGAACGCACGCCGATCGATCAGCGCCCCACCGAAATTGGAGAAATCGGTGACATCGCCGTACTTCAGCTCGGCGACCTTCTCGACCAAGTCGGTGCCCATCTTCGCCCACACCGATTTCGGGATGAAGGCGCGCGAAGCCGCCGAGCACTTCTGGCCCTGATAGTCGAAAGCGCCCCGAATCAGCGCGGTGGTCAGCACGTCCGGGTCCGCCGAGCTGTGCGCGATCACGAAGTCCTTGCCGCCGGTCTCACCGACCAGGCGCGGATAAGACTGGTACTCAGCGATATTCGCCGCCACCGAACGCCACAGATGCTGGAACGTCTTGGTGGAGCCGGTGAAATGCACACCCGCCAGCCGCGGATCGGCGAGCACCACATCGGAAACCTTCGGCCCCGCACCGTGGACCAGGTTGATCACCCCGGGCGGCAGGCCCGCCGCCTCCAGCAGCCGCATCGTCCAATACGCCGCAACCGACTGTGTCAGTGCGGGTTTCCAGATGACGGTGTTACCCATCAACGCCGGAGCGGTGGGTAGATTGGCGGCGATCGCGGTGAAGTTGAATGGCGTGACCGCGTAGACGAACCCTTCCAACGGCCGATAGTCGAGCCTGTTCCACACGCCGGGTACCGAAATCGGCTGCTGCGCCAGGATTTCCCGCGCGAACTGTACGTTGAACCGCCAGAAGTCCACCAGCTCACACGGCGCATCGATCTCGGCCTGATAGGCCGTCTTGGACTGCCCGAGCATGGTGGCGGCGGCGATGGTTTCCCGCCACGGCCCGGCCAGCAGATCCGCGGCGCGCAGGAAGATCGCGGCGCGATCCTCGAAAGACAACGCGCGCCAACCGGGCGCCGCCGCGGTCGCCGCGTCCACCGCGGCCCGCACATCCCGGGCCTTGGCCGCGGTGACGGTGCCCAGCACCGCCGCATGCCGATGCGGTTGCACCACATCGATCACCGGCCCCTCGGTGCGCCGATGCACACCGCCGATGACATTGTTCACCTCGGTGCGTTCGGCACCGAGTTCGTCGAGTTTCGCTTGCAGTCTGGCCCGTTCGGGGCTGCCCGGAGCGAAAGTTCCCACCGGCTCGTTGGCGGGCGGGGGAGTGGTCGCGATGGCGTCCATGCTGAATCTCCTCGAGAGCGTAGCTCCTGGATAGCGCGGTAGCACTGGAGGCGAGTCAACTCCGCGAAACGCTGCGAAGGATCGGCCGATCGGACAAAGATGGGATGTCTGGATTGTCCGATCGGCTGAAGGTTGCTCTGCCATGCGTGTTCTGCTCGACGGTGAAACCGACCTGTTCGGGCTGGCCCAGCTGGTGGCGCAGAACGCGGGCGGGATGGTCTCCATCGAGGACCCCGAATCCCATGTCCTGGCCTATTCGGCCTCCGACGAAGCCGCCGACCCGATGCGCATCCAATCGATCCTGGGCCGCGAGGGACCGCGCGACTACCTGCGGATGCTGCGCGAATGGGGCGTGTTCGACCGGCTGTACCGCACCGACGAGGTCATCGATGTGCCCGCCCATCCGGAGCTGAACATCAGGCGGCGCCTGGTCATCAGCATCCGGCAGCCCTCGGTGACACCGGATGTCGCGCCACGGCTGCTCGGATCGATCTGGCTCCAGCAAGGGGACGAACCGTTCGAACCGGGAGCGCCGGACGTGCTGCGCGGCGCGTCCGCCATAGCCGCACGGATCATTTCGCGCATCCTCGACGCACCCTCCACCGAAGCGCTGATGGTGCAGCGATTATTCGGCGTCCGCGGCGAAGGCGTCGATATCCCCTCTGTCGCAAGCGCATTGAACATCCCGGCGAATGGGCCCGCGGCTGTGCTCGGCTTCACTTCGACGCTGGGGCGCAATGGTTCGCCGGAAGTACAGCCCGACCGCGATGCCGGTGGCGTGCTCTCCGACGGTGTGGCGGGCCTGATCCGGCTGCACGCCAGCGCCTTCCGCCGGGATGCCGTGACGATGGCGCACGGGACTCGAATCTATGTGCTGCTGCCGGGGTTTCGATCCGAACGGGCGGTGACGGGCTGGGCTCGGCAGTTGGTCGAGCGGTTCGACAGCGCCAAGGCGATCGCGCTGCACGCGGCGATCGCGATTCCGGTCGCCGACCTCGCGGCAGTGGCCGGTGCGCGCCGCGAGGTGGACCGTGTCCTCGACAGCCCCGCGGAGTCCTTTCCGCAAGGCCGCGTAACCACCCTGGCGGAGTCGCGAACCGCGGTGCTGCTGGGCGAGATACTCGATCTCCTGCGCGCCCGCCCGGACCTGCGCGACCCGCGCCTGACGGCGCTCTTCGACTACGACCGTGACCATTCCGCGAACCTCCGCGAGAGCGTGGAGGTCTATCTACGCGAACACGGCGAGGTCCGGGGCGCGGCCCACGCATTGCGGGTGCACCCGAATACGTTGCGGTACCGGATCCGTCGCGCCGAGCACCTCACCGGAATGAACCTGACCGACCCGGCCGACCGGCTCCTGCTGGAAGTACAACTCGCGCTGTGCCGGGGCGAAACCGGCTGAACAGCCCGGACGAGCGGGGGCCGGCTGTCCACCGAGGCGGCGCTGGCCATGACGCGGCGCGAACCCTGGCATCCTGTTTTCATGGCGACATGGCAGGAGTTCGCGGGCGAGGCACCCGAGTTGGCCGCGCAGGTGAGGTCCCGGTTCGAGGCTCACAAGACTCATGTGCTGGCTACGTTGCGCCGGGACGGTGCTCCCCGGGTGAGTGGATCGGAGGTCGAGTTCATCGTGCCCGATCTGATGTTCGGCTCCATGCCCGCCGCGATGAAGGCAGCCGACCTGCGGCGCGACGGGAGGTGCGCGATCCACGCCCACCCCGGCGACGGTGACGCCAAGGTCATGGGTGTCGCGGTCGAGATCACCGGCCCCGCGAAGGCGGCCTTCGGTTCGCCGCCGGGTGTGCACGACTTCCGGCTCGACCTCACCGATGTGGTGCTCACCTCCGTCGACGCGGCGGCCGAGCTGCTCGTCATCCAGCACTGGCGTCCCGGCAGCGGTGTGGCGGTCACTCGGCGACGCTGATCAGTCGGCCAGGCCTGCGGCTGATTTCGCCTGGGACAGAACGGCTTCCAGCATCGCGGGGGTGAGCAGGCCGGTGGAGGTGTTGCGTTGGCTGACGTGATAGCAACCGAGTACGTGCAATGGTGCACGATCGGATGCCTTGGGGGACAACGTGATCTGTACACCATGGCCGAACTTGGGGCGTGGGCGTGGAATCGCCCAGCCGGCACCGTCGAGCACGGGCAGCAGCGCCTGCCAGCCGAACCCGCCGAGTACCACGATCGCTCGCACTGTGGGGGCGAGCAGGTCCAGTGCGGTTTCCAGCCAATGGCGGCAGCGGTCGCGCTCCTCGGGTAGTGGTTTGTTGTCCGGCGGCGCGCAGTGCACAGGTGCGGTGACGCGGGTGCCGACGAGTTGGAGACCGTCGTCGCGATGCACAGCGGTCGGCTGATTCGCCAGACCCACCGCGTACATGGCGGCATACAGGACATCACCACTGCGATCACCGGTGAACATCCGACCGGTCCGGTTCCCGCCGTGCGCGGCCGGCGCCAACCCGACGATCAACAGCCGCGCGTCGTCCGGTCCGAACCCGGGAACCGGTCGCCCCCAATAGGGTTCGTCCCGGAAGGCGGCCCGTTTCTCCCGCGCGACCTGCTCCCGCCAGGCCACCAGCCGCGGGCAGGCGCGGCAGTCGGAGACAGCTGCATCCAGTTCACTGATGGATCGGCACATCCCCCGACTCAACCACGGGTGGGTGCCTCGGCGGTTTCGGCGCGCAGGTCCGCGTCCAATCGCGCGCGAACCGCGGCCGCGAATGCCTCGTCGTCGGCGGCGGTGAAGAGTTGCGCCAGGAGCGGCCGGGGAAGTCGGCGGATGTTGTCATTGATCCACGTGCCCGAGGGCACGTACGCCAACGCCCGCAGGATCGCGGCGAGGCTCGCGCCGTCCGCGGCCAGCGCGGTGACGAGATCGGTGAAGGTGGCGGGTCCTGGTTCCCCGACCGGCCGGTGCGTCAACTTCATCGGCATCGATCGCTACCTCATGACGAGGACATGAAGATCGCGCATATCGACACCCATTGGGACACCGCCTTCGTCGGCATGCAGCTGTCACCGGTGGCCCTGCCCAGCGTGCCCTGGCGTCTGGTGCGATCCGCCGCCGCGGTAGAACGCGCATCGGCGCCCCTCCTGCGTCGCCTGCCGCACCGCCCGGGCGTCTCTATGCCTGTCACCGGAGCGGCCAGTTCGCGGGCCTGGTGGACGACCCGGGCATGGCCGGCGACCAGGATGACCGGGCCGCGCCGGTGCACCCGCTGCACTACGTCGATGACGTGGGAAACGTTGTCCTCCACCGTGATTGCGGACATCGGTGAGGGGGCGGCGCTGAACGCGGCTAGATCCTGCGTTTGGTAGGACATGGGTAGCGGGGCGTCGAGCCCATGGCCGGGTAGGACTACCGGCAGGCTGCGGTGACCCAGCAAGGCCAGTTCGCGGACCACGGGTGTCCAGAAGAAGCTATTGCTGATGAGGCCGTGGACGAAGACCGCCAGCCCGCCTCGGCGGAGCGCGCCGGGGCGCGGGTGGGGACTGAAACGTGTTCTAGACAAAATTGATTGATTGTCTTACGGTGGCGACATGTCGTCAGGGTTGTCCAGTAGCGTCCGGTTCGAGTTGCGGTCGGGGGTGACCTGGCGAGATCCGTGGCAGATGTATGCCGCGCTGCGGGACCACGATCCGGTGCACCACGTGATCCCCGAGGGTGACCCGGAGTCGGATTACTTTGTGCTGTCGCGATATTCGGATGTGTACGAGGCGGCTCGTGATCCCGCGACGTACTCCTCGGCCTCGGGGATCACCATCGACTATCGAGATCTGGAAAAGGTGGGGCTGGGGGAGAACCGGCCGTTCGTGTTCACGGATCCGCCGGAGCACACCGACTTTCGCAAGCATGTCTCGAAGGGGTTCACGCCGCGCCAGGTGAGCGCGGTGGAACCGGCGGTGCGGGAGTTCGTGATCGAGCGGATCGAGCGACTGCGGGCCGCCGGCGGCGGCGACATCGTCACCGAGCTGTTCAAGCCGCTGCCGAGCATGGTCGTCGCGCACTATCTCGGTGTGCCGGAAGCGGATCGGTCGAACTTCGACAGCTGGACCGAAGCGATCGTCGCGGCCTCGGCGCAGGGGAACGTCGCGGACGCGCAGGCGGCGGTGGGGGAGCTGCTCCAGTATTTCACCGGCCTGATCGAACGCCGCCGCGGCGAGCCCGGCGACGACACCATCTCGCACCTGGTGGCCGCGGGAATGGGGGCCGACGGTGATTTCGCGGGGATCCTGGCGATCCTCGGCTTCGCCTTCACGATGATCACCGGCGGCAACGACACCACCACCGGAAACCTCGGCGGCGCAGTGCAATTGCTGCATCAGCGACCGGATCAGCGGCAGCTGCTGATCGACGACCCGAGCCTGATCCCGGACGCGGTCGAGGAATTCCTGCGGCTCACCTCACCGGTGCAGGGACTCGCGCGCACGCTGCGCCGGGACGTCGAGCTGCACGGCGTCACCATCCCCGCCGGTCGCCGGACCTTGCTGCTGTACGCCTCGGCCAACCACGACGAGCGCGAATTCGGTGCCAACGCAGGCGAACTCGATGTGCGCCGCAAACCACGGCAGATCATGACCTTCAGCCACGGCAACCATCACTGTCTCGGTGCGGCTGCCGCTCGGATGCAGGCCCGGGTCGCGTTGGAAGAGCTACTGACCCGCTGCCCTGCTTTCACAGTCGATCTCGACGGGGTTCGCTGGTCGGAAGGGAATTACGTGCGCTGGCCTACGAACGTGCCGTTCCAGGTCGCGGGATGAGAGGTAGAGCGATGCAGGAATCCAAGGGCGGCAACGGCTCTCGTACTCCGTGTAGGTCAGGTGCTGAGATGCCAGTCCACGCAGTTTCGACGGGGATGCCGGTGCTGGTCGGTGCCGTCTCGCAGCAGGTGGCTTCGCTATCGCCACAAGGCGCTTCGCAGTGGCGGCATGGTGTGGCGCTGTGGTGAGCGGTTGGCTTCGCGACGAGCGGAACGACGCGGCGGTGGAGCGAATCCTCGACGCGGCTGGTCGAGTCTTCGCTGAGAGTGGTGTGGCCGAGACCGGGATGGCGGAAGTTGCCCGGGCAGCGGGTTGTTCGCGCGCGACGGTCTACCGCTATTTCGAGAATCGGCAGGCGCTGCGACTGGCGTTCGTGCATCGCGAAGCGCGACGGTTGGGGGCTGAGGTGGCCGACGAGGTCGCGGGGATCGAAGAGCCGATCGAGCGAATTGTCGCGGCGATGCTCGCGGCAGTGCACGCGGTCCGGGCCGACCCATTGCTGATCGCTTGGTTCACCCCCACCAACGCCGGGTTCGCGGGTGACATCGGTCAGTCGTCGGAGGTCATCGAGGCAATGGCGGGGCACTTCCTCGGCGCGAGCGGGGCAGCGGAACTCCCGCTGCTTGCCCGATGGATCACCAGAGTGATCGTCTCGCTGCTCACCGTCCCGGGCCGCGACGTCGGCGAGGAACGCGCCTTGCTCGAAGAGTTCGTCGCACCGCTGCTCAGCGGGGTGCGAGTGACTTATAGGGCGGTGGGTCGGCGCCTTGCTCGCGCTGTTTGTCGGGCCGCTACTGAGCGGGAGTGCCGACGCCGTAGTAGGCGGTGGGTCGGGGCGTTGCCCGAAGGCTTAGTGGGTGCCGACGTCCTTGCGGGCAGGAAGGGACATACTCGAGGAGTTTGTTGGCCGCTGCCACTGGGGTGCGGGCGTCCTAGTCTGCGGCAGGGTTGGCGCCGACAAGCACCGCGACAACCTGCCGGAGCCGGTCGACGTCGCCGCGAATACCGGCGGCGCGGTCGTTGTACAGGAATGCCTCGGCCAGGCGGACCAACGAGTAGGCGAGCAAGGGGCGTTCCAGCGGTGGCTGGTAGCCGTCCTCGCGCTCCACGCGGGCGATCAGTTCTTCCACGGCCGCAATGGCTCTGGTCTGCACCGGCCCGTCACCGGCGGTGATGATGCGCAGACCGGACAGCGGTTCGTTCTCGAAGTAGCGGCGGAAGGGTTCGTTGTCGGACTCCCAGCGGGCGACCCGGTCGAACACTTCGAGCACGCGTTGCGCCCCGCTGGCACGGCAGCGCGTATCGGCCCGGGCGATCAGGCCCTCGTATTCTTGGACCAGCATGGCGCCGAGCAGTCCGTCGCGGGAACCGAACCAGCGGTAGATGGAGGCGCGGCTGAGCCCGAGTTCCGCGGCGATGGCTTGCACGTCGACGCGCTCACCCGCCAGGAAGGCGCGGCGGGTGAGGTCGAGGACCTGTTCGCGGGTTGCCGAGGCCGGGCGGCCGGGGGAACGGGTGGGCGGGGGGTTGCGCACCGGGTGAATAATACAGCTCGTAACGTATGTCTCGAACGTCGCCCATTCACGTCAGGAGTCTCCATGACCCGAACAGCCATTGTCACCGGATCCGCCCGCGGCATCGGCGCGGCCACCGCCCGCCGGCTCGCCGCCGACGGTTTCGCGGTCGCCATCCTGGATCTCGACGAATCCGCCTGCAAGACCGTGGTCTCCGAAATCGAAGCCGCCGGTGGCAAGGCTCTTGCCGTCGGCGTCGACGTCTCCGACGAGCAGTCGGCCGAAGCGGCGGTGCAGCGGGTCGCCGACGAACTCGGCGCCCCGACCGTACTGGTGAACAACGCGGGCATCCTGCGCGACAACCTGCTGTTCAAAATGTCGCTGGCGGACTGGGATTCGGTGATGAACGTGCACCTGCGCGGGTCGTTCCTGATGAGCCGCGCCACCCAGAAGTACATGACCGAAGCCAAGTGGGGCCGCATCGTCAACCTGTCGAGCACCTCGGCGCTGGGCAACCGCGGGCAGGCCAACTACTCCGCGGCCAAGGCCGGCCTGCAGGGCTTCACCAAGACCCTCGCGATCGAGCTCGGCAAGTTCGGCGTCACCGTGAACGCGATCGCACCCGGCTTCATCCAGACCGACATGACCGCCTCGACCGCCGAGCGGGTGGGTGTGCCCTTCGACCAGTTCATCGAGTTCTCGGCCAAGCAGATCCCGGTCCAGCGGGTCGGGCAGCCCGACGACATCGCCAACGCGGTCTCCTTCTTCGTCGGTGAGGCGGCCGGATTCGTGTCCGGCCAGGTCCTCTACGTCGCGGGCGGACCGACCAGCTGACGCCATGAAGATTTTCAATGGAACGGCCGAACTCGAGCAGGCGGTCGGCACGCATCTCGGTTACAGCGACTGGCACACCATCACCCAGGAGCAGGTGAATCTGTTCGCCGAGGCAACCGGTGATCACCAGTGGATTCACGTCGATCCGGTCCGGGCCGCCGATGGACCGTACGGGACCACCATCGCGCACGGGTACCTGACGCTGTCGCTGCTGCCGATGCTGGTGTCCGAGATCTACCGGGTCGACGGGCTGAAGATGGGCATCAACTACGGCTCCGACAAGGTCCGGTTCCCGGCCGCGGTGCCGGTGGGCAGCCGGGTGCGAGCCGGAGTCGAGCTGGTCGCGGTGGATCGCAAGTCCGCGGGCGCTCAGATCTCGACTCGGGTCACCATCGAGATCGAGGGCGGTGCGAAACCGGCCTGCGTCGCGGAACCGATCGCGGTCCTGGTCGACTGAGTGGCCCCTCGTCGTCCCGGCATGCGCTGGGACGACGGGGGTGCATTGTCTCTAGCTGACGCGCTGGCGTGATCAGCCGTTATCGGGCGGGTGCAGCCGTTACCATCAGGCGCACTGGACCGGCCGACGCAGCTCCATCGACGTGCGCCGGCACCGCGCGACGAGGGACTCCCACATGAGTGACCGGATCACCGAACCAACCGCCCGACTGCCCCTGCGCGTGGGCGTCGTCGCGGCCGTCTGCGCCGCAATGTCGGCGACCGCACTGCTCGGTGCGCCCGGAGCGGGCGCGACCGCGACCCGTCTCGGGATCTTCGCCGACATCAACGTCGGTTCCGCCACCAATTACGGCACCGGCTGCACCTATACCGTGCAAGCGTTCGTCACCGACCCTGTGGCCCCGGTCTACTTCTACGACAACGGAATTCCGCTCAACACGATCAAACCGACCGGCGGCGTCGCCATCCTGAAATGGGTGCCCGCGACTACGGGCCTACACACCCTCGGCGCTGTCCAGGTTCCCGACGACATCATCACCGCGACGGTCGACGTGCGCGTCGGCACCGGCCAGCACCTCGGCTACGGCTGCGTCGTGCACGGCGGCTGAGACCGTTACTTCGGACTCGCCGAAATAGCGTCTCGCACCGAGGTCTCCTCGTTTCCGAGGAACTTCGGGTCCGGCTCGGTGGCCATCTCCCACACCGCCTTGGTCGAGGCGATCTGATCGCGCACCCAGCACTTGATCCAGACACCCTCGTGCGGCTGACTGTGGTCTGCCACCGCGTCGGTCTCGATCCCGGCCGCCTGACACAGCGACACCGTGCGGGGAACGCTGAAATCCTGGGTCACGACGATCGCCCGCCGCACGCCGAAGATCTTGTGTGCCCGGACGCAGGACTGATAGGTGTCGAACCCGGCGTAGTCCAGCGCGATCTTGGCGGACGGGACGCCCTTGCGCACCAGATATCTGCGCATGGCCTCGGGCTCGTCGTAGGTGCGCCGGCCGTTGTCCCCGGTCAGCAAGAGCGCCTTGACCTTCCCGGACTCCAGCAGCTGCCGCCCGATATCCAGTCGCGCCGCCAAGTACGGCGACGGCTGGCCGTCGTCATATACCTGCGCGCCGAAGACGATCGCGACCTCTGTCGCCGGTACCGCGTCCGCCGTGTACTCGTGCCCGCTGGCCTGATACCTGACCCAGCCGACCGAGGCCAGCACGGCGAGCGCACCTGCCAAGACAACGATGGCCGACCACCGCAGTACCACGCGCGGGCGCGGACGCACCGATGCTGCCCGGCCTAGAACTTCCCGAATCCCCACTCCGCCATAGTGCCTGAATGTCAGGCGGGTTGACACCTATCAAGTGCTGGACGCCCGAAAGCCTGCGGCACATGGGGTGCCGCAGGTTTCGGGCGCGGAGTGGTCAGGCGCCCGGGACGAGGGTCGCGAGCGCGGTGGCCGTGGCGGGGTGCTTGTCCAGCAAGGCCGTCACGGCCGTGTTGGTGGCGGGACCGGCCGACTGCCACGTTCCCTGGTAACCGAGCAACTCGGTGAGAGCGTCACAGGTCGCGGGATGGGATCGGAGCAGGTCGGTGGCCGGGCCGCCCGGCGCAGCGGGGAGCGCGGCGAGGGGTTTCGGTGCCGCGATCCACGGCGGCACCCAGGATTGGAGTGCGGGCAGGGTCGCGGGGAAGGTGCGGCCCGCTTCGCGGGTGAGAGACGGGATGAGTTCGGCTGCTTGGCCTTTCAACGTGGTGATCAGTTTTGGCAGCCAGGGGAGCAGGACCGAGTCGGGGAGCCGGCCGAAGGCCTTCGACAACACCTCCACGATGAAGGGTTTCAGCGTGGGGACCGGGTCCATGGCCTGGATGAAGCCGCTGAGATACTGCGGGAAAGCCGGGACGACAAGGGGATTGGCGAGCATGTCGTCGCAACGGGTGCGCAGTTCCGGCAGTGTCAGCAGGCCCAGTTGGTAGCGGGTGGCCCAGAGCAGCGCGACCTTGGCCGGTGCCTCCGGATGGGATTGCAGGACCGCGAGTTCGAGCTGGGTGTGATCGCAGCCCAGGGACAGCGCCAGGTTCTCCATGCCGAACAGGAAGCCGAGCATGGCCGCGACCGGGCGGACGCCGGTGTCTTCGTCGGCGAACGCGGTGGGCAGCAGGGTGCAGTAGTGGGCATAGCCAGCAGTGACGAATTTCCCGCACCAGTCCGGCAATCCGGCCTCGGTAGAGCGGAAGTAGTTGAGTAGCAGGCGGATTCGGCGCAGCACCTCCGGGGCATCGTCGACCGAGCGCTCGGCGGCCAGCAATTCCACCGCGCGGGAGCCCAGCTCGTCGGCGAGCCGGGAGGAGCCCAAGTACAACAGCGCGTCCTCGACGGCGGCCAGTGCCACCGCCGCGGTGGCATCTGGGTCGTTGACGGCCCGCCGGAGCCGCTGCTCCAGCACCTGTTCGAGAGTCACGCCCTCGTAGCCGATCTGGACCAGGGCGCGCTGGTGTTTGCCGATCGCCAGATCCCAGGATTCCTGAATCGAGCGTTCACCCAGTGCTCGTGTGCCCATGATGGGGCGCACCGCCTCGGCGGGCATGAGCCGGCGCAGGATCCAGAGCAGGTCCGAGCACGGTTGCAGATGCTTGTCGGTTTGCAGGTCGAGCAGGCAGCGCTGCACGGTGCGTTTGCTCAGGTCCAGCCCGAGGGGTTCGAGCCGATCGAGGACATCCTGGGCCAGCGGCGGCAGCGCGGCATAGCCGACCTGGCCGATCCGATCGCCGCCGAGCAGGATCTCGCAGAGCCGCCGCACGTCGCGACGACCGGGCGTGTGGTCCTTCTCGATGCAGGTGATCGCCGCGTCTTGGAAGTCGTACGGGGTCGGGCGGGCCCGATTTCGCATGCCCGCCAACAGGATCGAGGTCTCGAAGACCGCGATGGCGTCGGCGGTGGAGGCCAGGTAGCCGTTGCGCCGGGCCAGCCGGACGATGTCGACCGACCATTCCAGGAGTTCGGCTTCGTCGAGGGCGTCCAGTTGCGGTGGGCTGGACAGGAACCCGGAGAGCTTGTCGGCAGCGGCCGGAACCGTGGCCAGCGGCTGCACCTTCCCGCGCCGGGTACTGGCCTTCGCGGGTTGCCCGTTCAACTGGAACGACTTGATCCCGTTGCGCCGCAAGCCCTTCGCCCAGGTCGCCGTGGCGATCGAGACCGAACCCGAGGCCAGCCCGAATTGCGCTTCGATCGCGGAATGGCTGGACGGGATCAGCCCGTACTGCCAGGCCGTCGCCGAACGCGGAGTGATCTCGAAGGGCGCCTGCGAAGCCAGCCCGAACTGCTCGACCCGGCTGGCCGCGTGGAACGCGCCGCAGATGTAGAGGCAGCTAGCGGGGTCGGCACCGGTCGCGGCAAGGTGCTCGCGCATGCGGGTCCACATGTAGCGTTCCCGGTCCTCGTCGCGGTCCAGATCGGTGCGCCGCAACCGGCGGAACAGGCTGCCGATCAACACCATCACCTGGCGGTAGGTGTCGTAATCGGCGCCCGACAACGGCTGTTCGACGTACTGGTCCCACCATTCCGACCAATGCCGGACCTTGCCGTGGTGCAGCAGATGCTGCTCCAGCTCGGCGAAATGCGGTCGCATATCGCCGATTTCGATGCCCACCGCGTCACCGTGCAGGGCTGCTTCCTCGCCCTCGGCCGGCTCCGCGGGTTCGGCCGGCGTCCACTGGAAAACGTGGTCGGTGGAACGGTCGACCAGCACCAGTTCCACGCCGGGAGTGTCGAGCGCGTAGGCGATGGCCTGATATTCCGCGGACGCCTCGGTGATCGGTGCGACCACCGACAGCGGCGCCCACTCCTTCGGCAACCCGTCCGGCTCGCCCGCCCAGGCCTGCACCGCGACCGGCAGCTTGCAGTTGCGCAGCTCGTCCAGAATCGGGCGCAGATCCTCACACAGCTCCAAATAGATGACGCTGGGCCGTTTTTCGTGCAGTCGGCGTGCCATCGCCAGCGCGGAGGCGGGCGAATGGTGGCACACCGGGAAGATCTCGAGCTCTTCGCGCAGCGCCCGGTCGACATCGTCGACGATGCCGGTCAAGATATCCGTGGCCGCACCGGGTGCACCGGCGAATTGCGTTGCGGCGGTGGTCAGTTGGTCGCGTAGCGCGGAGAACTGTGCCGGCTCGGTCATGAGAGCCTCGCGATCGCGTCCTTGCCGCCGTCCAGGAACTGCGACCAGTCATCGGAGTTCTTGCTGCGCGGTTCGACCACGCCGTGCCAGAACTTGTTGAGGATCGCCAGATCCTCCGGCGCCCGCCGGGCCAGCGACCCGACCAGCGAACTCGCCAGGGTGTTCGCTCGCAGGGTGCTGTCGCCGAAGAACTGGCTGTGCAGGATGGCGTCCTCGAGCACACCGATCTGCTCGGCGGTCGAGAGCGCCGACTCCAGCTTCTCGTCGTCACTGGCGGCAGCAGCCGCGGCGGCGCGCAGATCGGCGAAGGAATCCAGCAGGATGTCGAGCAGCGTGGGCGGCACCTCCAGTTCGATCTGGTGTCGGCGCAGCAGCTCGGCGGTCCGGAAACGCACGATCTCGGCTTCGCTGCGCTTGTTCGTGACCACCGGGATGCGCACGAAATTGAAGCGGCGCTTGAGCGCCGAGGACAGATCGTTCACGCCGCGGTCGCGGCTGTTGGCGGTGGCGATGATGGAGAAGCCGGGCTTGGCGAAGACGATGTTGTCGTCGTCGAGTTCGGGGATGGAGACGTATTTCTCGGACAGGATCGAGATCAATGCGTCCTGGACATCGCTGGTGGAGCGGGTGAGTTCTTCGAAACGGCCGATCACGCCGTTCTCCATCGCGGTCATGATGGGCGAGGGGATCATCGACTCCCGGGACTGGCCCTTGGCGATGACCATGGAGATGTTCCAGGAGTACTTGATGTGATCCTCGGTGGTGCCGGCGGTGCCCTGTACGACGAGGGTGGAGTTGCGGCTGATCGCGGCGGACAGGAGTTCGGCCAGCCAGCTCTTGCCGGTGCCCGGGTCGCCGATCAGCAGCAGGCCACGGTCGGAAGCCAGGGTGACGATGCTGCGCTCGACGAAACTGCGGTCACCGAACCACTTCTGGTCGATCTGGCGGTCCAGTCCATCGGCGCGTTCGGAGCCCAGAATGAACAAGCGGACCATCTTCGGGCTCAACCGCCACGAGAACGGCTTGGGTCCGTCGTCGATCGATTCCAGCCAGGCCAGCTCGTCGGCGTACTTGACTTCGGCAGGGGCGCGCAAGGTGTCGGACATGTCTGAAATCTCCTAGTCGAGAAAGTTCTTGAGTTCGTGGACGAGTTTCTGGATGCGGCCCGAAAGCACCGGCGTCCCCATGGTTTTGAAGCGTTCTTTGAACCACGGATTCACGCTCTGGTGCCCGGAGCTGTTGACCGAGCCGACCGGGATGAACTTCACCCCGTTGCGATGAATGGCCTGCATGGACTCGAACAGGGGTTGGCATTCCCATTCGTAGAAGTCCGAGATCCACACCACCACGGTGTTTTTCGGGTCGGTGATCTTCGGCTGCGTGAGGGTCATGGCGACCCGGCCGTCGGTGCCGCCGCCGAGGTTGGTGCGCAGCAGCACCTCGAACGGATCGTGCACCCAGGGTGTGAGGTCGAGGGCGTCGGTGTCGTAGGCGATCAGATGCACGTCGACCTTCGGCAGGCCGGCGAAAATCGAGGCCAGGATGGTGCAGTTGACCATGGCGTCGACCATGGACCCGGACTGGTCGACCACGACGATCATCTTCGCGGGCACCGTCCGCTTGGCGGTCTGCCGGTAGAACAGCCGATCCACGTAGAGGCGTTCGTCGTTCGGGTTCCAGTTCGGCAGGTTCTTCCAGATGGTCCGGTCGACATCGAGGTTGCGCAGGATCCGCTTGGGCGGCACCGAACGGTCGATCGTGCCCGCACTGGCCTGCTGCACCTGGGTGCGCAGCACCTCGGCGATCTGCTCGACGAACCGCCGGATCAGCGCCTTGGCATTGGCCAGGGCGATGCCGGAGAGGTTGGATTTGTCGCGCAGCAGCTGTTCGATCAGCGACATGCTCGGGGTGAGCTGGGCGGCCAGGCCCGGGTCGGCCAGCACTTCGCGCAGCCGCATCCGGGAGACCAGATCGCCTTCCAAATCTGCCAGCACCGTGCGCATCTCGCCGTTGCCCTCGTCACCGAGGATCCGCTTCAGCCAGCCCGCGTCCCGCTGCCAGCCCGCGAGCTGGGTGGCGCTGACATTGCCCGAACCGGTGGCGAAGACGTTGAGCAGCAGTTTGGAGACCAGTGCGGCACTCCGGACCTGCTGCGTATCAACGACATTCGCGGCATCGGCGTCGGCGTCGGCGTCGGGAAGGTCCGTCGCTGCGGGTTCGTCCGCGTCCGCGTCGTCTTCGGTCCGGACTGCGGCCCCAAGGGTTTCGAATTCTGTTTCCAGTTCCGGAAACCGTTGCACGACAGTGTCGATCGAGACACCCGGGTCGAGCAGTGCGACCGGGAGCCCGAGGTCGCCGACTACGGCGGCGCTGCCCGATTCCAGCGCCGGCTGCGGCTCGTTGTCGAAGATGCTCGCGAGCAGACGCCAATACAGGATCTGTCGCTGGGTTTCGTAGGTCTCGTTCATTTCCGCAGCAACCTGCCTGCTCGTTCCCGTAGCACTGCCACGGAATCGCCCGACTTCGCCTGTGCCTTCACGACTTTCGGATCGGTCGGGCCGCACGCCCAATCGCCGCCGTGCAGTTCGGTGATCGCGCCCTTGACTGTCTTCCGCACGGCGAGCGGGCGCAGGCTCCAGCTGCCCGCGTCCCACCGCAGCAAGCCGAGGCACGCCGAGGAGCCGGTGAACGACGTCGGGGTGAGCGGGCCGCAGCTGGGCAGCCGGTCCAGCTCCAAGGCGAGCCGATGTCCGTCGAGCTCGAGGCTGCCCTCCTTGAGCCGGTAGCCCTCCAGCAGGACCGGTTCGGCAACGTGGACGGGATCGCGGTCCAGTGGCGGCACGGCCGGGCCGGTTGCCGCAGGGAGCTGAATCCGCGCGCTGGCGAACGGATCCGCCGGGGCGCCCAGCGCGGCGCGGTCGTCGTGCCAGAGCAGGTCGCCACTCGCGGTGAGCGGCATGTCGGTTACGTCGACGCTGCGGTGTTCGGCCAGCGCTTTCAGGAGCACGGGATGCGCGCCGAGCACTTGCCAGATCGCCGGGCCGACAATGGTGTCGACTTTGGCGGCGGAGACGCTCGCCCGTACTCGCCGGGTGCCTTCCGAGCTTTCCAGCACGGCATACACCTGTGCCTGAACCGCTGTCCCGTGCTCGTGTACGTCCACGCCGAGGATCAGCAGGCGTCCGGAAACCGTTGTGGCTCCGGAGAACTCGTCGCCCCGCCAGGACAGCAGCAGCGCCCGCGCCCAGAGGTCGGCCCAGCGTTTGGCCGGTACCCGATCCATGGTCGCTACCGGAGACGAGGCACTCAGCTCCGCGGCGAGCCCGTCCAGCAGTACAGCGAGCCGCCGCAGACCGGGCTCGGCCCACAAGGCCTCCACTGTCTGGTCGGCCGCCGAGACCAGGTCGTGGTCGACGCCGCGCCAGCCGGTGATCGCCAGCTCCTGCAGCCAGGCTCGGCAGCCCGCGACCAGATTTCCCGGTGCCGCGGCCGAATCCCCCTGGACCCATGCGGATCTCGATCGGCCGAGTGCGGTATCGAGCCGCTCGGTGAGTGCGTCGTGCACCGCTCCGAGCAGTGCCGCGCGGGCGGCGGCCAGTGCCGAAAGATCTTCCGGGCCGATCGAGCCCGTATTCAGCTTGGCGATGGCATCGGCGACAGGCGCGCTCAGCGGCGAGCCGCCGATCGCCCCGGCGAGTGTGGCCAGTGCCGCGGCCTGCTCGTCGCCGATCCGTGCGAACCCGTGCACCAGGGCGTCGTCGAACCCGGCGATCACCTCGCCGACCTCGGCGACCCCCGCCGGCTCGTCCAGTAGCTGGGCCAGTTGTGTCGCGAGCATCAGCGCTGCACCCCCGTGGCCGGGAACCACTGCAGCTCCGGAATCGGCGCGGAGCTGCCCGGTAGTTCCAGATAGGCGAGATGCCGCAGGAAGCGGCTGAACACCGCGGCCGCCGGCGCCGGGTCGCGGCGGCCCCGCAGCGCGCCCGTGAGCTCCCGTGCGTCGGTGGCCTCCACCCGCAGGAACCCGGCCACCCGCTCCACCCCGTACTGCAGGGCCGCCTCGGTGATCAGCGCGTCGATGTGTTTGCACTGCCACCCGTTGTTCAACCCGCCACAGGGCCGATTGTTGTTCGTGCTGCAGCTGAGCCCGTGCGTCTTGGCCGACACCGAGGACACGTAGACCCGTGCGATATCGGAGCCGCTGGACACCACGCCCTGCAGCCTGCCGTCGGCCATTTCGACGAAAGGAACCTTCGCCAGCTTGCGAGGTGCGACGGTGGGCAACACCCGCACCACCGAGCTTCGCTCCCATTCAGAGGTGTCCATCGGCTTCCCTCCCGTTGCTTGTCATGGTGATCAACTTACGCGGGGGCACCGACAAGTTTCGGCGCCTGGAAACGTCTACCTATCTGGTCGTTTGGCCTGTCCGACACGGGGATTCGAGTTGTCGGAGGGTCCTGCTACGGTCCGCTCGGGGAGCTACGCGCAAGCACCCGGCCGAGCCGTGGATCGGTCCGTCCCGGCACCTGTGCACTGATCTCAGACAACTTCAGGCAAATACTGCGCGTCGGCAGCTTCCGGCTCGCCCGGCGTGCTATCGAAGACGGATGACCCCGACGCGCTCCTCCTACGATGCCGTGATCGTCGGCGGCGGCCACAACGGCCTTGTCGCCGCTGCCTACCTGGCGCAAGCCGGACGATCGGTGCTGGTTCTGGAAAAGGAGCCGGACACCGGCGGCGCGGCCGTCTCGGCGCGCATGTTCGCGGGCATCGGCGCGCGGGTGTCGCGATACTCGTATCTGGTGAGTCTGCTTCCGCCGCAGATCATTCGGGACCTCGGCCTGCGGTTCGAAACACGCAGGCGGCGGATCTCCTCTTATACGCCGGTGGGCTCCGGCGGCCTGCTGATCGACACCGGATCCGCGGACCGCACCCGGGACAGCTTCGCCCGGCTCACCGGTTCGGACCGGGATTACCAAGCGTGGCAAGGCTTTTACGCGCGCACCGGCCGGTTGGCGGAACGCGTGTTCCCGACCCTGACCCAGCCGCTGCCCGCGCGCACCGAACTGGCCGAGCTCATCGATGACGAGGCCATGTGGGAGGCGATCTTCGAGCGGCCGCTCGGCGAGACCATCGAGGCGACCTTCGCCGACGACACCGTGCGTGGCATCGTGCTCACCGACGCGCTGATCGGCACCTTCGCCCACGCCCACGACCCGTCCCTGCTGCAGAACCGCTGCTTTCTGTATCACGTGATCGGCGGCGGCACCGGCGACTGGGATGTGCCGGTCGGCGGCATGGGTGCGCTGACCGACGCGCTGGCCGACGCGGCCCGTGCCGCCGGAGCCGAAATCGTCACCGGCTGTGCGGTCATCGCGATCGAAACAGACGGTGGCACAACGGAAGTCCGGCATGAGCGCGGAATCACCGGTGCCGGTCACGTCCTGGTGAACGCCTCCCCATACGAGCTGGCCCGCTTGCTCGGCGATCCATTGCCCGTGAAACCCGAAGGTGCGCAACTCAAACTGAACATGGTTCTGCGTCGGCTGCCTCGATTGCGCGATACCGCAGTGGATCCGCGCGACGCCTTCGCCGGAACATTCCACATCGCCGAGTCCTACAGCCAGCTGGAACAGGCCTACCGGGATGCTGCGGACGGCCGGCTCCCCGCTGCCCCGCCTTCCGAAATCTACTGTCACACACTGACCGACCCGTCCATTCTGTCCCCGGATGCCGCCGTGGCGGGCCTGCACACCCTCACCCTGTTCGGATTGCACACCCCCGCGCGGCTGTTCGCCGCCGACCCCACCAAGGCCAAAGATGAGCTGGTGAAAGCAACTCTCGCGCAATTGGATACGGTCTTGGCCGAGCCCATCGCCGACTGCCTGGCCCTCGACGCCACCGGCAAACCCTGCCTGGAGGCCAAATCCCCGATCGATCTGGAACGCGACATCGGCCTGCCCGGCGGTCACATCTTCCACCGCGATCTCGCCTTCCCTTGCCACGACGACGATCCGGCCGATCCCGCCACCCGATGGGGTGTGGGGACCGGCCGGAAGACCGTATTCCTCTGTGGGGCAGGCGCGGTGCGCGGTGGGGGCGTCAGCGGGATCGGCGGCCACAATGCCGCCATGGCGGTGCTGGAGTCCTAGGCCACCGCCACCCGCGCGGCCCGCCCGCGAGTCTGCAGGTAGCCGCCGAGCAGTGCGCTCGGCATGGCCAGCACGACCAGGCTCAGGGCGTAGTAGTGCGGTCCGATATCCATGTCGTAGGTGGCCACGGCGCCGAACGCGGAGAAGAACGTGCCGATGCCGCCCAGGATTACCGCGTGCTTCAACGGTCGCCGGGGCGCCAGTGACGCGGTGAGGTAGGCGCCGAGGATGTTGAATACCGTGCGATAGCCGATCACCGTAAGGACCAGCGGCACACCGACATACAGATGATCATGGGGCAGCACGCCGGCTGCCTTCAGGGCCGCGTCGGTGCCGAGGGATGCGATGCTCGCCGCGGCGAGTCCG
Source organism: Nocardia sp. XZ_19_385 (assembly GCF_015355755.1). Classification (NCBI taxonomy): domain Bacteria; kingdom Bacillati; phylum Actinomycetota; class Actinomycetes; order Mycobacteriales; family Nocardiaceae; genus Nocardia; species Nocardia sp. XZ_19_385. The sequence continues at coordinate 285,583 of NZ_JACVEE010000003.1, forward strand.
GCGACGACCGCTCCGGTGCTCTTGATGATGCTCATGATGTTCTCCTTCAGGTTTTAGCCCGCATGTTCGGGCTTGTTGCCTGTAAGTCGGAGCCGATCGCGCTTCCTCGACATACTTCGCAGAACTTTTTCCGAGATTTTCTGGCAACCGGGACTCGGATCGCCCACAGTCCGCGAAACCCGCTCCGGTGGACCACCGATCGGCAGTACAGTCACCGCGACGCAACCGTTGCTTTCGTTTCAGGAGCCTCCATGGCGAACAAGCGCAAAGACCTAATCCGCACCGATATTCCGCATTCGGCCCGGATCTGGAACTACTGGCTGGGGGGCCGCGACAACTACGAGGTCGATCGGGTCGTGGGGGAGTCCTCGGTGCAGGGATACCCGGACATCAAGACCATGGCGATCCAGTCCCGCCAGTTCCTCATCCGGTCCGTCCGGTACTTGGCGGCCGAGGCCGGGATCCGGCAGTTCATCGATATCGGAACCGGCCTGCCGACCATGGAGAACACGCACGAGGTGGCGCAGAAGGCGGCGCCGTCCTCGAAGATCGTCTACGTCGACAACGATCCGCTGGTGCTCGCCCATGCCCGCGCGCTGCTGATCAACACCACCGACGAAGGGGTGACCACCTATGTGGAAGCCGACTTCAACGAGCCGGAGGCGATCATCGCCGACTCCCGCAACGTGCTGAACTTCAAGGAACCCATCGCGATCCTGTTCATGGGAGTCCTCGGGCACGCGCCCACCGCCGATGACGCGCGCGGCATCATCCAGACCATGATGGACGCTGTCGTCCCCGGTAGTTACCTCGCGCACAACGACGGCACCGACGATGACGAAGGCTATGTGCGGCTCTGCCACAACTACGCGAAATCCGGTGGTGTTCCCTACCATCCGCGTCCGAACAAGGTGATCGCCAGCTATTACGAGGGGCTGGAAGTGGTGGAGCCAGGGATTGTCCCCCTGAATTATTGGCGCACCGACGAAGAGGAGCGCGGGATCCGGCCCGGCTCGGTGTGGGGCGGTGTCGGCCGGAAGCCGTAACCCTGCACAGAATCTCCACTTCTGCCCCCGCCGACCTGCACAGCTGCTTCCTAGGGTTTCGCCTATGAACAAAGTGCAGGTCGGCGTCGGTCATTCTGGCGATTTCACGCGCTGGACAAGCGAGTTCGAAGCGAAGGTGACCGCGCGCGCCGCCGCGGGTGACCCGGATTGGTCACGCGGCGCCCGGCTCGATCCGGCGGTGGTGCGCAGTGTGCAGCGCTTCCAGGTGGGGGAGAGCGGCGACGGCGCGAATCTGATCGGCAAAGCGGATCGCGCCGGGGATCCGGAATATTCGGCCGCCGTGCGGCTGTTCATCGCCGAGGAACGCAATCACGCGCGCTTGCTCGGGCTGCTGCTGCAAGCCGCCGGGCAGCCGACTATTTCCGGGCACTGGACCGACGCGGTGTTCGTGCGGTTGCGGCGGGCGCTGGGGTTGCGAATCGAACTGATGGTGCTGATGCTCGCGGAAGTTGTTGCGCTGAGGTACTACCGGGCGCTGCGCGACGGTGCGGGCGATCCCTTGACCACCCAGGTCGCCGGGCTCATTCTCGCCGACGAACAACGGCACGTGCCGTTTCACTGCCAGCGGTTGCGTGTCGCTTTCGCCGCGAATTCCCGTCCGGCACGGTATTTCGCACTGGTCGCGTGGTGGGTGCTGATGGTGGGCGTGACCGTGGTTGTGGCGGCTGATCACGGTCCGGCGCTGCGGCAATTCGGCGTCGGGCGGCTCGATTTCGCGCGCGGCGTGTTCGCGCTTTTCGCTGTCATCGCGCCCTCGGCGATCCCGCCGCGTTGACCCGTCCGGATTGCCGGATTAGGAAAACAATCGGTCGCTCGATATTCTCTGGGGTCGTTACCCTTCGGTAGCGCAGTGTCGATGAAGTGAGCAGGAAAGAGCGAGATGAGTTTTCGGCGGATCGTAGCCGGCGGGGGAACACAGCGGATCGAGGTCAAGTTCTGCTATCGCCTCCGAGTTGCGGAGTCCGAAAAAGCGGCCCTGGAAAGGGTTCTCGGCGCGCGTCAGAGCAGTTCGCTCTCATAGCCGTAACGCTGGGCGCGACGGCGCCGAATCCCTGGGTATAGCTCGACCGCACCGGCGACGGATTCGCCTGCGAGACAGAGAAAGTACCCCATGGATAACCGGCCGCAGCCGAATGCGTCTCAGCGCGCAGCAAAGAAGAAGAATCTGAAGATTTTCGCCGCAATCGGCGGCGGATTACTAGCCTTCTTATTGCTTGTCGGCATGATCGGCGGCGGTGACAAGCCAGGGTCCACGACGGTGCCGTCGTCGGCCCGAGTGGCGCCGATCGCCACCCAGGTGCCCACGACGACCCCGACCAGCACACCGACTTCTGGGGCGACCGCGACGCTGAACGAGGCTGTGCCACAGACGACTTCGGTTCCAACGACGGTTGTGCCGCCGGTGATTGTTCCGACAACGGTGCGTGCGCCCGTTGTGGTTCCGACGACGGTGCGTGTCCCGGTTGTGGTGCCGACCACTGTCGCACCTCCCGCACCGGTGACGACGGTCCCGCAGGCCGCCTACTACGCCAATTGCGCTGCGGCGAGGGCCGCTGGTGCCGCTCCGCTGCATCGGGGTGAGCCCGGCTACAGCTCGAAGCTCGACCGAGACGGAGACGGGGTCGCCTGCGAGTAATTCGGGCTTGCCCGGAAGTGTTGTGCCGCTGGAGCATCGCATTCACGCGAAGCACTGGCGGCACACCGCTGTGCTCAGTCGGCACGCCCGCCGATGCGCCGGGTCAGTTCGGTTGCGCTGCAATGTACTTCGGCCGCCAGTGCGGACCAGTCAGCGCTGCACGGAATGTCGTCGCAGTGGTGCCGCAACGTGACGCTGATACTGGCGATCGGGTGATGGGCGTGATCGAACACGGGGTGCGCGACCGACGCGAACCCCGGGGTGACGTGGCCATCCTCGCAGGACCAGCCGCGGCGATGCTCAGCCGATAGCAGCGAGCGCAGCGCAGCGAGGGTCGTCGGCCCCCGATCGGTGCGGCGGACAAACGCACCCGCGTTAGGAAACAGCGCCCGCACATGCGCCGCCGGGAGGTGCGCGAGGATAGCGCGACCCGAAGCAGTCAGCTGCGCCGGAAGCCGTACCCCGACATCAGTGACCAAGGTTTCGGGTCGGCGAGGGTGCTCCTTGATCAGGTACAACAACTCATTGCCGTGCAGGACACCAAGATGGGCATTGTGGCCGACCCGTTCCACGAGCTCCCGCAATAGCGGGCCCGCGAGGCGTTCCAGCGGATCGTGCCGCAGGTACGCCGAGCCGAGTTCGAACGCGGCAATACCAAGGCCATAACGCCGTTCAGCCGGTAGATGGATAACGAACCGAGCCTGCTCGAGTTCGGCGAGCAGGTGATAGGTGGTAGAGCGAGGCAGCTCGAGCTCACGCGCAATGGTGGCGGCCGAAACGGGGCCGGCCCGAGTCGCCAGCAACTGCAGCACGGCGAGCCCACGACGCAGGGCCGGAATGTCGCTCACGGGTGCACCTCGCCAGCGTCCGGCGCATTCCCAAGCGCCTTGGCTCGACCTCCAGTTCGCTTACGGAGTTCACTCGAGGACTGCACCTCATCAGCCTTCGGCTCCGTCGAGCGATAACTCGGCGCTACGCTCGGCTCGCTCGCGAGGCTCCTACGGACTGCCCGTCGCTCGCGTTGGCCGACCATGACCGTTATCCCGGCTCTACCTTGGGTTCGCTTGCGGGCCTTTCGTACGGACTGCCCGTCACTGGCGTTTGACTCCGGCACACGCGGTGACTCGGCTCTGCCTTCAGTTCGCTCGCGGGACTCCGTTGCAGATTGCACCTCGCTGGCGCTCGGCTCCGTAACGTGCGACAACTCAGCTCTGCCCTCGGTTCGCATGCGGGGTTCACTCACGAACTGCACCTCGTTAGCCTTTGGCTCCGCCGAGCGGTAACTCGGCTCCACCATCAGTTCGCTCGGGACGCCCTCACGGTCTGCCCGCCGCTCGCGTTTGGCGCCCATGAGCGATAGCCCGGCTCTACCTTGGGTTCGCTTACGTACGGACTGCCCGTCACTGGCGATTCGCTCCGGCACACGCGGTAACTCGGCTCTGCCCTCGGTTCGCTTGCGGGGCTTGTATATGGGCTGCCCGTCGCTGGCGTTTGGCTCCGGCACGCGCGGTGACTCGGCTCTGCCTTCAGTTCGCTCGCGGGATTCCGTAGCGGGCGATAGGGCGGCATTACCTTCGGTCCGCTTGCGGATCTCGGTCGAGGACTGCGCATCGCTGAGCTCGGCTTTCATGAGCGGTGGCTCGGTTCTGCTCTCGGCTGGCGGTGCTCGCTCACGGTGTTTCCCCGATCTGTCTGAAATACCAGACTGTATCCGGCGTGGCCTCGTTCTGGCTGGGGGGTTGCGGTTGTGGAATGGGAGCTATGCCGGAAATCGCACAGGTGGAATTGGATGGGCCGCTGTCGCGGGAGTGGGTTGTCGCTGTCGCGCGGGGTGTGGCGACGGTGCGGTTGAGTGGGGCTGCGGAGAAGCGGTTGGGTAGGGCGCGTGAGCATGTGGAGGCCTTGGCGGTCGGGAGTGTGCCGACCTATGGGGTGTCGACCGGCTTCGGGGCGCTGGCGACGCGGCACATTCCGCCGGAGAGCCGGGCCGCGCTGCAGCGGTCGCTGATTCGTTCGCATGCCGCGGGGGCCGGCGCGGCGGTGGAGCGCGAGGTGGTGCGGGCATTGATGCTGCTGCGGTTGCGGACGCTGGCCACCGGGCATACCGGGGTGCGGCCGGAGACCGCGCATACGTTGGCCGCGCTGTTGAACGCGGGGATCGCGCCGGTGGTGCCGGAGTACGGGTCGCTCGGGTGCTCCGGGGATCTGGCGCCGCTGGCGGCGATCGGGCTGGCGTTGATGGGGGAGGGTGAGGTCGTCGATGCCGAGGGCGTGCGGCGTCCGGCTGCGGAAGCATTGCGTGCCGCGGGGATCAAGCCCGTCGTGCTCGCCGAGAAGGAAGGGCTGGCGCTGACCAATGGCACCGACGGCATGCTCGGCATGCTGGTGCTCGCAATCGAAGACCTGCGCATGCTGCTCGACGTCGCCGACATTACCGCGGCGATGAGCGTGGAGGCGCTGCTCGGCACCGACCGGGTGTTCGCCGCGGACCTGCAGGCGTTGCGCCCGCATCCAGGGCAGGCGCGGTCGGCGGAGCGGATTCGTACGGCGTTGGCGGACTCGGAGATCGTGGCGAGTCATCGCGGGCCGGACTGCAATCGGGTGCAGGACGCCTACTCCCTGCGTTGCGCGCCGCAGGTACACGGCGCCGCCCGCGATACCGTGGCGCACGCCGAAACCGTCGCCGACCGCGAATTGGCTTCCGCCATCGACAATCCCGTCGTGCTGGCCGATGGCCGCCTCGAATCCAACGGAAACTTCCACGGCGCGCCGGTGGCGTATGTGCTGGATTTCCTGGCGATTCCGATCGCGGACGTGGCCAGCATGGCCGAGCGCCGCACCGACCGGATGCTGGATACCGCACGCTCCCATGGTCTTCCGGCGTTCCTGGCCGCAGACCCCGGTGTCGACTCCGGGCACATGATCGCGCAGTACACCCAGGCCGGTGTGGTCAGCGAGCTGAAACGCCTCGCGGTGCCCGCCTCGGTGGATTCGATCCCGAGCAGTGCGATGCAGGAGGACCATGTATCGATGGGCTGGTCGGCGGCACGCAAACTGCGCAAGGCGGTAGACGGGCTCACCACGGTTCTGGCCATCGAATACCTCACTGCCGCACGAGCATTGGATCTACGTGCGCCACTGCACCCCGGCCCGGCCACCGCCGCCGCGGTCGCGCTGCTGCGCACCACAGTCCCAGGGCCCGGCCCGGACCGGCACCTCGCTCCGGAGATCGCGGCGGCGGAGGCGTTGATCCGCAGCGGGGCCCTCAGCGTCGCTGTCGCCCAGCACCTTCCGTCGTAGGAGCTTGAATGTTGAATCTCCCGTCGTCCCGGATGTTCTCGGCAGTGACCCAGATGTTGAAGCCCCCGGCGTCTCGGCCCGGATCAGGACGCCAGCCACGGATTACTTGCGGCCCCGCGATGGCATGCCGTGACGACGGAGCCAACATCACGTAAGGACCTGGAGGACAGTTCATGACGGCACGGACAGTGCGGGCTGCGCGTGGCACAGCGTTGACCGCCAAAAGCTGGCAGACCGAAGCGGCGATCCGGATGCTGCACAACAACTTGGATCCGGACGTGGCCGAACGCCCGCAGGACCTGGTCGTGTATGGCGGCACCGGGAAAGCGGCGCGGGATTGGGCCAGTTTCGACGCGATCACCCGGACACTGACCACCCTCGACCTGGACGAGACACTGCTCGTCCAATCCGGGAAACCGGTGGGAGTGTTCCGCACCCATGAATGGGCGCCGCGCGTGCTGATCGCGAACTCGAATCTGGTGGGGGACTGGGCGACCTGGCCGGAGTTCCGCCGCCTCGAAGCCCTCGGGCTGACCATGTACGGGCAGATGACGGCGGGCTCCTGGATCTACATCGGCACCCAGGGAATCCTGCAAGGCACCTACGAGACTTTCGCCGCGATTGCCGACAAGCGTTTCGGCGGAACGCTTTCCGGGACGCTCACCCTCACCGCAGGCCTGGGCGGCATGGGCGGCGCGCAGCCCCTGGCGATCACCATGAACGGTGGCGTGGCGCTGGTCATCGAATGCGATCCGGCGCGCGCCCGGCGGCGGGTGGCCGACCGCTACCTCGACGAGATCGCCGACGACTTCGATGACGCCGTCCGGCGGGTCTCCGCTGCCCGTACCGCGCGAAAAGCGTTGTCGGTCGGGCTGATCGGCAACGCGTGCGAGCTGATTCCGCAGCTGCTGGCCGCCGGCCTGGAAGCCGACATCGTCACCGACCAGACCTCCGCGCACGACCCGCTGTCCTACCTGCCGCGCGGCGTCGAAGTCGGCGACTGGTCCGACTACGCGGCCAAGAAACCCGATGAATTCACCGACCGCGCCCGGGAATCCATGGCCGACCACGTCGAAGGCATGCTCGGCTTCCTCGACCGCGGCGCCGAAGTCTTCGACTACGGCAACTCGCTGCGCGGCGAGGCGAAGCTCGGCGGCTGCGAACGTGCCTTCGACTACCCGGGATTCGTCCCCGCCTACATCCGTCCCCTGTTCTGCGAAGGCAAGGGCCCCTTCCGCTGGGCCGCCCTCTCCGGCGACCCCCGCGACATCGCCGCCACCGACCGCGCCATGCTGGAGCTGTTCCCGCACAACGAATCCCTGCGACGCTGGCTGCACCTCGCGGGCGAACGCGTTGCCTACCAAGGACTCCCGGCCCGCATCTGCTGGCTCGGCTACGGCGAACGCCACCTGGCGGGCCTGCGTTTCAACGAAATGGTCGCCAGCGGCGAACTCAGCGCCCCCGTCGTCATCGGCCGCGACCACCTCGACTCCGGCAGCGTCGCCTCCCCCTACCGCGAAACCGAGTCCATGGCAGACGGATCCGACGCCATCGCCGACTGGCCCCTGCTCAACGCCCTGCTCAACACCGCCTCCGGCGCGAGCTGGGTATCCATCCACCACGGCGGCGGCGTCGGCATGGGCCGCTCGATCCACGCCGGCCAGGTCTGCGTGGCCGACGGAACCGACCTCGCGGCCCAGAAGATCGAGCGAGTGCTCACCAACGACCCGGGCACCGGAGTCATGCGCCACGTGGACGCGGGATACGAGCGGGCTACCGAAGTCGCCGACGAACGCGGGGTGCGGATACCCATGCAGGAGCAAGCATGATGGCCTCGGTTTCAGGCCGTCCACGCCGTCGACGCCGTCCAGGCAGTTCGGTCGCGCGAGGCAGTTCGGTCGCGCGAGGCAGTTCGGTCGCGCGAGGCAGTTCGGTCGCGCGAGGCAGTTCGGTCGCGCGAGGCAGTTCGGTCGCGCGAGGCAGTTCGGTCGCGCGAGGTAGCTCGGCGGCGCGAGGCAGTTCGGTCGCGCGAGGCAGCTCGGCCGCACCAGGTAGCTCGGCCGCACGAGGCGCTCGGGCGCTGAGGAACGACCGGGGAGCGTGGACCGGAGGATCTTGGACCAATGAGGCAATCCGGACGTTGGCGTGTACGCATGAGCGGCCACGCACGGTGGAGGGCGGCGCGCCATGAGCACCTATTGGGCGGAATTTGCCTGGCTTCCTGAGGGTCTCGCCAGCGGTGTGACGATCGAGATCGACGCTGGCGTGATCCGGGCGGTGGTCCCGGATTCCGCGTCCCGGGGGACGGCGTTGCGCGGTTTGACGATTCCAGGGTTCGCTAATGCGCACTCGCACGCGTTCCATCGGGCTTTGCGTGGGCGGACGCATGATGACCACGGCACGTTCTGGACTTGGCGGGAACGGATGTATACCGTTGCTGCGCAATTGGATCCGGATTCGTACTACCGGTTGGCGCGTGGGGTGTACGCGGAGATGGTGGCGGCCGGGTACACCAGCGTCGGCGAGTTTCACTATCTGCACCACGGGCCCGATGGGAAGCGGTACTCGGAACCGAATGCGATGAGTGCGGCACTGGCGAGCGCGGCAGTAGATGCGGGGATTCGTCTGATGCTGCTCGATACCTGCTATCTGGCAGGGGGTTTCGGTCAGGAGTTGGGTGCACATCAGCAGCGGTTCAGTGATGGGAATGTAGTCGCGTGGGCTGAGCGCTCCGCCGACTTCATACCGGATTCCGAACTGGTACGAACCGGTGTTGCCGCTCATTCCGTGCGTGCGGTGCCCGCCGAAGCCCTGAGCGTGGTCGCCGAACAGGCGGCAGGCCGCCCCCTGCACGTACATCTGTCGGAGCAGCCCGCGGAGAACGAAGAATGCACCGCGGCACACGGATGCACCCCAACAGAACTGCTCGCCGGAGCGGGAGCGCTGGGCCCGCAGTCGGTGGCGGTCCACGCAACCCACGTCACCGCCGCGGACGCCGACCTGCTCGCGAGCACCGGAACCCAGGTCTGCCTCTGCCCGACCACCGAACGCGACCTCGGCGACGGCATCGGCCCGGCAAAGCTGCTCAGCGACAAAGGAATCGGCCTCTGCCTGGGCACCGACAGTCACGCCGTCATCGACGCCTTCGAAGAATGGCGCGCCCTCGAACTCGACGAACGCCTCGCCACCCGCACCCGAGGCTGCTTCGACATCACCCAACTATTCACCGCCGCAACCGATCACGCCGCCATCGGCTGGCCCGAAGCAGGCCGCATCGAACCCGGCGCGGCAGCGGACCTGGTCACCATCGACCTCGAATCGATCCGCACCGCAGGCACCACCCCCGCCGCCGCCCTCTTCGCCGCGACCGCAAGCGACGTCCGCGAGGTCCTGGTAGCCGGCCGCCCAGTGGTCTCCGACCACCATCACCTACTCATCGACCACCCAGAAGCAGTCCTACAGGAAGAAATCACAGCTCTCTGGCGCAAGTGAGCTGCCGGTCGACCGCCCCAGGCCAGTCGCCAAGTGGGACACCGCAGAGCGGTCCTCCCGCGAAACGCCCCAGTCAAGTCCCGCTTTGCGCCGCGATCCGTCGGCGGAGCCAGGGGGCCAGTGGAGAAGTGGGACACCGCCGTGTGGTTTACCTGCGAAACGCCCCGGTCAAGTCCCGCTTTGGGCCGCGATCCGTCGGCGGAGCCAGGGGGTCAGTGGAGAAGTGGGACATCACCGAGTGGTTTACCTGTGAAACGCCCCGGTCAAGTCGCTTTCAGCCGCGATCCGTCGACCGAACCAGCGGAGTCAGCGGATAAGTGGGACATCACCGAGCGGTGTACCCGCGAGATGCCCCGGTCAAGTCCCGCTTGGGCCGCGATCCGTCGGCCAAGTCAGGGGGCGACCACCGTTATGGCATGCCCTCGCACTGAGCAGCGCTCACCGAACTGCCGGATCGCATCCCGATAGGCGCGGACCAATCGGGCGAGGGTTGAGGGGTCGGCAAGTAGTCAGCGGATAAGTGGGACACCGCCGAGTGGTCTTCCCGCGAGATGCCCCGGTCAGGTCCCGCTTTGGACGGCGATCCGTTGGCCGAGCCAGAGGAGTCAGCGGATAACTGAGACATCACCGAGCGGTCTACCCGCCAAACGCCCCGATGAAGTCCCGCTTTGGGCCGTGATCTGTCGGCCGAACCAGGGGAGTCTGCGAGTAGGTGGGACATCGCCGAGTGGTTTACCCGCGAAACTGCCCGGTCAGGTCCCGCTTTGGGTCGCGATCCGTTGGCCGAGCCAGGGGAGTCTGCGGGTACGTGGGACATCACCGGGCGGTCTACCCGCGAAACGCCTCGATGAAGTCCCGCTTTACGTCAGAAGCCGGTGCCTGCTTGGCTGAGCTGGCCGGCGGTGGTCAACGGTTCACTTCGCGGGGAAGCGGAGGATGCGGTCGTCGCCATCTCGGACATCGCCGCGTCCGTCGGTGTTGGAGGTGGTGAGCCACAACGCGCCATCGGGGGCGACGGCGACGGTGCGGAGGCGGCCGTAGCGGTCGCGGAGCAGGGCCTGGGGTTCCTCGAGCTTGCCGTCGGAAATCTTTGCGGTCCAGAGCCGTTCGCCGCGGAGGGCAGCGATGTACAGGGTGTCGCCCGCGATGGCGATCCCCGAGGGGGAGGCTGCGGAGGTGGGCCAGGTCAGTAGCGGATCGGTGTAACCCCGGTCGGCTCCGCCGGTACCTTCCACCGCGGGCCAGCCGTAGTCTCGCCCGGGTTCGATCAGGTTCACCTCGTCGAGCCGGTTCTGCCCGAATTCGGCCGCGAACAACCGCCCCGTGCGATCCCAGGCCAGCCCTTGCACATTCCGATGTCCAAGGCTGTACACCGGTGACCCGGCCGTCGGATTCCCCGGCGCTGGTTGCCCTTCCGGCGTCAACCGCAAAATCTTCCCGTTGGGACTTCCCGGGTCCGGCGACCGATTCGTCTGCCCCGCATCCCCCGTCCCCACATACAACATCCCATCCGGCCCGAACTCGATCCGCCCGCCATTGTGATTCCCCGCCTTCGCAATCCCGGAGAACACCACCTCCTGCGCCCCATCCAGCCGGAATCGCACAATCCGATTGTCATCAGCACCGGTGAAATACGCGTAAATCCAACGGGTTTCGGCGTAGTCCCGTGCCACCGCCAGCCCCAGCAGCCCACCCTCGCCCCGCGCGACCACCCCCGAAACCTGGTAAACCTCCTGCGGGGCCCGCCCTGCCACCACTCGAAGGATCCGCCCGCTGTCCCGCTCCGCCACCAGCGCGGCCCCATCAGGCAAGAACGCCAACCCCCACGGCACATCGATCCCGAGCGTGATCTCCTCGGCGGCCCCCAGATCCGGCACGCCGGACGGCGTACTCGTCGCGGTAGTGCTGACCGCGGTGCCGCCGTTGGTCTCACTCGGCTCGGACTCCTCGCCACAGGCGGTGAGTGTCGCACCGACCATCAGCGCGACAAGCAGCGAGGCGGAACGCGCTCGGCGTCCCCGGATATTCGCGATCCCCATGTCTTGGTCCTTACCCGATCGCCCGGCATGATCACCCAGCACGACTGATCGATACGAGTCCATTCAACGCTGATGAGCGCGACGGCGAGTCCTGTCCAGACGAGGATAGGCACGCGAAACCTGATTCGCCCGGATCGCGCGATCCGGCACGGCGAAGTTCGGGACGGTGCCGGTCTACAGCCCGCGTTGGCGCTGAGCACCGCGCAGGCGAGTCCTGTTCGGACGAGGATAGGCACGGGAAACCAGATGCGCTCGGACCACGCGATCAGGCGTGGCGAAGTTCGGGACGGTTGCCGGCCTACAGCCCGCCGTTGGCGCTGAGCACCGCGAAGGCGGTGTCGGCGGTGGGCCAGAGGAGATCGATTTCGGCGCGGACGGCCGGGGCGAGGGCGGGGTCTTGGAGTGCGAGGCCGTTGGTGAAGATGAAGACGTTGGCGCCGGCGTCGGCGAGACGGAGGAGGGGGCCGGTGGCTACGCCCGCGCCCAGGACGGCGTCGAGGCCTTCGCCGACGAAGTAGAAGCGCCATAGGGGGCCGAGGTCGCCGTTGTAGATGGCCTTGGTGGAGTCGATGATCAGCGGGCCCTGCTGGGCGATCGAGTCGACGATGCGGAAATAGTCGGGGGCATTCTCGGGGGTACTGCCCACGGCCGCAACGGAATAGGTGAGGTCGACGGTGAGGTGGGCGTTGTAGCCGGCCATGGCGACGCGGGCGGCGGAGAGGTCGCATTGGCGGGCCAGGGTGAAGTAGTGGGCCCAGTGTGGTGCCGCGAGGGCGCCGGTGAATTCGGCGTGCAGGTTGTCGAGAAAGCGGGAGAGCAGCTCCAGGCTGATGCGGTGGGCCCATTCGGGATTCGCGAATGCCGCCGGGTCCCGTTGCAGAGGCATGACGGCGGCGTATTCGACGCCATTGAGGCCGAGGGCGAGGACCCCGCGCCGATCTCGGTGCCGTACCAGGATTTCGGTGATCTGCCGGTGATTGTCGACGGCCTGCTCCAGCCGGTCCATGGACGAACCGGCCAAAGCGGTTGTGTCGGAGAGCCGTGCGATAGAGGTGAGCTCGCCCTGGCTCAGCGGAGTCCCGCAGACCGTATCGGAAACATTGGCGCTCGCGGTCGGCGCGGCTATGCCCACCGTGGCCAGGATCGCGGCGAATACCGGGATCAGCACGGCGGTGCGCGCACCAGCGATCGTCATGACTTCTCCGTGTTCGTCAGCTCCTCGGCCGCTGCCGAGACATCGGGAACGGACACCATCGTCCGGCTGGCAAGACCCCATCCCGTTGGTCGCGAAAGCGCGGGAGCGAGGGACGAAGCAGCGCAAGCGTATCCGAGGTGATCATGAATCGCTGGCGCGACGGGCCGCTAGCTCTTGCGGAGCGTCCCCGCGATGGTGCCGCCGAGCAGGCCGGGTGTGCTGTAGGACACGGATCCGTCGGGCAACAGTCTGACGGTCGACGTTTTGCCTTCGTCGACGCAGTCGCCCGCGGAGCCGGGGGCGAGGCGAGCGCGGAAGGTCAGCTCGGTTTCGCTCGCGGCGGTGAGGGTTTCGGTTCGCGCGCATCGAGTCCCGAACAGCTTTCCGGTGTTGGCCGAGGTGGCGACCTCTTCACCGATCTTGCCATCCTTGATGTTCAGCTCGATGTCGAAGCCGACCAGGCCGTCCTGCGCGGTCCCTTTCCACTGGCCGACAAAGGCTTCCGGTACGGACTCACCCGCGGCGGCCGTGGTGGACGGCGCCGAGGTCGTGGTGGTGGTGCGCTTGGTAGTTGTGCTCGGCGCGTCCGTCGATGTGCTGGTTGTTCCGCTCGCCCCGGAGTTGTCGTCGCGCAGCTGGTTGCCGACCACGAACGCGACGACCGCGACCAGGACCGCGACGAGCAGTCCAGCGATCAACGCGCCTCGGCGTTTCGGCTTGTGCGGTTCGGGCTGCCAGTGGTTGGGATGCGGCTGGGACAGCTGTGTCGGATCGGTTCGGCCCGTATAACCCTGTGGCGCATACTGATTCGGCGCGGTGGCGGGCCAAGCCTGCCCGTGCGGCGGCGTGTGCTGCGCGGACCACTGGGCTGGCGGCGTGTAATCCGGCACCGGATCGGAGTGCCCGGAATCCAGATCCAGCAACTGCACCGCGCGGGTACTCACCTCGTGCAGCACCGGCCCGGGTAGCCAGCCGCCGCCCGCCGGCACACCGACCTGCGCCAGCTCGTCGACAATCTGCTGCGGAGTCGGGCGCGTCGCCGGATCCTTGGCCAGGCACGCGGCGATCAGCGGTCGCAGCCGTTCGGGCACGCCCTCGAGTCGCGGCTCCTCGTAGACAACTCGCCACAGCATCTGCACGGTGTCGCCGCTGCCGAACGGCCCCTGCCCGCTCGCCGCGAACGTCAGCACCCCGCCGAGCGCGAACACATCGCTGGCCGGCACCACCTGTTCACCGGTGACCTGCTCCGGGCACATGAATCCCGGTGAGCCGATGACCTTTCCGGTGGTGGTCAGCGCGGTGTCCTCCACCGCACGTGCGATGCCGAAATCGATCACCTTCGGACCGTCCACTGCCAGCAGCACATTCGACGGTTTCAGATCCCGATGCACCACGCCCGCGGTGTGCACCGCGACGAGCGCTTCGGCCAATCCGCGCGCGAGCACCCGCAGGGTGTCTTCGTTGAAGGTGCCGAACCGCTGGATCGCGTCGTCGAGCGGCAGCCCGGCCACGTAACCGGTGGCCAGCCACGGCGGATTCGCGTTCACGTCGGCGTCGAGCACCGGGGCGGTGAATCGCCCGCCGACGCGCTTCGCCGCGATCACTTCGCGCTCGAACCGCGCGCGGAATTCTCCGTTGCCGACCAGATCGGGCCGGATGACCTTGACCGCGACCGTGCGCCCACCGGCGTTGCGGCCGAGATACACCTTGCCCATACCGCCGGCGCCGAGGACACCGAGAATCCGGTAATCCCCGATCCGTCGCGGATCGTTCACGCCAAGCGGTTGCACAGGCGACAGGCTACCTACCTACGGCTGCCACGTGATGCGGCCGCCCTGGAAGTCCTGGGCTTTACCGTCTTCGTAGTCGTATTCGTCGCTGGTCGGATAACCGTAGCGGCCGCTCTCCCCACCGGCCCGGACCCAGTTGTCCCGGATCGAGCCCCACACGGCGTGCGCGCCCGAGCTGGACGACCAATAGATAGCCCCACCTGGGAAAAGGTTATAGCGCCCGCCCTTGGCGCCCGCGGCTTCGTCGGTGAGCGGGAATCCGAGCGGGCCGTTCTCCCAGCCCAGCTGACCCCACTTGTCGCGGATGAATCCGCCGATCTGGTGCGCGTCGGTGCCGACGGAGTAATAAATGGAACCGCCCTGGAATTGGACGAAGAGGCCGGAACCGGTCGGAGTCTGGGATTCACTGGTCACCGGGTAGCGCAGCGCCCCGCTTTCCCAGCCCAGCGCACTCCATTTATTGCGGATCGGACCCGACACGACGTGCGCGCCGGTCGGATCGGACCAGTAGATGGAGGCGTTGTTGGCAAAAGTCTGGAACTTGCCGCCGCCCGCCGCATCCGCTTCCGGCGCGGTGGGCTCGCCGAGCGCGCCCGTACCTCCGGCCCGGTCGAATTCCGTCTCGATCGCTCCGCCGACATCGAATGGCCCGACGGGGCGCGCACCGGCGGTTGCCGCGCACACGGTCAGGGCGATACCCGAGGCGACGATGGCGGTGGCCAAGGTGCCGGGCTTACGCGATTCAGCTGGGCGGTTTGTGCGACGGAACGGTCTCAAGAGAACTCCTGGACGGGTAGAACTCGGATAGCCAATGGATTGCTGTCTGCCGGACATCCTCCGGGGAGACGAGTCCGAGTGACACGGCGGGGGCCTGTGTTGTGAACTGGCGCACAGCGTCGTCGATATGCGCGGGCCATCTGCTAAATCGGTGTCGGTCGGCAGATTGTTAGCAAATCCAACGGCGGGTTCGGCACTCAGAGTTGCGACTGCACCTTCGCCGCAATCAATTCCAGGTGGTCCAAATCCCCCAGATCCAGAACCTGCAGATAGATGCGCGAACTGCCGATCTTGGCATAGCGCCCGATCTTGTCGACCACCTCGGCGGGCGACCCGGCCAGGCCATTGGTCTTCAGCTCATCGACTTCCCGGCCGATCGCCGCGGCCCGGCGTGCGACCTCGGCATCGCTGTCACCGACGCAGACCACCAGCGCGTTGGAATACACCAGCTCATCGGTGCGGCCATAGGCTTCGGCCGCCGCCCGCACCCGGTCGAAACTGCGAACACTGTCCTCGACCGAGTGGAACGGCACGTTGAACTCGCTCGCGTACTGCGCGGCGAGCCGCGGCGTGCGCTTGGGCCCGGTCCCGCCGATGATCACCGGCAGCGGATCCTGCACCGGCTTGGGCAGCGCGGGGGAGTCCTTCAGCTGATAGTGCGCGCCGTCGAAGTCGAACTTGTCCCCGAGTTTGGTCGCCCACAGCCCCGTGACGATCGCCAGCTGTTCCTCGAACCGAGCGAACTTGTCCTCCGGGAACGGGATTCCGTAAGCGGCATGCTCGCTGGCGAACCAGCCGCTGCCCAGTCCCAATTCGACCCGGCCACCGGACATCTGGTCGACCTGCGCGACCTGTATCGCCAACGGCCCGGGCAGCCGGAAGGTCGCGGCGGTGACCAGGGTGCCCAATCGGATCCGCTTGGTCTCCCGCGCCAGCCCGGCGAGGGTGATCCAGGCGTCGGTCGGCCCGGGCAACCCGTCGGCGTCGCCCATGGCCACGTAGTGGTCCGACCGGAAGAATGCGTCGAACCCCAAGTCCTCGGTAGCTTTCGCGACGGTCAGCAGCGTGTCGTAGTCCGCACCCTGCTGCGGCTCGGTGAAGATGCGCAGTTTCATGGCATCCATCGTGCCCGAGGAAATCGCCCAGCGTTCGCCCGGTCCCTTAGGCGGCCTGCAGGCGCGCGCTGACCTCGGCGAGCGCATCGTGGATGTGGGACTCCACGGTGTCCGGTGCCAAGCCCATGATCAGGCCGATCTCCGCGTAGGTGCTGCCCTCGTAGCCGCGCAACACCACGGCCTCGCGTTCGCGCTGCGGCAGCGTTTCCAAGGCCGCGATCAGCATGTGCCGCAACGTAATCGTGTCCTCGAAGGACAAGCCGGTCCGTTCGGCGAGGAGCGCGATGCGTTCGTCACCGGCCGGGTCGAGGCGGTCGGCGGTTTTGTGGCGCGGGGTGTCGCGGATCAGGTTCTCGGTGGTGCGCCACAGGTATTCGCGCATGTCTTCGGCCTCGGTGATATCCGGGCGGCGAGCGTAGACGCGCATGAACGCGGTGCGCACGATGTCTTCGGGGTCGGTGACTTCTGCGGTGGCCCAGCCGATCATCGGCGCACGAGTGGATTCGTAGGCGTCGATGAGGATTTCGTCGAAAGGGTCGGGTCCAGCGGCGCCGTTGCGGGCGATCCGGACCAGCGTGCTGCCGGAGCGCGCGGCATCCAGTAGCAGCAGGGGTTCCAGTGCGCATTCGCGCAACACCTCGGCGAGCAGCGCTTCGATGGCGGCTTCGGACAGCGCTCGTCCGTCATCCGGTTGCATGGAGCTACCCCCTGTGCACGATCCTTTCTAGCAATTTACGCACGGCCGAACCCGCGCCGCGCGACGAATTCGTGGTCAGGTGAACAGGTTCAGGGGTTGAGCCAGGACGGGGCCGGGCAGTCGCCGGAGACCACGGGGATACAGACGCCGGTCGCGTCGGAAAGCAGGAATCCGGTGCCCAGCACGAGGCAGCTGACGGCGATGGCGGCGAAGAACAGCACCCAGAGCAGACCGGGCAGATGGGTGAGGCGAGCGAGCTGGTCGGCGTCGGAGTCGACACCGCCGGGGTTGCGCCAGCGCTGCCGGCGACCGCGCTGTAACTCCAGGACCGGACGGGTGCCGGCGAGCAGCAGGAACCAGGCGCCGAGGTAGGCGAAGGCGGCCTGCACGGTGTCGGTGCCGAACCAGGAGACCGCGAAAATCAGGGCCCCCAAACCGAATACGGTAATCAGGCCGTAGATGTTGCGGACCTTGATGAGGACCGCCGCCAGCAGGACGATGGCGGTCCACAGCATCAGGGTGATGCGGTTGGCGCCGAGCAGGGCCGCGAAACCCAGCCCGAGCAGCGGGGGTGCGGGGTAGCCCGCCATCGCGGTGAGGATCATGCCGAGGCCGTACGGTTTGCCGCTGGAGACGGTGAGGCCCGAGGTATCGGAATGCAAGGTGATGCTGTTGAGGCGGCGGCCGGTGAGCAAGGCGAACAGCGCGTGGCCGCCCTCGTGCGCGATGGTCACCACATTGCGCGTCATCCGCCACACAGGGGAGTAGCCGACAAGTACCAGCGCGATCAGGCCGGTGATCACCACGAGCTGCCACGATGGCGGCAACTGGGTCGTCTGGAGCCGATCGGCGATAGACGCGCCCCGGTCGATGAATTCCGCACTATCCACCGCCGCACCCTATCGGCGCACCCGAACACCGTCCACTAGAGCGGGCGTTGTGCGCCTTCGGCCGCGGAGTCGCGGGCGGCTTCGAGGATGCGCAGCGCGGTGACTGCGTCGCGCGGGTCGACGGGGACGGGAGCGCCGTTCAGCAGGGCGTCCGCCATCGCGGTGTAGAACGCGGGGTAGTCGCCCGCCAGGGTGGGGTATGGCTGCAGGTCGGGGTCGGCGCCGACGAGGCCCCAGTCGCCGGATTCGACTGTGCCCCAAGGACCGTCGCCGGGGCGTTTGCCGTCGCGCAACGCCGCTTCCTGCGGGTCCAGGCCGTGGACGACGTAACCGGACTCCGAACCGAGCACCCGGAAGCGCGGGCCGAGCTGCGGTGTCACCGCGCTCATCCACAGATGGGAGCGGACGCCGGAGTCGTGGGTGAGGGCGAGGAACGCGTCGTCGTCGGTCTGGATGCCGTCGCGGCGGCGGTCCAGTTCGCAGTACACCTCGCGGACCGGGCCGAACAGGGTCAGCGCCTGGTCGAGCAGGTGCGGGCCCAGATCGAGGAGGATGCCCGCGCCGTCCGCGGCGTCACCCACCTCGCGCCAGCCGCCCTTGGGGACCGGACGCCAGCGCTCGAAGCGGGACTCGAACCGTCGCACGGTACCGAGCTTGCCGGTGTCGATCAGCTGCCGCACGGTCAGGAAATCGCCGTCCCAGCGCCGGTTCTGGAACACCGACAGCGGGACCCCGGTCTGATCCGCCTGTGCGACAAGGGCTTCGGCGTCGGTCGCCGTGACCGCGAACGGTTTATCCACCACCACAGGCACTCCCGCGGCCAGTGCGCGCCGCGCCAAGGGTGCGTGCGTACGGTTCGGCGTCGCGATCACCACCAGATCGATGCCGGAGAGGTCGGCGAAGAGCGCGTCGGCGTCCGGGAACACGCGCACGCCGGGATGCTCGCGCTCGGCTTGGGCGGCCCGTTCCGCCGACCCGGTGACCACCGCGGCCACCCGCATCCGCGGTTCGCTGGCGATCAGCGGTGCGTGGAACACCGATCCCGCGAGCCCGTACCCGATGATGGCGACCTCGAGGCTGCTCATTCTCCTGAAGATACAGCGGTGCGCAGCGACTCGATGGAGGGCTGCGGTCGGGCTACGGGTGGGCCGCTGCCGGGCGCGCATCTGTGTCACCCGGCGGTGATACCCGAGGACGACCCGCGATGGGCCCTTGGTATGACGACGGCAGTGTGTCCCCGCCCATAGCGTGGACGCATGAACCCGAAGTCCTGGCCCCGGCGGATCGCCCTGATCGCCCTGCGTACCGGGGTCGTCGTGCTGGTGCTCGGCGTGGTGGCCGCCGCCACGTTCGGTATCGGAGCGTGGCAGTGGGCGCGCACCGACGACGCGAAGGCAGCTATGACGACCACCGGCCGATACGACAGCTCCCTGGAATCGCTGCGCGAGCATCCACTGCCCGCCTGGTTCCAGGACGCCAAGTTCGGGATCATGCTGCACTGGGGCCCGTACTCGGTGCCGGGTTTCGCGCCGACCGGCCGCACCTTCACCGAAACCGTGGTGCAGGACTACGACCACGCCCTCACTCGCAGCCCGTACGCCGAGGACTACGCCAATCAGATCAAAGACCCGGATTCACCGGCCGCGGCCTACCACCGCGCCACCTACGGCGCTGCCACCTACGAAGACATCGCCCGGAAATTCGAAGCCGAGCTGGCCGGCTGGGATCCCGACGCGTGGGCCGAGAACTTCCGATCCTCCGGTGCCTCCTATGTTGTCCTCACCGCGAAATATGCTGACGGATACGCTCTTTGGCCTTCGGCTGTGCGTAACCCGCACGCCCCGGATTTCCACTCCGAACGAGACCTGGTCGGTGAGCTGGCTGCCGCTGTGCGCGCCCGCGGCATGAAGTTCGGCCTCTACTACTCCGGCGGAGTCGACTGGACCTTCCAGCCGCAAGTGGTGAAAACGTTGGGGGACTACATCTATCTGCCCTACGGTGCCGATTACGCCGATTACGCCGAGGCGCAGGTCCGCGAGCTGATCGACCGCTACCGGCCCGACATCCTGTGGAACGACATCGGCTGGCCCACCGGTCAGCAGCGTCTCAACGCGTTGTTCGCCGACTACTACAACACGGTCCCGGAGGGTGTGGTCAACGACCGCTGGCAGACCGCGTCCTACTGGAAGGCGCTGATGGGCCGGCAGCCGCTGCGCTGGGGCTTCGACCGGCTGATGAAGTGGGCGCTGTCCCAGCCCGGCGGTGCCGACCGGATCACCACTCCACCGACCGTGCCGCACAGTGACTTCCGGACTCCGGAGTACACCGGCTTCGACACCGTGCAGGAGAAGTTCTGGCAGCAGGATCGCGGGATCGGCGGCTCCTTCGGCTACAACCGACAGGAAACCGACGCTGATTACGCCGATCCCGAAGAGTTGCTCACCAGCCTGGCCGAGGCGAGCGCGAACAACGGTGCGCTGCTGTTGAATTCGGGTCCCAGCGGGGGAGCGGGCGTGATCGTGCCCGAGCAGCAGTCCCGGCTGGACGCGATCGGCGCCTGGCTGGCGATCAACCGGGAAGCCGTCGACGGCACCCGTCCGTGGACCACCACCACGGCGACGACCGCCGACGGAACCCGAGTCGTCTTCACCCGCAAGGGATCCGACACCTACGCCATCGTGCTGGGCCGCCCCACCGGCCCGATCACGGTGAAAGGTGTTGTCCTACAGGGCCCTGCGCAACTGCTCGGTTCGGAAGACGCGGTGACGGCCCAGCCGCAGGGCGGGGACACCGTGCTCACCGCACCGTTCTCCGGTAGTTTCGCGCCGGTCGTGAAGATCACCGGCAGCTGAGCTCAGCGCTCGGAGACGCTCCGCTCGACGCAGAACTCGTTGCCCTCGGGATCGGTCAGCGTCACCCAGCCGCGCCCGTCGGCGGTCCGGTGGTCCTCGAACAGTTTCGCGCCCAATCCGACGATGCGGTCCACTTCCTCGTCCCGGGTCCGCTCGGTCGGCATCCAATCGAAGTGCAGCCGGTTCTTCACCGACTTGGTCTCGGGGACCTGGATGAACAGCAACCCGGGCACCGGCGCGGGAGATTCGACCAGGACCTCGTCGTCGCCGGGGCTGTCCTCCCCGGAAATCGGCCAGCCGGTGACGGTGCTCCAAAACGTCGCCAGAGCATAGGGATCGCTACAGTCCACGGTCACATTGCGCAGCATCATCGACCGACGATAACCGCGCGCGCCCCGACGGCGGGCAGGTAATGATCAACAGGCGGCCCGCTCTCGGCAAGTCCCTGTCGCTATCAGTCCAGTAATCGATCACTGGCTCTGTATTTGCGGGCCAGTGATCCGCATTCTTGATCGCATGCTGGTTCGTCGTTTGGTCGCGCTGTATAGCGGGCTCTGGTTGTACGGGTTCTCGATGGCGGTCATGATCCGCGCCGGCCTCGGGCTCGACCCGTGGGACGTGTTCCACCAGGGTGTGGCCGAACACGTCCCGATCAGCTTCGGCATGGTGACGGCCGTAACCGGCGTGGTCGTCCTGCTGCTGTGGATCCCGTTGCGGCAGAAGCCCGGCCTCGGCACGATCAGTAACGTCATCGTGATCGGCATCTCGGTCGACGCCGGTTTGTGGCTGCTCCCGGATTGGCAATCGCTGCCAGCCCAGATCGCCGCGATGCTGCTGGCCGTGGTACTCAACGCCGCCGCGACTGTGCTCTACATCGGTGCGGGCATGGGGCCGGGCCCGCGCGATGGCCTGATGACTGGTCTGGTACGCCGCACCGGCTGGTCCGTCCGCCTCATCCGCACCACGATCGAGGTGACGGTACTGGCGATCGGGTTCGTGCTCGGCGGCAGCGTAGGCATCGGCACCCTGGTCTACGCCTTCGGCATCGGCCCGCTGATCCAGCTGATGATCCCGCTGGTGGACCGCCACCTGCCCGGCTTCCACCACCAGCGCGTTACCGAGCCTGTGCTGGTGCCGGAACCCGTTACGCCGCAACCCGATTCGGCCACGTGAGCGCATTTACAGCCAGCACTCGCGGCATCCCGCGGCCCGATGCTCCGGAGCCCTGCAGTCCTGGCACTCTCAGTCCGTCGTCCCGGCATGCCTTTTGGCGGGATCCAGGCACTCACCGCTGCCGTCGCCTGGCAGCATCAACGCACCCAGCAGCAACCCGACCCCGGCCGCGACTATCGGTGCGCCGGTCCACAATTCGGTGACGGTGGGCAGGCTGCCGACGGCGGCGGAGGCGACGCCGAGGTACAGCGACCACGTGAAGAAAGGCGCGGCGGTGGCGAAGGTCCAGTAGGCCCAGCGGCGGGCGGCGGTGGGGCGCAACGCTTGTGCGAGCAGGTCGGTGCCGATCGCGGCGACCAGGATCGACAGCAGGGTGCTCATGTTGCGGCCGCCGGTTTCCGCGCCGCTCAGGACCAGTAGTGGGACAGTGCAAATCGTCGCGGCGCCGGGCGGCAGGCCCCAGCGTCTGGCCACGAACAGCAGGGGCAGCAGCAGGGCGGCGTTGGTTACCAGCATGCGGACCGCGATCGTGGCGGCGGAGTTGTTCTCGGTGCTGGACAAGCCGGTGACGATCCAGGTCGCGCGCAGGATCAGGGCATTGCCGTATTCCAGGAAGACCATGATCTCCGCGATCGCCAGGCCGATACCGAGCAGCGCGGGCCACAAACGGCGGAGCGTGCCGGGCGCGGGGTCGGTCCAGGCGGAGCGGACGGGGGTGGTGACGATGACGCCCATCGTGATGGCCAGCCCGAGGTGGCTCGGGCTGAACAGAATGTCGATGGACTCCTCGATGCCGAAGATGGTGTGCCAGAACATGTCCGCGACACCGCTGAGCCCGAAGGCCGCCAGGGCGAGCACCGTGGGCCCATATCCGAGCGGGACCGCCGCGAGACCGCGTCGTCCGGTGCGCCAGTGTTTCCAGACCAGCCACGCCACCCAGCCCGCGGTGGCGATGAAGCCGCTGTAGAACACCGCGTGCCACGGGGTGAAGAAGGTTTCCAGACCGGGCCGGTTGGAGTGCGCCCACGCGTCGAGCATGAGCCCGCCGATCAGCCATAGCGAGACCAGCGCGGTGACGGCGTCATCGGCGAGGGTCGCACGCGGTCGTTCCTGGTCGAGTCCGGTCCGTGTCTGTGTTACCCAGCTGATCCCCATTCTCCCGACCGTACCGAAACCGCTTGTCGGCCGCCGGAATTCACTCCGCGCAGGCGTGCGGCTCGCGGCGACGAGCGTGTCCGCACGACAGCCTCGGCAAATCAGCTACTGACCAGCGACAACGCCGACCCGCGGCGATCGGATGCGGCTCGGCGGTTTGCCTGCCGGTAGCGTGACGCCTGTTCGGCTGAGCCGTTCGAGTGAGGGAAGGACGCATATCCAATGACAGCCTCTGACCGTCAGCTACAAGCGGACGCGGAGCCTACCGAGTCGGCGCCAGACAACGCAGCGGCCGAGGAGGGCTATGCGCGGGGACTGAACCCGCGCACCATCCAGATGATCGCGATCGGCGGTGCCATCGGCACCGGCCTGTTCTATGGCGCGGGCGGCGCGATCGAGAAGGCGGGTCCGGCGCTGATCCTGGCCTATCTGGTCGCGGGCCTGGCCATTTTCGTGATCATGCGGGCACTGGGTGAACTGCTCACCTACCGCCCGGTGTCCGGCAGTTTCGCCGAGTACGCGCACGAGTTCCTGGGCCGGTTCGCCGGTTTCGTGACCGGCTGGTCGTATTGGGCGGTGTGGGTGGCGACCTGCATGGCCGAGATCACCGTCGCCGGCAAGTACGTGCAGTACTGGTTCGACATCCAGGGCTGGATCACCGCGCTGGTCGTGCTCGCGGCCATGTTCGCGGCGAACCTGATCTCGGTGCGGCTGTTCGGCGAAGGTGAATTCTGGTTCTCCACCATCAAGGTGACCGCGATCATCGGCATGATCCTGCTCGGCATCGGCGTCCTCACCATCGGCTTCGGCCACGCCGCCAACCCGACGGTGACCAACCTGTGGGCCGACGGTGGCGTCTTCCCGAACGGGTTCGGCCAGTCGCTGCTGGTGTTGCAGATCGTGCTGTTCGCCTATGTCGGTGTCGAACTCGTCGGGGTCACCGCGGGCGAGGCGCGCGAACCACGCAAAACCCTG
Source organism: Nocardia sp. XZ_19_385 (assembly GCF_015355755.1). Lineage (NCBI taxonomy): Bacteria > Bacillati > Actinomycetota > Actinomycetes > Mycobacteriales > Nocardiaceae > Nocardia > Nocardia sp. XZ_19_385. The sequence continues at coordinate 309,736 of NZ_JACVEE010000003.1, forward strand.
CGCAAGGCGATCAATACGTTGCCCTTCCGCATCGGGCTGTTCTATGTGGGCGCGCTCGTCGTGATCATGTCGGTGTCGAGCTGGCGCACCTTCCACGAGGGCAAGAGCCCGTTCGTGGAGGTCTTCCAGCAGATCGGCATCCCGGGCGCGGCGGGCTTGATCAACTTCGTGCTGCTCACCGCGGCGCTGTCGTCCTGCAACTCCGGCATCTACTCGACCGGCCGCATGCTGCGCACGCTGTCGCTGCACGGTGAGGCGCCGGCCGTGCTGAGCAAGCTGAGCTCCCGCGCGGTGCCCTATCTCGGGATCAGCCTGTCGGCGGCGGTGATGGTGATCGGCGTGGTCGTGAATGTGATCTCCCCGGACAAGGCGTTCGCTTACATCACCGCGGTGAGCACGATCGGCATCATCTTCGTGTGGGGCATGATCCTGGTCTGTCACATGATCTATCGCAGGCGCGTCAAGCAGGGGCTGCTCCCGGCCAGCGACTACCGCTTGCCCGGTGCGCCGGTGACCACCTGGCTCGCGCTCGGTTTCCTCGGACTCGTCGTGGTGCTGTTGTTCCTCACCGAAAGTGGACGCACCGCGCTCGTGGTCGGTGCGGTGTGGGGCGTGCTGGTCTGCTCGGGGTATCTGGCGCTGACCAAACTCGGCAAGCGAACCGCCTAGTCACGGCTTTCCGAGGGCCGACCGGCATCACGCCGGTCGGCCCTCGGTGTTTCCAGACGGAAATTCAGTGGACGGCGGTGAGAGGATCGCTGATATGTCGCGAACCTTCGAAGACCTGGTGGCCGAAGCCGAATCGGTATCGGTGGACGGCTGGGATTTCTCCTGGCTGGACGGTCGAGCAACCGAGCAGCGACCGTCATGGGGATATCAGCGGCTGATGAGTGCGCGGCTGGCCGAGGTGGACTCGGCGCTCGATATCCAGACCGGCGGCGGCGAAGTTCTCGCCGGTGCCGTGCTGAAACATCGCAAAACACTGCCGCCCACCATGGTGGCGACCGAGTCGTGGCCGCCGAACGTCGACAAAGCCACACAGCTGCTGCATCCGCTCGGCGCGGTGGTCGTCGCCGATTCCGATGAACCGCCACTTCCGTTCGCGGACAACGCCTTCGACCTGATCACCAGCCGTCATCCGGTGCGGGCATGGTGGGCGGAGATCGCCCGCGTGCTGCGTCCCGGCGGCAGTTACCTGTCCCAGCATGTCGGACCGGCCAGCGTCTTCGAGCTGGTCGAGTACTTCCTGGGCCCGCAGCCGGAAGCGCGCAAGGGGCGCGATCCCGAGGACGCTCGCAAGGAGGCCGAAGCCGCCGGGCTCGAGGTCGTCGACCTGCGCTTGGAGCGGCTGCGCACCGAGTTCAACGACATCGGCGCGGTCATCTACTTCCTGCGCAAGGTGATCTGGATGGTTCCCGGGTTCACCGTTGATCAGTACCTCGAGCAACTCCGTGAGCTGCACGAGCAGATCGAAGCCGACGGGCCGTTCGTCGCGACCACCACCCGATTCCTGATCGAGGCGCGTAAACCCGTGTAGCTACTCGGCGGTGGGCCGGCCGGGCAGCATCATCGATGCCACGATCAGGATGACCGCCGCCGCCGCGACAGCGATGAACACGAGGTGCACCGCCGAGGACAGTGCGGCCGGTGCGGGATGGTCGGCCCCGTGCACGTGCGAGTTCACGATCGCACCGAAGACCGCGACACCCACCGCGCTGCCGATGGACCGCGCGAACATATTCGTCGAGGTGACCACACCCCGCTCAGACCATTCCGCGCTCGACTGCGCGGCGATGATCGACGGCGTGGAAACCAGGCCCAGCCCGAGGCCGATCACGAAACACGACCCCGCCAACTGCCACACCGTCGACTGCTGACCGGCCAGCAGCAGCGAGGCCGCGCCCACCGTCGCGACGCTGCTGCCGATCAACGCGCTGTTGCGGAAGCCGATGCGCATGTACACCCGGCCCGCCTGCGAACCGGTGATCGGCCAGCCGAGGGTGAGCGCGCCGACGCCCAGACCCGCGACCAGCGCGCTGCTGCCGAGCACGCCTTGCGCGAAAGTTGGTACGTAGGAGGTCAATCCGAGAATGATGGCGCCGACGAACAGCGAGATGATGCTGCTCGCCACCAGCACCCGCCGGGTGAAAACCCACAGCGGCAGAATCGGATTCGCGGCCCGGCGCTCCACCAGCGCGAAGATCGCGAGCACCAGCGCGCCACCGCCGAAGATCCCGAGACTGGCCGGGGAGGTCCACGCCCAGGAGTGCCCGCCTTCGAGCAGCCCCAGGATGATCGCGCCCGCGCCGAGGGTGAGCAGCATCGCGCCCAGGTAGTCGATGCTGCTGTGCCGATGCTTGGGCGCGGTTTCCTTGAAGTGCCGCAACAACATCCACGCGGCCAGCGCCGACACCGGCAGGTTCACCAGGAAGATCCAGCGCCAACTCAGGTACTCCGAGAACAGGCCGCCGAGCAGCGGGCCCAGCACCGACGAGGCCGCCCACACCGCCGCGATATAGCCCTGCACCTTCCCGCGTTCGGCGAGCGTGTACAGGTCGCCGGCGATGGTCAGCGTCATCGGCTGCACCGCGCCCGCGCCCAGACCCTGAATCGCGCGGAAGATGATCAGCCCCACCATGCTGGTCGCCAGACCGCACAACAGCGAACCCAGGGCGAACACCGCGATGCCGAACAGCAGCACCGGTTTGCGCCCGAAGGTGTCGGCCAGCTTGCCGTAGATCGGCACGGTCACGGCCTGCGCCAGCAGATAGATCGAGAACAGCCACGGGAACTGGGCGAACCCGCCGAGATTCTGGGTGATGGTCAGGATCGCGGTGGCGATGATGGTGGAGTCCAGTGCGACCAGTCCGGTCGAGAGCATCAGCGCTCCGAGTACCGCCCCGCGCTCGGATCTGAGGCCGACGCCCGGCTGCACTGTCTCGGTCGCCACCGGGCGGCCCCTCTCGTTCGTTGGACTAACTGCTTCTCAACGAACGTATCGTCCCCTCAGCTATTCCCGCACGGAAGGTTTCCGTTGCGGCAACAAGGTCACGGCTTGCGGCCGACTCCCGCCCAGTACCAGGCCGATTCCGGGTCGGCGACGACGTTGGTCGCCCGGGGCGCGAGGTCGGGTCGCCAGGTGACGACCGGCACCACACCGGGCTCGACCAGTTCGGTGCCCGCGAACAGCGACTCCGTCTCGGCGCGGGTGCGCGGATGGAAGGTGATCCCCGCGTCCTCGGCCGAGTGCACCACCCGCGCCATCGCGCGTTCGTCGAAATCGGCGGTGGGATGGGTGATCACCAGGTAACTGCCCGAAGGCACCCTGTCCAGCAGTTTCGCCACGATCTCGTGCGGCTTGTCGCTGTCCTCGAAGTACATCAGCACGGCGACCATCATGATCGCGATCGGCTGTTCGAAGTCGAGGGTGTCGTTCAGCGCCGGATCGGTCAGGATGCTCTCCGGGTCGTGCAGATCGGCGTGGATGAACGCGGTCTTGCCCTGCGGTGAGCTCGACATCAGCGCGCGGGCGTGGGCCAGCACGATGGGATCGTTGTCGACGTAGACCACGCGCGCGGCGGGAGCGGCCCGCTGCGCCACCTCGTGGGTGTTGCCCGCGGTGGGGATTCCGGTGCCGATATCCAGGAATTGCGTGATCCCGGCTTCCTGCACCAGATAGCGCACCGACCGCCCGAGGAACGCGCGATTGGCCTGGGCCATGGTCTGGATGGCTGGTATATGTCCGGCTATCGCGTCGCCGAGGGCGCGATCGGCGGGGTAATTGTCTTTTCCACCGAGCCAATAGTCGTAGACCCGTGCTTCGTGCGCGATGGTCGTGTCGATTTTGGCCGATAATCCGGGGGTGGTTCGAACTTGGGGTTGCGCCATCGAGATTCCTTCCTTGGGCGTTCGCTCAGAATATGTTCAGCGAACCCCCAGCGGGCCGGTATCGCCCAAGCAAGACAGCCGGATTCGCGGCTGTCGGGCTGAGGTGCGCAAACCCGCTGACAAGGGGGCAAGACGGGTGCGGTGTGTCGGCTCTGCCAGGGGTTTTCCGTGTTGTTGAATGGGCCGCAGAGAACAAGACCGCACGGTCGGCGAATTTCTTCACCTCGGCATCCATAAGGAGCATGACAGTGAGCCTGATCCTCTGCGCGCTACAAGACACCGTCCTCGCTCAGGTCGTCGGCAACCCCGCACCGGAAGCTCCGCCGCTAGCCGACAAATTGATGCAAATGGGCCGCTACTTCACCTGGCTGGTCCAGCTATCCGGTATCACCGCCATCACCTACGGCGGCGGCCGCTTCGCCTGGGAGAAGTGGAACGGCGGCGGCCTGCAATCCCCGAAGATGATCGCCAGCGCCATGGCCGGCGGCGCCGTCGCCACCAGCGCCGGCACCATCATGAATTCGGTCATCTGAACCGATGTAAGAAACACCTGGTCGGAGGCGGGGTGTCACGCTAGTGCACCGCCTCCGTCCGTCTGTGTCCTCTGTTAGCGTACGAGAATGCAGGACAGCGTGACAGTTCGAATGGCAGCACCCGCTGAGAAAATCTGGAATCTCGTCAGCGATATCACCAATACCGGCAAGTTCAGCCCCGAGACGATCGCAGCCGAATGGCTCGGCGGCGCAACGGAGCCCGCAGTCGGCGCCAAGTTTCGCGGCCGTGTCAACCGCAACGGCTGGGGGTTGAAGTATTGGACCGTGTGCCGGATCATCGCCGCGGATCCGGGCCGCGAGTTCGCCTTCACCGTGCTCGGCCCCGGCGGGATGCCGATCAACACCTGGCGTTACCGCTTGGAGCCCATCGATGGCGGCACCGACGTCACGGAATCGTTCCACCTGCACCCCAGCCTGCCCCTCCGGTTGTACTGGCTGATCGCCGGCCGAGCGCGCGGTCGAACGAACAATAAAGGTATGCGAGAGACGCTGGAACGGATCAAAGCCGTCGTCGAATAAAGGGACGAATCGCGCACCTCAGTTGCGGCGGGTATGAAGCTCCGGTGGCTAGCGTCGGGGGACTGCCCATTTGCTGGAGCCGCCTGAAGGAGATCATCGATGCCCTTCTCACGTCGAGGATTTATTGCTTCGGCGGTGGGTGCGACGTCGTTATTGGTAGGGGAGCCGGGAGCGCGGGCCCAGACACCGATGGCCGGTCCCGGGGAGCCGGAGTACGCGAAGGCGACTGAGCGGGGCTACAACTCGCGGTTCGTAGCGCGGCCCGAGCGCGTGTATCTACCGGTCGATGCCGAGGAGGTTCGGGCGGCGGTGGCCGCGGCGGTGCGGGCCGGGTTGCGGCCTGCGGCTCGTTCGGGCGGGCATTGTTTCGACGATTTCGTCGACAGTGCCGACACGCGGGCGCTGATCGATCTCGGGCGAATGACCGGGGTCGAGTGGGACGAGCGGCATCGTGCGTTCTCTGTCGGCGCGGGTACCGAGCTGCGCGGTTTATGAAGGGCTGGCGCGATGGGGCGTGACTGTACCGGCCGGCATCTGTAAGGGCGTCGGGGTGGGCGGGCACATTTGCGGCGGGGGTTACGGTCCGCTGTCGCGTCGCCACGGCTTGGTCGCCGATCATCTCTATGGAGTGGAGGTCGTCACCGTCGACGCCGCCGGACGAGCGGCGCTCGTGCTCGCGACCAAAGACGGCCCGCACGAGGACCTGTGGTGGGCGCACACCGGTGGGGGCGGCGGCAATTTCGGGGTGGTGACCCGATTCTTGTTGCGCTCGGCCGACTCCGATGGTTCCGATCCTCATCTGGCTCTGCCACGACCGCCGGCCAATGTGCTCAGCACCCGCGTGCTGTTTCCGATCACTACCGAGGACTCGTTCGTACGGCTGCTCGGCAACTATCTGGCGTTCTTCCACCAGCACAGCGAGCCGGATGATGCCTACGCCGGGCTGTACGCGCCGTTGAGTGTCCGCACGACCGCACTCGGCAGCACGGAGCTGTTGGTTCTGCTCGACGGGGACCCACGCGAAGCTCACGATCGCTTGAAAGCTTTTCTCGCCGCGATCACCGACGGGGTCTTCCCGCCGCCGCTGATCGAACCACTCGTCCGCATGTCCTACTTCGACGCCGTCGAGCGGATCTACTACCCCAAGGCAGCCAACTCGCCGAGGGTCAAGATCAAGGCCGCCTACCTGCGCCGCCCTTACTCCGCCGAGCAGCTGCGTACCTGCTATCGCCACATGATGGATGTGAGCGTGATCGGCGAATCGGTGCTGGAATTCCTGCCTTTCGGCGGTGCGGTCAACGCTGTCGCCCTCGGCGCGACGGCGATGCCGGCGCGCGATTCGTTCATGCAGATGCTCATCCATGCGGCATGGCGGCGGCCCGATGGCGACGAGCACTTTGTGACTTGGGCTCGGCGGTTCTATGCCGAGCTCTACGCCGAGACCGGCGGGGTGCCGGTGCCGAATGAACGCAACGGCGGCAGCTATATCAATTATCCCGACCCGGATCTGGCCGACCCGAATTGGAATACCTCGGGTGTGCCGTGGCACGCCTGTTATTACGGCGCGCAATACCAACGGCTGCAGCGGATCAAGGCGACCTGGGATCCGGGCACGGTGTTTCGGCACCGGCTGTCGGTACAGCCCTAGGCATGACTCCCCCGATCGGGGGAGCGTGAAATCGGCCTCTCGGGCGACGTCAGCGCGGCCCGGCCTTCCATAGCGTCGAAGGCCCATGCCAAGCCGATCCCGCCCACGAGGAGCTCCCGTGCTTTCTGCCGTCATGTCGGCTGCCCGAACCCCGGAGCTGCGGCGGAAGGCACTGTGGACGCTCGGGCTGCTGGGGTTGTTCCGACTCGGCGCGGTATTGCCGTCACCCGGTGTGGATTTCACGGCTGTTCGCAGTTGTTTCGAGCAGAACGTGGGCGGCGAATCCGGCGGCATCTACCAGCTGGTGAACCTGTTGTCCGGCGGCTCGATGCTGCAACTGTCGGTGTTCGCGGTCGGAATCATGCCCTACATCACCGCGAGCATCATCACGCAGCTATTGACCGTCGTGATCCCGCGTTTCGAAGATTTGCGGCGGGAAGGGCAATCCGGCCAAGCCAAAGTCACGCAGTACACCCGCTACCTGGCGATGGCGCTGGCATTGCTGCAAGCCTCGACATTGGTTGCGCTGGCCGCGCGGGGCCAACTGCTGCAGGGTTGTCCCGAGGACATCCTCGCCGACAGCTCGCTGTTCGCCATGATCACCGCGGTGCTCGTCATGACCGCGGGCGCCGCCCTGGTGATGTGGTTCGGCGAGCTGATCACCGAGCGCGGTTTCGGCAACGGTATGTCGCTGCTCATCCTCGCGGGCATCGCCGCCCAGATTCCAGCGCAGGGCGGGGCGATTCTGGAAAGCCGGGGCGGAATCGTCTTCGCCGGAGTCTGTCTCGCGATAGCCGCGATGATCGTCGGCGTGGTCTTCATCGAGCAGGGCCAGCGCCGGATTCCGGTGCAGTACGCCAAGCGCGTGGTGGGACGCAAGATGTACGGCGGTTCCTCGACGTACTTGCCGCTGAAGGTCAATCAGGCCGGTGTCATTCCGGTCATCTTCGCCTCGTCGCTGCTGTACCTGCCGAACCTGCTCGTGCAGTTCACCCAGGGGAGTTCGGGCCTCGTTCAGGAGTTCATCCAGAAGTACCTGGCCGACCCGAATCATCCGGTCCACATAACCGGCTACTTCGCCCTGATCGTCTTCTTTTCCTACTTCTACGTCGCGATCACCGTCAACCCGCAGGAACGTGCCGAGGAGATGAAGAAATTCGGCGGCTTCATCCCCGGCTATCGGCCCGGCAAGCCGACGGCCGAGCATTTGGGGTATGTCCTCAATCGGATCACCCTGCCCGGATCCTTCTATCTCGGTGCCGTTGTCGTGCTGCCGAACTTGGTTCTGGGTTTCGGCGATTCCGCTTCCACGGCGAGCCTGGCCTTCGGCGGCACCTCGGCGCTGATCATGGTGAGCGTCGCCCTGGACACGGTCAAACAGCTGGAAAGCCAAGTGCTGAACCGGAATTACCAGGGTTTTCTGCGATGAACCCGGGCGGGCCTCTGGGCACCGGCGGCCGATGAGCCTACGGTCTGAAACCATGGTTCCGAATTCCTCGACCCATCCGCTGCTGCGCGTGGTGTCCTCGCTCGTTCTCGCGATCACCGCGATGACGCTGTCGGTGGCTACCGCGCACGCGGATACGCGATCGACCAGCTGTGCGGTGGACCGGCAGCCCGGCCCGCGTCCGGCTCGATCGGCGGCCGACTCCAGCCTTGCTCGGGGGCAGTCGATCTCGGTGCTGCTGGCCGACGGTCAGATGTTCTTCCGGATGGGTATGCGGGCGGCGATCGCGGGCCAAGCGGATATGAGCTGCGTCGCGGAGGTCGGTGACGGTCTCGCCGCTGTCCGGGAGCTGCAACGTCTGCGCCCGGACGTGGCTCTCGTCGATCTCGACCTGCCGGGCTTGGGCGACGCGGGGCCGATCGACACCACCGGCACCAGGATTCTGGCCCTCGCTACCGAGCACACGGACGAAAATCTGTATCGCGCACTACATCTCGGTGCCACCGGGTTCCTCGCGCGATCCGGGCAAGTCAACGACCTGCTCAGCGCGATCCGCACGGCGGTACACGGCACCGCCCTCATCGATCCGACGCTGACCCGGCAGCTGATCACTCGTCTGTCGGCCGGGATCGAACCTTTTCCGGCCACCCCGGAAGTCGAAACCCTCACTCCCCGTGAACATCAGGTCCTCCACTTCATCGCGAAGGGGTGCACGAATCCCGAGATAGCCCTAGCCCTCGGGATCGGCGAACAGACTGTCAAAACCCATGTCTCCCATGTGCTCACCAAACTCGGCGTCCGTGATCGCCTCCACGCCGCGGTGTACGCGCACACTCGCCGGATCGGACCGATCGAGGCGTAGGCGGCGAAACGTCAAGCCGTGCGCCGTGTCCCACGCTCGGGCTCACTGCGGTACCGCGATGGCGCACCGTCGATATGCAGCCGCGACCACAGCTGTTTGGTGACCGGGTTCATCAGCCCCAGGTCGGTGGCGAGCTTGCGCATATCAGCGAAGTAGCCGGACAGGATGCGGCGTGATTGTGGTGCGCGCCAGAACGCTTCGCGCATCACCGCCTCGGGGATATCGAACTGTCGCGCGAAGGAGCGTGGCGGCGACATGATCTCCCCGGCGAGCCAGCGCATGGCGAGCGGGAAAGCCAAGGCGCACACCGTCTTCGACGCGGCATTCATATGCGCCAGATGCGCCGCGAGGAACTCGCCCGCGAAGGAGATGTGCCGCGCCTCCTCGGCGATGTGGATCTCCATGGTGCGCAACACCGCGGGCGGCACCGAGTCACCGTCGCGGATGAGCGCCTTCTGATAGTGGTCGATCGGTTCCTCACCACCCAGGATGCCGATGAACAGGATGACGTGCGCGTACCCGCCGGCCACGCCGATAAAGGGCGAAAGGACCTTGAACAGCCGCCGCATACCGGGCACATCCACGCCGATGCGATTGACCAGCTCCTGGAACATCTGGATGTGGTTGCACTCCTCGGTCATCTCGTGCAGGCAGTACCTGAACTCGGGCGAACCGTTGGGCAGCTTCATGATGTACTGCATCATTCCGCGGATCAGGACGCTCTCGAAGGCCGCGCCGACCTTGATGACATTGGCTATCCGCCATTTTCCGATCTCGATCTGCCGGTCCAGGGGTAGCTCCTGATACCAGCGCGTCGCGCCGAGCGGATCGTATTCCGGTGACAGCACCCAGCGTGGATCGTCGGGATCGAGCGCGAATTCCGGTGCGTCCCAGTCGATGTCCAGATAGGGGTCGAAGCTGCGGTGAACCGAGCCCTCGGACAGGGTCGCCAGCGCGTCCCGGTAGTCCTGGTCGAACAGTTCCCCAACCGATCGCGACAGCGTCATCGATATCTCCTCGTTCGGGCCGACCGGCGTAGCGAGTGGTCGGTGTCACCTTCGAGGATATATGGGACCCCGAGTCCCATACAACTGTCTTCGCGGAATTGTGCGCAGGAGGGTCACTCTGTACCGCTACTTCGGCGCGTCTGATCGAGCAGCGTGAGGTAGCAATCGAGTTGGGCTGCGCCCGCGAGTAGGTTGCGGCCGCGCGTGGTCAGCCGGGCTTGCCAGGATTCGAGGAAGACGCGCAAGGCGTCCGTCCCGCCCGCCTCACGGAGCGAATCGAGGAACTGGGCGATCCGGGGCAGCGGATAGTCGCCCTGGCGTAGTTGCCGTGCGATCTCGGCGTCACGCACGCACTCCGGGCTGTATTCGCGATAGCCCGTTGCTCGGTCTCGGGCGGGGCGCAGGATGCCGTGGGTTTCCCAGGTACGCAGCGTCGCCGGGTGTACGCCGAGGCGACGGGCGAGTTCGCCCACGGTCAACGGATGACCCTGTGTAGCAGGTGGTTTGGTGGTCGACAGGGCGTTCAGGGCCTTCGCGACCTCGGTCCGGGTTTCGCGTTCGGCCAGCAGCGCGACATGCGCAGTGTCGATGAGCTCGTAGGCGGACTCGGTGTCGCCGCGGTTGGTCGCGCGCATGATCGCCACTGCCTGCTGGTGTGAGTGGCCGCCCCGCAACGCGAGGAAGGCGCGCAGCGCTTGCGCGTGCAGGGGTGTGTAGCGGCGGTAGCCGGTCGCGGTGCGCTCCGTCGGCGGGAGGACTCGCGCGTCGTCGTAGTTGCGGATCGCTTGGGCGGACAATCCGTGTTCCCGGGCGAGATCGATCGGCCGCAACCATTACTCCTTGAGGGTTTGAGCTGTTTGCGTCAGGTCGTTGTCGAATAAGTCTCAACAGATACTTCAACGATACTGTCAAAGGCAATGCGATTCCGGAAGGAGTGCTCATGCCTATACCCACAGCACTGCGTGAGATCGGCCGCCAACTCGACGACCCGGCCGACCTGGGCCGCGCCATCGACGAACTGCTCACCGCGCGAAGCGAACCGCCTGCCCTGCTCGCTCTCGGCGAGCCGACCCACGGAATCGAGGCGTTCCCGCTACTGCGCAACGAACTCCTCGGTCAGCTCGCCGAACGGGGCTATCGGTCGATCGCGCTCGAGACCGACTTCCTCGCCGCGTCCCTGGTCGACGACTACGTAAACGGCGCAACAGCGAACATCGACACGGTGTTGGCAACCGGGTTCAGTCATGGGTTCGGCGCCGTGCCGGGCAACCGTGAACTCATCGAATGGCTCCGCAGGTACAACGCCGACCGCGCGCCCCGGGACCGAATTCGCTTTTACGGCTTCGACGCACCGACGGAATACTCGGGAGCACCGAGCCCGCGACATGCGCTGTCTGTGGCTGCCGCCTACCTGCCCCCTGGGCTTCGGCCTGAATCCGCCCGCGACCTGGACACGCTGCTCGGTGCGGACGCCGATTGGACGAACGAGTCCGCCATGTACGACGCGGCAGCATCCATCGGCGACTCCGATCGCGCTCGCGCCCTCCGCATTGCCGCCGACGACCTCGCCAGCACGCTGCGGCGCGCGGCACCCGCCCTCCGTTCCGCCGCCCCGGCCAACTCCGCCGCCCCGGCCAACTCCGCCGCCCCGGCCAACTCCGCCGACCCCGCCGACCCCGCCGACCCGGCCAACTCCGCCGACCCCGCCGACCCGGCCAACTCGGCCGACTCCGCCGACCCGGCCGACCCGGCCGACTCCGCCGACCCGGCCAACCCCGCCGACCTGGACGACCGTGCCGACTATGACCGTGCCCTCGCGCACGCCCGCACCGCGCAGGGTCTGCTGCGCTACCACGCCGCTATGGCCAGCCCCGGGACCGACCGCGTCGAGATCCTGCTCAGTGTGCGCGCCGAGATGATGGCCGAGAACCTACTTGCGATCGCTGCCCGGGAACAGCGACGCGGACCCAGCCTCGTGTTCGCGCACAACGCGCACCTCCAGCGCGCCCAGCCGCTCAGCGACAACGGCGGGAGCTGGGCCAATGCCGGAGCGCTCGTCGAACTAGCCCTCGGCGAGCGCTACATGTTCATAGCAACCGACGCCAACCCGCACAGCGATCCGAGCACTTTCCAAGGAGCGCTGGCAGCGGCGACGACCCGCCGCGCCCTGTTCCCGGCTCCGGCTCTGCGCGCGGCGCTCGACCCGGCCATCGGCGCGGGCGAACCCATCGTGCCCGGGCATTTCCCTCTGAGCCCGGCAGAGCTAACCGGGGCCGACGCGGTCATCTTCGTCGCCGACACCGACGGAAAACGCCATCAGTACTGGTAGCAACGCATTCGGCTTGCTGGTAGCAACGCATTCGGCCTACTGGTAGCGATGCATTCGGCTATTGGTACGCGGGATCGGCCCAGGGGCCGATGGAGCGGGAGCGGACCGGCTCGACCAGGCGCGGTAGGAGGCTGTGGGGGTATTCGGGGCCCCAGTTGGTGGGATCGCCGGCAATGACGACCTTCGCGTTGTCGGTGTACCAGTCGACGAGGTCGGCGTCGGAGCGGACTATCCAGGTGCAGCCCATCTCCGCGTCGGCGGTGAAGTCGCCGTGCCGGACGAGGGCCGGGCGCCAGAAATAGGTGCCGGGCCACATCTTTCCGAAGTTGTAGTCGAAGCCGCCCGCGAGGCAGTAGGCCTCTTCGGAGCAGGGGTGGTGGGCGAGGGGTTCTTCGCGCCAGCCGGGCTTAGCCTTGATCAGCCGGGTGTAGAAGCCGGTTTCCGAATCTCGGTGCAGCAGTTTGATGTAGAGGCCGGGGACGGGGGTGCCGCCCAGGTCGAAACGCATCGGGCTGCCGTCCTTGACGTCGATCCAGGGCATGGCGGCGGTGTCGAGGACAACGAGTTTCTGGTCGGGGCGGACGAAGTCACGGTCGGCGTCGGCCAGGTCGAAGTGCCAGTCGGCGTGTTCGCGGAAGAGCAGGATCTCGGTGCCCGCCGTGACGGCGATCGGGGGTGTCCAGACTCCGGCCGGGGTCATCCAGAAGCCTTCGGGCCCAAGGATTGTGTCGCCGACGGTGACCTGGCCGGACAGCACGAACCATTCGGTGTCGGCGTGGTGCACGCCCGCCGGGCGCGACCAGTCACTGGTGAAACGGACCTTGAGGGAGGCGGATCCGTCCTCTTCGTCGTAGCTGAGGTTGCGCTGCACCGCGTTTCCGGTGGCGTGCTCGAACTCGGCTACGTGGTCGATCAGGTCGCGTTCGTCGATGAGTTCTACATGTGGACGCATCGGTCCTCCTCGGAGAAGCAAAGTATTTGCGATACAGAATGTAGTGCTTATCAATAAGCAGTACAAGGTGTATCGTCAATTTTCATGACCAGACCGGGCCGTCCGGCGGGACCTGCCGCCGACACCGAAAGCGCCGTGCTGACAGCGGCATTGGAGTTGCTGCTGACCGAAGGCGCGGCCGCGCTGACACCGCAGCGGCTGCACGCGGTCACCGGGGTCGCGCGCACGACCATCTATCGGCACTGGCCGATGCCGCGGGATTTCCTCGCCGCGCTGATCGCCGTGGCTCCGCACGAATCGCCGGAACCCAGCGGGGACCTCGCCGCGGACTTGCACGCCGAAACCGACCTGCTCTGTGATCGTTTGCGCGACAAGCCCGTTGCCGCCTTTCTGCGGGCGCTGGTCACGGCCTCGTCGGCGGATCCGTCGTGCGCGGAGTTGCGGCACCGCTACGTCGAGGACCTGCTCGAACCCTTCCGCGTCGCCCTCGGGGAGCTCGGTGTGTCCGATGCCGAGGAGGCGGCCTCGGCCCTCGTGTCCCCGCTCTTGGTCGACGCACTGCTGCTGGACCGGCCCGTCGATCGAGCCCGGGCGCATCGTGCGGTCGACGCCGTGCTGATCCGGCTCGGCGCTCGAATGTCCTGACGCGGCAACACGAGTCACAGGAGACAGTAGATGACCAATGCCGTGGGCACGCGCGCCGTTTTCGGTGTCATCGTGCCGAGTACGAATACCGTTGTCGAGCACGATTATTGGCGGGCCGGGCTACCGGGTATCGCCTATCGCGCGGGCTCGATGTACATCCCGAACCCGGTGATGGGCGACGACGCGGATTTCCAGGGGCTGCTCGGCCAGATCCGCGCGTCCATCGACACCGCCGTGCGGGACGTGCTCACCGCCGAACCCGATCGCATGGTCATGGGCATGTCGGCCGAGACTTTCTGGGGCGGGGTGGCCGGGAACGCGGCGTTCGAGCAGCGGCTGCGGGACCGCACCGGCCTGCCCGTCACCACCGGCGCGAGTTCCTGCCGGGCCGCACTCCAGGAACTGGGCTGCCGCCGGATCGCGGTGTTCTCGCCGTATCAGCCGATCGCCGACAAGGAGGTCGGAACGTTCTTCACCGAGGCCGGTTTCGAGGTCGCCGCGATCACCGGTTTGCGCTGCCCGACCGCGATGGACATCGCCCGGGTCGGCGAGGACCGCCTGCGCGAGGTCGTCGCCGAGATCGACGGGCCAGATGTGGAGGCGATCGTGCAGGTCGGCACCAACCTGTCCTTCGTCACCCTGGCTGACCGGCTGGAAGCGGAACTCGGCAAACCCGTAATCGCGATCAATGCCGCCACGCTCTGGAATGCCCTGCGCGAGCATGGGTTCGACGACCGCGTCGACGGCGCGGGCCGGCTCCTACGGGAGCACTGATCTCATCGGGCTGCGCCGGTGATGGTCTGGATGACGCCGGTGTCGCGCAACATCTCGTAGTACGCTCCACCGGGGTGGTAGTCGTCGGTGCGCGTGCCGTCCAACAGGTCCAGCGTCCACGCCACCGTGAGATCGCGCGTCGCCGTGGAATTTCCGAGCCGAATTGTGCCGCACATGATTCCGGCGATCTCGCCGATGGCGCCCAGATCGGTGCCGAGCGCGTCGACATGGCTGCCCGTCAGTACGCGCACCCCGAGGAAGCGGCGGGGGAGGTGGCGTTGCATCGACTCGGTGGCGTCGGCCCCGTTGTTGCACAGCGAGGGTGGGGTCGCGATGGTCAGCATGGGCAGATCCGTGGTGGCGAGGGCCCGCAGCGCGTCCTCGGTCACCGAGGTGTCGATGCCGCGTACCGGGTCGAGTGCGAGCACACCGCGCAGGCGGGCAAAACCGGCGGGGTGGGCGGTCGCGAGCCGCTGGGCGAGGTGCAGGACGACGCCGCCGCCCGCGGAATGACCGGACAGCACCAGGTTTTCGGGCAGCACGACATCGGGACGCCCGGCGCGTTCGCGGGCGTCACGGAAGCTGCGCTGCAACGCACCACCCGGGTCGGCGGCGGTGCCGAACAGGTCTGCCACGTTGTCGAGAAACGCGCGGTTGGGTAGCAGGCTGGACAAGGCGCAACCGCGCGGGTCCATCGCCGGTAGGTCGGGTGCGAAGACCACCGCGCCCGCACCGGTGAGCCGGTTCGCGAGGTCGCGGTAGAGGTCCTTGCTCGCGCCGAAACCGTGCACCAGCAGGACCAGTCCGCGCGGCCTGCCTGCGGGGAAGTACCAGTCCGCAGGCTGGTGCAAGACGCTTCCCGCGCAGGCGATGTCCACGGAGTTCGTCACCCGCGTGGGGTCAGGCGGCTGTGCCGTCGCGGAGCCTGCGGACAGCGCGGCCAAGAGCAGAGGAACTAGAAGTGCTTGTGCGTAACGAATTTTCGACATTGCCGCGGCTCCACGGTGTTGGTGAGCGGCCCAGGGTCAGCAGGCCGGTTGCTGCGTTCAGGGCTGAACTGTGCCCAGCAGCAACGCTTTCAGATACTCGGGTGCGATCAGGGTGCAATAGTGCTGCCCTTTGAAGGCGTCCGGGATACCAGGCGTATCCAGGGGCACCAGCAGCGATTTGGACGGCAGGTGCAGGTTGCCTCCGGCGTCCTTGGTGGCGACCGGGAAATCGGCCAGCCAGTCCTGGCCGGTGAGGGCGGGGGTGTCCGGGTCGATCACCACCTTGTTCGGGCGATAGACGAGGGCTTTGCGCTCCTCCTGGGTGAGCGACCGGGCGACCTGGCGCAGGGTGACGCGGTTGACATGTGCGCAGTCGCCTTCGGGGCCGGCGATGTCGGCACCGTACACATCGGTCAGGTGATCAGCCGATTTGCCTTTGCAGCGCACCTGTTTCGGCAAACCTGCCGCAGGGGTCGTGTAGCTGGTCACGGTGAGCGGCTGCACCTGCGGTTTCGACGCGGCGAAGGCGTTGAGGTCGGTGTAGGGGACCTCGGACAGGGTGCCGCCTTGGCGCCGGAATTTGACCACCCGAAGCTTCGCGGTCTGCACCTGCGCGCGCAGGCAGAGCTGCGGAAAAGCTTCCGCCTCAGCGGTTTCGGCCTCCGAAGGTTCGGCCGTGACGGCCGGTGCGGTGAGTCCGGTGCAGGCCATGGCGATCAGTGCGGCGACGGCCAAGCGGGGACGCAGATTTCGAAACATCATGGTGTGTCTCGCTTTCCGGGTGTCGGTAGTTCTCCGGTCACCGCCCAGTGCAGGCAGCGGCGCAGGATGGTGCGGAATTCGGGGACCGTCCAGCTGCCGCGGTCGGCTGCCCCGAGGTCGTCGACGCCTAGGTCCTGAAGGTCGAATCGGCCCCGGCAGTGGCCGAGGGTGAAGTAGCAGACGGTGCCCGCGCCCTGTTCCTTGAGGTAGAGCACGGGGCGTGGTTCGTCGACGGTGGTGTGGCCTTCTTCGAAACCCGTTGAGTCGCCGACGAAGCGCGTGTGCGCCAGCACCTGGAGAGGCGGATGGAGTTCGCTGATATACAGCTCGTCGGTCACCTCGAACGGGGCGATGCCGTGCAGGAAGGGATGATCCGGCTCCGACGGCACGACCTGGTAGGGCGTGATCGGCGGATGACCGAGGAACTGGCTGCCGAGCAGCTCCGGTAGCTCGCCCAGTGTGCGCGGGGTGGCGAAGCCGTCCGCCGGAGTGGCTCCGCGCGCGACGACGACGGCATTCGTAGCGTGCAGGGCGAGCCAGCGGCCGCCCCGGGAGACGAACTCGGACAGCGCTTTACGCTGGTCTGCGGTCGGCGCTCGATTGCAGGTGTAGGTGACGAGCAGGTCGGCGGCGGCCAGCGCGTCGGTGCAGTCGTAGTCCTCGAACACCCGGGTGCGGACCTGCTCGTACTCGTCGAGTTCGGTGAGCAGTCGCAGCCGGGCGTAATCGAAGTCGTGCCATACGCCGCCGCACACCAGCACCGCATCGACGCGACCCGCGGGTCCGGGCATGGTTGTACCTCGCTCTGCGGCAGTCGGTTTCAGTAATCGAAGCGATTGGTGAAGCCGCCGTCGACGGTCAGGTTCACCCCGGTGATATGGCGGGCCGCGGGCGAGGCGAGGAAGGCCACGGCGTTGGCGACATCCTCGGGAGCGGCGAGACGGCCGAGTGCCGTGCCGGCCAAGGAGCCTTCGTAGAGCGCGGGGATATTCGACTTGATGAAGTCCCAGGCCCCACCCTCGAAGTACACCGGCCCCGGTGACACCGAGTTCACCCGAATCCCGCTGGGACCCAGTGCCCGTGCCTGCGCAGAGGTGTGTTGCAACATCGCTGCCTTGAACGCACCGAAACTGTTGGCCGTGGGCAGGATTCCGGCTTCCAGCGCGGAGGTGCTGGCGATGGCGACGACCGCCGCCGCCTCGCTGCGCTCCAGATGTGGTGCGGCTGTTTCGATCAGGGTGACCAGGCTCATCAGGTCGGTGCGGAAATTGTCCGCCCAGGCCTGCGGCCCTTCGCCCACCGACGCCGAGGCATTGGCCACGACGATGTCGAGTCCGCCCAGGGCGTCGGCGGTTTCGGTGACCAGCGCCGCCAAGGCGTCGGGGTCGGCGACATCGCAGGTGCGGTGCACGACCGTGCCGTGCTCGGCCAGTTCCGCGGCGGCAGCCTCGAGGCGATCGGCGTCGCGGGCGCAGATCGCCACCGCGGCGCCCTCGGCGAGCAGGGTGCGGGCGATGGTCAAGCCGATGCCGCGGCTGCCGCCGGTGATGAGGGCGCGCTTGCCTTTGAGATCGAGATCCATGGGTTTCTCCTATGCGATCGGTGGGACGAGGAGGCTTACGAGCCGGGGAGCAGGTCCGCGGCCAAGCCCCCGGCCAACAGGGCGCGTGCCCGTGGCTCGGTGGAACCGGTTGCACCGGTGAGGAAGTCGCCGGTCCAGCCCAGCGCGAGGGTGGACAGCGTGCCCGCGTTCACCGCGGTGGGTGTGCCGCAGAACAGGGTGCCCAGCGGGTCGGAGCTGGCGCCTTCGGCGTCGGTGTGCACGCCGTCCCGCAGCCGGATCCCGACGAAGGGGCGGCGCAGCTGGTTCTGCACGGCGGTGGTGCCGATGCCGAAGCTGTTGCACAGTGCCGGGGCCGCCGAGATCGTCAGGATCGGCAGGCCGGTCGGGTCGAGGCCGGTGAGTGCGCGGGCGATGTTGTCGCCGAGGAAGGATTTCACCGGGTCCAGCAGGATGACCCCGCGCAGACCGGTGAAGGTCTGCGGATGGGTGCTGCGAATCCGGTCGGCCACGAAGGCCACGGCCTCGGCGCCCGCCGAATGGCCGAGGAAGACCAGATCGCTGGGTAGCTCGGGGATCGGCACACCGGTGCGCCGGGCCGCGACGGCCAGGCTGGCTGCCAGTGCTCCCGTGGGATCGGTTGCGGTGCCGAATAATTCGGCGACATTGTGCAGGAAGGCGCTGTTGTCGCCGAGGTTCTGCAGGGTGCAGCCCTGCAGCTGCATGAACGGCAGGCTCGGCGTGAACACGAGATAGCCCGCGTCGGCGAAACTGCGTGCGAGGGCGCTGATTTGGGGGCCGCTGCGGGCGAAGCCATGCTGGATCCAGACCATGGCGGTGGGCTTGCCGGACGGTAGATACCAGTCCACGTCCTGATGCAGCGTGCTGGTGGCGCAACGGATGTCGACACTGCCCGAGATCTGGGTGGTGGCGGTGGCGGGTGCGGCGGCGGTGACGGAGATTAGGGCGGCGGCGACGGCGGTGAGAACCGGGCGTCTAAGGGTCATGGTGACTCCCCCGGGGCGGCACGCTGTTTCCTACAGTGGAATAGCGTTTCGGTATTTGAAAGATCATTGGCCGCTGCCGGGCTGCTGTCAAGGGAAAACTCGAGATGGACAGAAAGTATCGGCCTCGATATGTTTCGCTGAAGGAAACGCTGTTCTACTCAACCGATTTCGGGGTGTGTGATGAGATCTGCCCTGTACGTGCCGGGCAATCGGCCCGAGCTGTTCGACAAGGCGCTGGCCGGACCGGCGGATGTGGTGCTGCTCGACCTCGAGGACGCGGTCCCGCTGCGGGACAAGCAGACCGCTCGGGCGGAGGTGGCCGCCTGGCTGCGGAGTGTCACGCGGGCGTTTCCGCGGATCTGGGTGCGGGTGAACCCGGGCGAACTGGGTCACGAGGATATGCGCGCGGTGGCCGGGCCGGCGCTCGCGGCGGTCTGTCTGTCGAAAACCGAATCGGCGCAGCAGGTCCGCGCGGCAGGTGCGGTATTGGACGCGTGTGAATCACAGCCGGGTGCGATTCGGATCTGTGCCCTGCTCGAAAGCGCGGCGGCAATCCTCGCCGCCCCGGAGATCGCCGCCGCCCCGCGGGTTTCGCGGCTCCAGATCGGCGAAGCTGATCTCCGGGCGGAGCTCGGGATCACGCCTGGCCCCGAGGAACGTGAACTGCTCGCCCTCCGTTCGCACGTGGTGCTGGCCAGTGCCGCAGCGGGTATCGAGCCTCCGCTCGGTCCGGTACGCACCGACTTCCGCGACCTGGATGCGCTACGAGAATCGACGATTGCCCTGCGGCGCTTGGGGTTCCGTGGGCGTGCCTGTATCCATCCGGCGCAACTACCGGTGGTCAACGAGGTCTTCACCCCTGCCTCGGACGAGGTGCGGCGAGCTCGCGCGCTGGTGGACCGGTTCGAGGCGGCCGCAGGGGGAGTGCTGCTCGACGAATCCGGCCGCATGGTCGACGCGGCCGTGATCCGCCAGGCCCGTCGCCTGCTCGCGGAACGGGCCTGATCCGCGTCAGTGGTCGCGCAGTAGCGACCCCGCGCCGTCCACCCGGTCCTTGATGCCGTTGTCGCGCAACGCCATCCACCAGGTCGCGGCGTTGATGGCGATCACCGGTTTGCCGAGCCAGCGTTCGGCCTCGTCGGCCAGGCGCACCATGGACAGGTTGGTGCCGCATTGGATCAGGGCGTCGACGTCGTCGCCGTTCACCTCGAGCAGGGCGGTGCGCAGTTCGTCCTCGGTGACGTGAGCGATGGAAACCGCCGTGGGGCAGCGCAATCCCTTGATGGCGGCGACTTCGAAGCCCAGCTCGCCGAAGAAGCGGACCACGTTCTCGTCGCCGATCGGCTGGTAGGGGGTGACCACGCCGATTCGCTTGGCGCCGAACAGCTCCAGGGCGCGGCGGCAGGCCTCCGCACCGGTTGCTACTTCCAGGCCCGTGACGTCGTGGATCTGCTTCACGAACTGGCGGTTGCCTTCGATTCCGCCCCAGAAGGTTTCGGCGGACATACCCATGACCATGTATTCCGGTTCGCAGGTCAGCACCCGCTCGCAGGCCGAAACTATCTCGGCGCGAATCTGTTCCAGTAGCCGGTCCATGCCGGCGTCGTCGGCCATGTTCTGGTCGCGGATGTGGATGCGGCTGAAATGCGACGTGACGCCGGGCACGCCCATCCGATAGAAATCGGGCTCCACGATGGTGTTGGTGGAGGGCGCGATCACCCCGAATTTGCCGCGCCAGCCCAGGGCGTCTGTCATCGGATCAACTCCTCGTCGGTCGGAGCCGCGACGGTGGCGGCCGAGAGTCGCCATGCGGCGATCAGGAATGCGGCCTGGGCCGCGGTATTGCACAGTTGCTCGATCCATTGCAGCGTCACCGTCTGATCCGGGCGGGACGCGAGCGGGCCGAGCAGGAAGAACACCAGCAGTTGGGTGCCGAACAAACCGGCGGCAATGTTGTCGCCACGAGCCCGCGCCATCAGGATCAGCTGGCTGCCGGTGAGCGTGGCGAACACGGTGGTGCTCAGCAGCATCGGTATGGGGTCGTGCGCGAGGATCGCGCCCAGCGCGCACGCCGCCGTGAGCCCCGGTACCAGGTAGCCCAGCCACGGCGGGACGCGCCCGATGCGTGCACTCGCGGCCACCAGGCACAGCACGCCGAAACCGAGGGTCAGCAACGGGAACAACAGGTTTCGCAGCCATGGCAGGTCGGGCCCACCGGTGGCGGCGATCAATTTCGCGGTGGCCTTGGTGAATCCGGCCGTACCGATGAGTGTGGCCGCGACGACTACGCCCTGGCGAACGCCGGTGCTTGCTAATGGTCTGCGCAGCAACAGAACTCCGGTCGTGGTCAGCACCACGGGCACGAAATCCTCCACTGCCAAGGAGATCGGATACTCCACGGCGTTACTCGGCGAACAGATCGCGGCGGCGGACCGGGGCCGTGAGGAAGCGGCCGATCACCTTCGGCGTGGTGAGCCACCGCACGTGCGCGCCGTTGCGGGTATGCGAGACCGCGCGTTCGGCCAGCCAGGGTGCGACGGTCTCGACCTTGTCGGCGAGGATGTTGAAGACCTTGCGGGCCTTGGCCAATTCGTCCGGATCGGCGTAACCGTGGGTGAGTAGATCGGTGACCACCATGCCCGGGCTGAGCAGGCCCACCGACACCCCCGCAGGTACTTCCTTGGCCAGCGCGTTGGTCAGATAGGTGACACCGCGCTTGCTGGCGCCGTAGGTGGCCAGCCCCGCTACAGTGCGCCCGTCACTGCCCAGACCCTCCATGTTCCAGACGTGGCCCCCACCGGCCGCCGCCATCCCCGCCATGGCGACGGCCGAACCATGGAGCACGCCCAGCAGGTTGGTCTCGACGACATTGCGGGCCTGCTCGGCGGGCAACTGCCACAGCGGGGTCCGGTCATGGGAGACGCCCGCGTTGTTGATCCACACGTCAACCTTGCCGAAACGGTCGACGGTGGCGTCCCAGAGTGCTTGCAGGGAAGCACGATCGGTGACATCGGCGGACATGATGAGGGCGGCCTCGGAGAGTTGGGGTCGCAGTTCGTCGATGCGCGCGGTATTCGTGCCGCACAACGCGACCCGATGTCCGCGCTCGAGCAGGGCCCGCACCATGCCGAGTCCGAGGCCGCGGGTTCCGCCGGTCACCACCACAGTGCTCATACCTGCACCTCGCTGCCGCCGGGCTCCGGCAAGGCACGCTGACACCTGACTCGCTCACTTCGTTCGCCCGTTGCCTGTACCTCGCCGTCGCGCTGGTACCTGAAATGTTCGCTCATGACCGCTCCAATACCCCGTGCATCACCGCGACCAGGCAGTTGTGCTCGAACATTTGATAAACCACCGCGAGCGTCGCGCCCGCGCCCATCCCCGGTTCGGCATCGATCATGAATTCGCGGCCGACCAAGCGGCGGCCGTCGGTGGTGTGCAGGCGCACGAAATTGGCTCGGCCGTAGGAGTTTCCGTTACCCCAGACATCGGGGCCCTCATGGAAGGACCGGACCCCGTCGCGGCGCACCGTGATCTGCGAGTCGGACTCCACCGGACCGGACATGATCAGGTGGTGCTCGGCGGTGAGCAGATTCAGTGGGCTGATTTCGAGGGCCATGTGCAGGCTGCCCAGCGACTGCTGGCCGGCGCTCCACAGTTCCAGATCACCGGCGTAGCGGGACTTCTCCTTGGTTGGCACCGTGAATACCGCGGGACCGCAGCGGGTTTCGGTTTCGACGCGCTGTTGGACCAGTTCCGGATTGCGGGTGTAGACGCCGTTGAACACTCCCACCATGGCCGGACCCTGGTACAGCACAGACGAGTACACCTGAGTGTCGCCGATGGTCTGGTTCCAGGTGTTCAGTGAAACCTGCCAGCCCGGGCCGTAGTAGTTGGCGTCGACGAAACCGCCATAGGGCTGGCCTGATCCATAGAAATCCGGCCCGGTGTAGAGGCGATCAGCGTCGGAGTCCTGGACGCCGAAGGCGAAGGAGGCCCCGAGGGCGAACCGCCCGGCCAGGTCCCCGCCGCCGGTGAGCCCACCGTCCATGTAGTAGGTGGTGACGCCGTCGGCGAATACCGAGGAGCGGCGGATGTCTTCATAGCCGCGCCAGGTGCCCTGGGGGTCGAAAAGTGAAGGGCGGCCGACCCATTCGCCCGCGATGCGCTGCTGAAACGCGCTCGGCTCGGCGTTATCCGCCGCGGCGGGGTGTGCTGTGTCCTCACTCATGCGACCAGCTCCCCGCGCACCCGTTCGGCTTGGTCGGTGCCGAGCAATCTGCTCACCTGCGCCCATACGTGGTCCACTTCGGGGCTGAACAGATTCGCCCGATTGGCCCGGTCCCGGGCCGCCAGTTCGGCGTCGACAGCGGGAACGCCCTTGTCCACCAACGTGAGCCAGTGCTCCACGTAGCGATCCACGGTGGTGTCCAAGGCCTGGAAGGCAGCGTCGGTGGCGCGGCACACCAGCATCCACGGCGACATCATGGCGCGCTGCCGGGGGCCGATGGCGGCGGGGGAGACGCCTTCGATCTGCCATGCCTGTTCCAGCAGCGGGGTCAGTGGCAGGAACGCGGCGTCCAGATATTCCAGGTGGACGGCGAGATCGGCGCGCGGAATCAGATCCAGGTGCATCGCGTGATACTCGGCGGCTTTCACCGAGTCCAACGTGAAATGCGGTATCGCGGAATCGCTTCCGGTGAACGCGAAGATCATGTGGCTGTCCAAGCCGATCTGCGGCACCACCAGGTCGACGGTGACCGCCTTGTCGATCGGCCCGCCCCGCAGCACCTGCAAACGGCCCACCGGTTCCGGGGACATGGCGCTGGTCAGCGCGACATCCTCGGCGGTCTCCAGGCCGAGCGCGGAGCTCAGGGTTCCCAGGGTGCGCTCACTGAGTGCGGTGGGCAGACTCATTGCGGATTACCTCCGGTGCGGGCCTTGTGCACCCAGGCACTGGCCAGTTCGGGATTGTCACGACGGACAGGGGACGCGAGGACGGTGGCTTTGCGGCGCGGGGAATCGCCGGTGATGATGTCGTCGCCGCCGACCCACCAGCCCTGCTTGATCAGTTCCAGGCGCCGGCGCCGGTAGGCGACCTGCAGGCCGTCGCTGCGCACATGCAGCTCGTCGGACAGGTCGAACGGAAGCAGCTCGGGGCGTTGGTTTTCCACCACAGGCTGGTCCTGGAGCAGGATCTTCTCGATGCGTTTGCGGGCGTTGCCGTCCGCCCACGCGCCGGTGAAGAAGTTGCGGTAGCCGAGAATCTTGACCAGCGTCCGCTCCTGCGACAGCGGGATGTTGAAGTCGTAGAGCAGCAGGTCGCCCATCGGCAGCCGCACGTGCAACTTGACGATGTTCGGCAGATACCAGGCGTTGGTGACGGTCACGTACTCCGCCCGCGGCCGGCGCCGGGCCAACAGGCCCCACAGGCCCTTGGGCAGGGGCGGGCTGAGCTGGATATCGGCCTCGGCCGACCACTCCGTCTGCCGGATACGGAAGTCCGGGATCGCGGGCTTGTCGGGGTTGCCGAAAGCGGTGCCGTGCACGAACGGGGTGTGCGCGGCGTCGACGACGTTCTCGAAAGTGCGCTCGTAGTTGGCGGCGATCTCCATCTCGAACTGCACCGCGCGGAACGTTGGATCGTTGTGTTCGGGCAGCTCCGGGATCGGCGGCCGCTCCGCTTCGGGGAGATCGCCGAGAAACGCCCACACCATGCCGTAGCGCTCCACCGCCGGATACGCGTCCACTCGGGCTTTGCGCGGAATCTTGCGTTCCTCGGCGTTGGCCGGGATCTTCACGCACACGCCCTGGGCGTCGTACTGCCAGCCGTGGTAGGGACACGCGATACAGTCGCCGGTCACCTTGCCCATCGACAGCGCGCCGCCCCGGTGCACGCAGAGGTCCGAAAGACACACCGGCGCACCGGCTTCGGTGCGGTACAGCACGAAATCCTGGCCGAGACAGGTGACCTTGCGCGGTTCGCGGGTGACTTTGTCCGCGAATTCCAGTGCGTACCAAAAATTCTTCAACATGGTTGTTGCTCCTATCGCCGGCTCAGCCGCAGGCCGTAGTCGAAATCGGCCAGCTCGGTTTTGGCGGTCGCGTCGCCGCGCAGATGCGTGCGCAGGAACGCCGAAGTGAGCCGGGCGAACGGTTCGAGTGCGCTCGCCTCGGCCGGGCCGTCCAGGAAGGCGCGGGCGGCTGTCGGATCGGCGTCGGCGATGCCGAAGTGGTTGGCGCCGGGCACCATGGCCAGCAGGTGATCGCCCTCGGGCAACGCCTCGGTGAAGGTGCGCCGCACCGGATCCGGGCGATCCGCGCCGTCCTCGCCGTAGCGGTCGGCACTGCCCTGGATGACGCCATCGTTGCTGCCCACGCCGAGCAGTACCGGGCAGGTCACCTGTGCGGGCAGGACAGTGCCGGGCTCCCAGCCGAGCATGGTGGCGACCATGGTGTGCGCGCCCCACGCGAAAACCGCTGCCACCGAGGGGTAGAAGCGAGCGGACTGCAGGACCACGGTGCCGCCGGCCGAATGTCCGCCCAGGGCAATGCGATCCAGGTCCAAGGCGCCGCGGAGCGGTGGTAGCTCGTTGATTTCGGCGAGGGCGTCCAGCACCGCGCCGATGGTGGGGCAGGTGGGGCGGGTGCCGTAGGCGTTCGGGCGTGCGGCGTCGAGATCCACACCGGGGGTGAGACCTCGTTGTCCGCCGAACAATTCGGCGACACGATCCATGGTGACGACCACGAAGCCGGTTTCCGCGATGGCGGTGGCGAAGCGGCGGTAGGAATCCTGGCCGACATTGACGCCGGACAGGAACACCACCACCGGGTAGGGAGCGCCTGTCGGATCGGGGGCGAAGACGCCGGTCAGGCGTTCCGCGTCGCTGCCGGTAGCGAGAGCGGGGTAGTAGACCTTGAGGTGCGCGGTATCGAATGGCGCGACACCATCGGTCCGGACCGACCACCACAGTGACCGAATCAGTGCTGCTCGGTCCGGTGGGTCGACGGTTGCGTGGGGTCCCGTCTTCGGATCGCCGGTCATGGCTGCACCTCGTCGATGTTCGGATCCGGCTGACGACGGCACGTGATTAGCTCGCTCATGCGCCCGCCCTCGGCAGTTCGCGGTCGCCGCCCCAGAGGGCGCGGACCAATCGCTGGGTGAGCTCGGGGCCGAACATGCGCTCGCCCATGACATTCGCGGGATCGCGCTCGGCGATGTTGCGGCGCACCGCGAGGTCGCGTGCCGCCAGCTCGGCCTGTTCGTCGGCGGGTACCGGTTCGGCCTCCGCGACCCAGCCCAGCCACTGCTCCACCCGGGCGGTCAGAATTTGTTCCACCACATCCAGATTCGGGCGCGTCGGCGGGAACGAATAGCAGTAGGCGGTGGGCGAGAGGCTGCCCCGGATGAAGCCGGTGCGGCTGGTGAACCAGCTGAAGTCGGGGTGCTCCGCCTTGAAGGACAGCCAGGGGGCGTCGTTCTGTGCGTAGTAGCGGTCGAAGTAGTCACCGTCACCCACCAGGTCACCGCGCGGGACGGCATCGACGTAGAACCAGCCCTCCGGCCACAGCAGCAGCGCCGAACCCAGATGCGGGACCCGGACCTGGGGGCCGAGCCAGGCCGTCAAGTGCAGGTTCACGAATCCCGTGCGCGGGTCACCGATCCAGGAGTGCACCAGCCAGTCGATCTCGGGGCCGCTGTAGGCGGCGAGGCTGCCCGACGGGCCCTGCTCCGGGTCACCGTAGGTTTCCAGGTCCGCGGTGGACGGGTCGCGGGTGAGCTCGAAGCGCTCGGCGATGCGGGACTGCAACCTGCTCAACAGGTCTCGCCATTCCTGGAAGGTCTCGGTGACGTCGGCGCGCGGGGTCGTGTCGACCATGTGCTCGACGTGCTGGACGGTTTCACTCATGCGGCTGCTTTCCTTCGGTGCGCGGCGGTGTTTCCTTCACCGCGCGGTCACGGTGTCGATCGGGCGGCGAGGGCGGCCGTCGACGAGGTCTGTGCCCTTGGAGACGGCGCGGTTCACGGCCTGAGCTGGGCGGAGGGTGGCGCGCACGCTGGACGCCCCGGGTGGGACCGCGGTCACCACCGGGTGGCTGATCACGCCGGTGAACGGGCCGCTCCAGGCGGTCCACAGCGTGAAATCGGGAGTCAGTGCGTAGAGGGCGCCGGTGAGGCCGGGTCCCGCGGCCACCACATTCAGGCGGTTCTCCGCGGCTCGCTCGGGCAGGCCGAGACGCAGCTCCCACGGTTCGGCCGGGGTGCACGGCACGGCGACGACATCGGCGTGCTGAATGGCGGCCAGGCGGAAGGTTTCCGGGAACAGGGCGTCGTCGCCGACGACGAGCGCCAAACGGCCCCAGGGCAATTCGAATACGGCCAGGTCGTCGCCGGGTTCGGTGAGCCACGGATGCCGGTCGGTCCGATGCAGTTGCGGCTGGCGGCCTACGACACCGTCGGCGTGCAGGAGGACGGCGTGATGGGCGTCGCCGTCGCGCACGCTGAGTACGGCGTACGCGGCGGTATCCGCCAGGGCGCGCACCACTTCCGGGATCGGCACCGGTGCCAGCTCCGGCAGGACGATCAGATCCACACCGCCGGTGGCCAATTCGCGGATCGTGGCGGTATCGGGTGCGGCGATCGCGGCGGTGATGGTGTCCGCGCCCGCCTGGGGTCGGCGTCCGGCGGGGGAAGCGCTCAGTGGCGCATACAGTTCCGGTCGTCGCGCCGCGAACAGATCGGTGCCGTCCGGACGGGTTTTGTCATCGGCCAGTGCGATCTCGATATCGGCGACCACCACCGCCTCACCCGCGGCCGGAGCCATGGCCACACAGGTGCCGTCGGGTGCGACGATCTGACTTTCCCCGGCCCCATGCAGCCGATCCGGCGGCACACCGAGACGTTCCGCGATCGCGGGCAACTGGTCCACCGGCAGCAGTGGCCCGACTTTGTTGGCGGCCACCACCCACACCTTGTTCTCCGCCGCGCGCACCGGAATGTGCAGGCTCGCTTCGTCGGTGGCGAACGAGTTCAGGCTGTTGAGCAGCAACTGCGCACCCCGAACCGCCAGCGAGCGGGTGACCTCGTTGATCACACCCTCCATGCAGGCGTACATGCCGATCCGGCCCAGTCGGGTCTCGATGACCGGCGAATCCTCCTGCCCGGCATCGAGATAGTCGTTCTCCGCGCCCATCAAGATCTGTTTGTCGGACTGGCCGAGCAATGCCCCGTCCGCGCCGAACAGCAGGCTGGTGCCGGTGGTGCGCCCATCGTCCCGGGCCAGCGTGACCCCGATCTTGACGTAGATGCCATGCCGCGCGGCTCGATCGGCGATGGCGGTGAGAAAGGAATCTCCGAGCGTGCGGGCCATTCGCCGGGCATGCGCGCGGTCGTCGTACCAGGATAGGTGGTTACAGAACTCCGGCAGCACCACCAGTTCGGCGCTCGCCGCCGCCGCGGCATCGATCATCCGCAGGCAGGCGGCGAGATTGGCCGCGACGTCGGTGCCGGCGGCGAGCTGTGCGGCGGCGACTCGGGTCATGGGCTGGAACCTCTCCCAGTGTTTCGTAGATCGAAACACTGTTTCCAATTAAGCTGATTCTGTACCCGCTCACGAAATCTGTCCAGCGCTCGCCCGGGATTTCACGCGGCGGTAATCGATTGCCGCGCTTCGAGTTCGCCTTGACACTCGCCGACGCCGCAGGTTCAATATGGCAATTCCGAAACTGCGTTTCCGTATGGGAAACGCGCGCAGGAGGTAGGCATGACGACCTGCGAATCGTCGCCGGACTCGATACGGCGGGCCGACGCAACTTCCCGGCTGGCGGGCCCAGCGACCCGGCGTTCTCGGGTGCCGAGTTGGTACTCCGACTCGATACGGCCGCCCGACCCGGCTTCCTGGCTGGCGGGCCCAGCAACCCGGCGCGCTCGGGTGCCGGTTCGGCGCGAGCGCCCGGCGACCCCGCACGCTCAACTACCAGTTCGGCGCTACCACTCGGTGTCTCGCCACGCGTGTGGCCGGAACCCGCATCTCGATCCCGGTGCAGGGCACCCTGTAAATGATTCGCAGGTCGCTGACATGCGCATCGACTCGACCCACCGGTTTGTGAGCCCGGCAACCCGGCGCGCTCGGGTGCCGGTTCGGCGCGAGCGCCCGGCGACTCGGCACGCTCAACTGCCGGTTCGGCGCTACCACTCGGTGTCTCGCCACGCGTGTGGCCGGAACCCGCATTCCGATCCCGGTGCAGGGTCCCTTGTAAACGATTCGCAGGTCACTGACGTGCGCATCGACTCGACTCCCCGATTTGTGCGCCCGGCGACCCAGCATGCTCAGCTGCCAAACCGATGTGTACACGCGGCAACCCGGCGTGCGCAGCTGCCAAACCGCAATGCGCGCTCGGCAACCCGGTGTGCGCAGTTTCCAAACCGCAGTGTGCGCTCGGCAACCTGGCGTGCGCAGCTGCCAATCCGGCGTGTGAGCCCGGCGACCCAGCGTGCACAGCTGTTAAACCGGCGTAGGCGCGCGGCGACCCTGCGTGTTCAGCTGCCGGTCCGGTGTAAGCGCGCGGCGTCCCCCCATGCTCGTGGCCGGGCTCCGGATTTCGATCCCCGCGCCGCAGCCCCCTTTGCGCATGATTCGGCAGGTCGCTGACATGCGCACCGGGGTGGCTGCACTCGTGCTGTGCGGCGGATTGGTGGGCCCGGTGGCGGGCGGGCAATTGGCGTTACTAGCCAAGCCTTTCGGTGGTGTGGTCGGGACTCCCGGTGCTGCCATCGGCTACCTGGCTGTTTCCGCGTTCGTGCTCGGTTGTCTGACCGCGGCTATCCGCGCTACTCGCTCGATGCGGGTCGCCGGTGCCTGCGGGGTAATCGCGGGGCTGGCGTTCGCGGTGGCGGGGCTGGTGTCGACGACGTGGATGTTCACCGCCGCGGTTCTGATCGCCGGAGCCGCCGCCGGACCGGTGTTCGCTACCGGTCGCGTGCTCGCGCTGTCGGGATCGGCACGGCTGCTTACCGGTTGGCACGTGGTGATCGTGCTCGGGGTCGTCATCGCGGCGGGTGTGGCCTCGATCTGCGAACGGACGCCGGGGACAGGACTTCTCGCGGTGGGCCTTGTGGGCGCAGCCTGTGGTGCTGCGGCGGTGTCCGCTCGAGAGGACAGTGGCGGGGCGTGGGGGAAGCGGCGGTCGGCTAAGGGCTGGTCGGTTCTGGTGCCTGTTCGGCGGGCTGTGCTGGGATACGGCGCGCTCGGTCTGCTCGTGGGCGGCACCGTTCTCCCGGCTCTGCATCTACTGCTGTTCCGTTGGAATGCAGTCGGATCCGAACAGACGATACTGCTCGTGTTCGCGGCGCTGCCCGCGGTCGTCGCGGTCGCATTGCCCGCGCCCGATTCGAGTGCCATTGTGCCGCTGTTGATTCTGGCAGCGGGTGGTCCGGTGCTCGTGGCCACGGCACCGGGCGAGCTGACTCTTGTCGTCGGCCTAGCCGTATCGCTGGCCGCCGCGGCCCGGGCCGCGCGGGGGCTCGACGCTGAAATCCACGCTTCGGCAGCGCCTTCCGAAAGCGCCGCCACCGCGACGGTGCTGATCGCGGCTGCCGCCGCTCTGGCGGGCCTCGGGCTGGTCAGTGGGGTTGGACGGCTCGCGGGCACCGGCTCGGGGCTGGTCGTGCTGGCGGGGGTGAGCCTGATTTGTGCGCTGCTGTGTGGTCGGCTCGCGCTCCGGGTTGTGACGGCCGAACCGATCTTCCAAGGAGGCACACAGTGATTCGCACTGTTCCCGTCCGCGTGGCCGCGATTGTCGCGCTCCTCGCCGCACTACCGATCTGGGCGCTGCCCGCGCGGGCCGCGCCCGGAACCGCCGCGCTACAGGTCAGCGCCAGCACCGGCCTGACC
Organism: Nocardia sp. XZ_19_385; assembly: GCF_015355755.1. Taxonomy (NCBI): domain Bacteria; kingdom Bacillati; phylum Actinomycetota; class Actinomycetes; order Mycobacteriales; family Nocardiaceae; genus Nocardia; species Nocardia sp. XZ_19_385. The sequence continues at coordinate 340,574 of NZ_JACVEE010000003.1, forward strand.
GATGGGCAACGAATCACCGTGAACGGCACGGGTTTCCGGCCCGGTCTCGCCTCCGTTGCGGTCGGCCTCTGCAAACAGGGCTTCACCAGCGGAACGCGCGATTGCGACCTCGGGGGCGGCGCGACTTTCGTCAACGTCACCGATGAAGGGACGCTGCCGACTGTCACGCTCACCGCGCACCCGCACTTCAACGTGATCGACTGCCTCCGGCAACAGTGCGTGATCGCCGCCGCGCCCCTGCCCGGCACCGAGCCGCCCACCATCATCGCAGCCAATTCCGCCGAGGTAGCAGTCACTTTCACCGGATCCCGGCTCACGGCAGCGGCTGCGCCCCCTACCGCCCCGGCAACGGCGGACACGACCGACATCGACGGTCCGTCGCTGCCGCTGTGGTCGGCGACCGCCGCCCTGCTGGTCGTCGTCGCCGGCTTCGCCCTCGCCGACCGGCGACGGCTATGAACACCCCAGGAGAAAACATATGAAGCACAACGCTTTCCGGCTGGCTGTCCTCGCCGCGGCCGCATGCGGCGGCCTCCTCGCCGCTGCCCCCGCGGCCCTGGCCGCCCCCACCCTGCAACTCGACGCGAGCACGGGCGTGGCTGCGGGACAGACGATCACGGTGAACCTGGAAGGCCTCGACGCCAACCTGGCGGGCGTCGCCGTCGGGCAGTGCAAGCCCCAGGTCGTCGCGCCCACCGACTGCAACCTGAGCGGATCGCTCATGGGCGCAGCCGACGCACAGGGCGTCTGGCAACCCCGAGCCGGCGGCCGCACCCTCACCCTCGTCGGCGCGGTAGGCGGCACCGATTGCACGACCGCCCCCGGCGCCTGCGCCATCAGCGTCACCAGCCTCACCAACCCGTCCCAAATCCTGGCCTCGGTGCCCCTGACCTTCGGCGCCAAAACCGCCGCCCAGCCCACTCCCGCCGCCGCAGCACCCGCCGCGGAGTCCGACAACGACGACAGCAACACCGGAATGATCGTCGGCATCACCGGCGCAGTCGTCGTGATCGTCGCCATCGCAGCCCTTGTCCTGATGCGACGCCGCGCCACCACCCGATGAGCACCCTCACACACGTGGTGCTGATGAAGTTCCACGACCGCGTCGACGCCCAAAAGGCAGCGAAACTACTGACCGGACTGCAGGATTCGGTCCCGGAGATCCAGTCCCTCACAGTCACCCTCGACGAACTCGATACCCCCGTGTCCTACGACCTGTTCATGACTACAACCCACGCGTCCGAAACGGAACTGGCTGCCTACCAAAAGCATCCGGCCCACCGCGAGATCGCCGAATGGTTGGTACCCCGGCTGGCGCATCGTGCGGTGGTCGACTATCGAGGGTGAGGAAGCCTGCGGCAGACGCGTGGGTGGTGATAAGACGCGTCTCCCGCATGGTTGGTGCCCCGGCTGGCGCATCGCGCGGGTCGACTACCGGGGGTGAGGAAGCCTGCGGCAGACGCGTGGGTGGTGATAAGACGCGTCTGCCGAATGGTGGTGCCCCGGCTGGCGCATCGTGCGGGTCGACTACCGGGGGTGAGGAAGCTGGCGGCGGACGCGTGCGTGGCGATAAGACGCGTCTGCCGTGTGCGGGGAGGCAGGACGAGCGCGAGATTCGCGTCGCAGGAATCAGGCCGAGGGATTCGGTGCCGACCAGCCACGGTCTTCATCAAGATCACCAGGCCCTGGCGGCGGCATCGCCCAAGAGCGCCCGCCACTATGGCCTGGTGACCTTGCGATTCGCTACGGAGGGGCAGGCTCGGGGAGGGAACACTCCGCACCGCATCGGCATCTGTGCGTGGCTGAACTACGCGTAAGACCGCACCATCAGCGATCGGAGCATCAAGATCAACAGGCACAGCGGGTGGCATCGGTCGAGTATCGCCGCCACCACTGCCTGATGATCTTCATCGATATCGTGTGCCGCACTGCCACTCGGACAGGTCCCAAACGGAACTGAGTGTGTACCAACAGCATCCGGCGCATCGCGCGCTGATCGACTTCAGCGGTGAGAACCCGGCGATAGGCGTGTGCGTGCGGTCGAGCGCTTTTGCCGCTGCGCCGGACAGGAATGACGAGCGCGAGATTCGCGTCGTTGTTTGATGCTGCCTTGTCCGAGGGGTAACCGAGACGTACCAGGGCCGGACCGAGATGAATTCGGGTTGGCGCGGGCATACGGTGCGGCCGACGCGGAAGGTAGTGGATGTGTCCCGCACCGCCGACGTGTGCGTTGGTGATCGGTGCATGTCCGCCGCTGCGCCGGACTGGGCGAGCCCGCAGGGTGCGACCTGGATCTTTGCGCTGCGGGGAGCCGAGGGCAGCCATTCCGGAGCCGTCAGCGCGGAACGCGGAGATCGGTCATGCGCAGGGGGCGGTGCCGTCTAGTTCGAGGAGCATGTTGCTGTACCACCCCCGGTGACGGCCGGCCAGTACGCGGCGTTGATGCCACCGATCTCCCCGGGATGCAAGCGCTGCAGCCCGTTCAGGCTCTCCCGTGTATGCCGTGCGGCGGCCGTGTGTGGGAACCGAAACCACCTCTCGCTGCGTACGGGCGGGGTAAATGGCTCAGGCTGGGGCTTTTCTGAATTCGGGCAGGCGGCGGGAAGCCATGCCGGAGCTGCCGCGCGGTACGCGGTCGGTGTGTGCCGCGCGGCGGACGTGTGGGAACCGAATCCTGTTCTCGCTGCGCAGGGCCGGGCGAACGGCTCAGGGCTGGGACTGGGCTGGGTCCGGGTAGGCGCGGGCAGCCATGCCGGGTCCGCCTGCGCGGAATGCGGCCGGTGCGTGTCGCACTGTGGTTTGAACGTATTCGCGCAGGCCCTCTGCGGCGTACTCGCGGCCGAAGCCGCTGCGTTTGGTGCCGCCGAACGGGGCGCGCAAGGACATGCCGGTGCGGTTGTGGGTGTTGATGAAGGTGAATCCGGCTTCGAGGTGAGTGGCGAAGGAGAAGGCGCGGTCTTCGTCGGCGGACCAGACCGAAGCAGCCAAGCCGAGTTCGGAGTTGTTGGCGCGAGCCAGGGCCTCTTGTTCGGTGTCGTAGGTGAGGACCGGGACGGCGGGGCCGAACTGTTCCAGGCGCACCAGGTCGGCGTCGTCGGGCAGGTCGAGGGCGAGGGTGGGGGCGACGAAATAGCCGTCGTTCTCGGGTATTTCGGCGAGGGGAAGCATCCAGCCTCCGCGGTTCCAGGCGTCGGCGATGAGGGCGGTCATGCGCTCGGTGGCGGCGCGGCTCACCACCGGACCCATCGTCACCAGCTCGTCGAGCGGGTCGCCGACAGTCAGAATCCGTCGCGCGGCAGCCAGATACGACTCGATGAACTCGTCGAAGCGGCCGCGCGGGATGTACAGCCGTTTCGCGGCCATGCAGACCTGGCCGGCGGTGGCGAAGGATGCCAGCACAAGTCGGTCGTAATCGTCTGGCGAGAGGGTGAAGTCGTCGAGGAAGACCGCGGGGTCGTTTCCGCCGAGTTCGAGCACTACCGGCGTGAGGGCCTGCCCGGCAGCCGCCGCGATACTGCGGCCGGCCTCCTCGCCACCGGTGAACGCGACCTTGCCAACCAGCGGATGCGTCACGAGGGCGCGCACTGTCTCAGGCCCACCGTGCATCACCTGTACGCCCGGCAGCAGCGCCGCCACCGCGCTGACTGCCAACGGCGCCAGCGGAGAAGGCTTGAGCACCACGGTATTTCCCGCCGCCAGCGCCGGACCCAGCTTCAACGCCGACAGAATTATCGGCGCGTTCCACGGAGTGATCGCCGCCACCACGCCGTACGGTGCGGGCGCACACACGATCCGGCCCGACCCGTCGTCTATCACCGATTCCGTGAGCACGGCCGCTGCGTTGTCGCGCACCCAGCGCAAATAGGTTGCGGCGAAGCCTATTTCCCCGCGACAGTCGACCACCGGCTTGCCACTTTCCCTGGCCAGTAATGCAGCCAGCTGCGGGCGCTTGGCATCCATCTGGTCCGCAGCGGCGCCGAGCGCGGACAACCGTGCGCCGAGAGACCGTCCCGACCACTCGCGGAACTGCTGATGTGCCACACGGACAACGTCATCCACCGACTCCGCCGGGGTGACCGGCACCGAGCCGACGATTTCCCTTGGCCGTGCCGGATTCTCACGCTGGATTCTCATGCGCAGCTCCTATTGCCACCGAGTTCGAAGCGGATTCCCCGGCGTGCTCTCGGCTGGGGCTCAGGCACCGCTAACAGGCCGGTTGCCTCCGCCGGACCAGCCTCCGGACCGAGTGTCTGCGGACCGAGTGTCTGCGGACCGAGTGTCTGCGGACCGAGTGCCTCCGGACCAAGCGTCTCCGGACCGACCTCCACCCGACCGAGCGCCTCCTGGACGGCCGCCGCCGGACCCGCCTTCGGCGCGGAGTACAGCACCCGCTCGATCTCGGGCTGCTTGTCCAGCAGGATCTGGGTGACATCGGCCAGCCGGCACACACCCTCGGTGAGCTCGGTGCCGCTGCCCTCGATGAACCACTTCACATTGGCCAGCGCGGTATCCAGATTGTCCAGCCCCGCACCGAGATCCGAGGAGGTGTCGGTCAGGACATCGGAGACCGAAGCCAGCCGCCCGCCGAACTGCACGATCTGCTCGTTGCTGGCCGAGAGCGCCTCCGGGGCGGCCGCCGCCGGATCGAGCGCTTCCTGGACGGCTGCCATTAGACCGAGTGCCTTCGGGACGGTTGTCTTCGGACCGGCTGCCTTCGGGACGGTTGTCTTCGGACCGGCTGCCTTCGGGACGGTTGTCTCCGGACCGGCTGCCTTCGGGACGGCTGCCTCCGGACCGGCTGCCTCCGGACCGGCTGCCCCCGGACCGGCTGCCCCCGGACCGGCCGCCACCGAACCGGCGGCCTCCGGAACGGCCGCTAAAACAGCCATCGCTTCCCGGCCTGCTGTAGCAAACGAGATCCGGTGGCACCGAGTCACCGTTGGTTCTCCAGGGAGTCGAGCAGGCAGGCTCGGCGCAGGTACGTGCGGGCGGCTGCGGGATCGGCGGCCAGGTCGCTCAGGTGGTTGTGGTAGCTCGCGTCGTGGCCGCGCAGGCGCTCCCAGTTGTCGTGGCTGGTGCGTTGGACGTGTTCGATGGCGACGGTGCGGCGGCGGGCGGCGATGGCGTCGAGCTCGGATTCGGGGCCGCCGTCGAGAACGTCTGCCAAGGCATTCGCCAGATGGACGGCGTCGTGGATGCCGCTGTTCATGCCCATGCCGCCGAGTGGGTTGTTGACGTGGGCGGCGTCGCCGGCGAGCAGGACCCGGCCGACGCGGAAGCTTTCGGTGATGCGTTGGTGGACCTGGTAGAGCGAGGCGTGCAGCAGTCGCCACGGCCGCCCCAGATCGGCAACCGCCGCCAAACGGTCTGGGAGACGAGCTAATTCGTCATCGTCCGGAGTATCCGCGGGGGTGGGCAACAGTACGCGCCAGTGCGCGGGGGTGCGCAGCAGCACCAGCCATTCGTCCGGGTCGAACACGTAGTTGATGGGGGCGATCCCGGGCAGCGCGGCGGCCAGGTCCTCGTCCACGGAGGCGACCAGGAACCGTTCCGGGTAAGTGCTGCCGTCGAATCCAGCGCCGAGTGCGCGCCGCACCGCCGAATGTGCGCCGTCGGCGCCGATCACCCAGTCGGCGACTACGGGGCCGCGCGCGGTGTGCACGATCACCCCGTCCTCGTTCGGGTACAAGCCCTCCACTCGGGAGCCGAAACGAACGTGGACGTGGGCGGGCAAGGCGGACAACAGGATCGGGGTGAGCCTGCTCTGCTCGCACTGCACACGGAACGGATACGCGGTGTCGGCGGCGAGCACACTCAGGTCGAGGGTGGCGATTTCACCGCCGCCGCGTTCGCGGTACTGAAAGGTCGAGGCGATGATGCCTTGCGACAGTAGGGGTTCCAGCACGCCGAGGTCGGCCAGCATTTCCAGGGTGGGCGGATGGAAGGTCGACGCCCGGGATTCGGTGGCCAGCTTGTCGCCTTGCTCCAGGACGGTGACGTGCACTCCGCGGCGGGCGAGGGTCAGGGCGGCTGTGAGACCGACCGGCCCCGCGCCGACCACGACCACGGCAGTCATGTGGTGTGCAGGGCGAAGCGGCCCTCGACGCCGACGACCCGGGCTCCGGTGAAGAACCGCAGTGTCTCCTCGGTGCCCTCCTCGCCGAGACCGGACCAGCCCCAGGCCGGGCGCGGGGTCATCAGGTGCAGGCTCATGATGGACGAGCCGTTCACCTTCACCTCACCGGCGCGGATCTCTTGCGCCACCGACAGAGCGCGCTCTTCATCAGCGCCACAGACATAGCCCTCGAGCCCGTACGGCACCGCGTTGGCGAGCCGCACCGCGTCCTCGACCGTGTCGTAGGTGACAGTTCCGGCGATCGGACCGAATACTTCGTCGGCCAGATCGTCGTCGAGAAGTGCTGGGGCGACATAGTTTCCGCTGTCGGGCAGTTCCCCGAAAGATTGAAATCCGCGACTGGACAACGAATCCCGCACCAGCCGCGCGTGCCGCGAGTGCACCAGCGGGCCGAAATCGGTGTCGCGGTCGAGCGGCGGACCGAAACGCAATGCCTCGAGCCGCTTGCCGATGGCTTCGACGAGCTCTTCGGTCCGGTCCGCCGGCAAGATCAACCGTCCCAGCGCCCGGCACCACTGTCCGTTGAGGGTGGTCAGTAGTTCGGCAGCCATCCGCGCCGCGGTATCCGTATCGGCGTCCGGGAGCACAACAAGCGGGTTGTTGCCGCCCAATTCGAGCTGACAGGGCCGCAACAGGGGAGCGGAGGCAGTCGCGACCGAGCGCCCGCCTGCCACACCGCCGGTGAAGGACACAGCTTTGATCCGCGGATCGGCGACCAGCTGGGCCCCGGCTTCGACGCCGCCCTGCACCAGCTGGAACATCCCGGCGGGCACGTGTTCGGCGATCACCTCGGCGAGCACTATCGCGCTATAAGGCGTCAGCTCACTGACTTTCAGGATCACCGGACAGCCCGCGGCCAGCGCGTTCGCCACCTTGTGCGCGGCCATCGGCGCGGGCGCGTTCCACGGCACCAGGCACAGCGCCGGGCCCAGCGGCAGACGATGCACCCGCACCCCGTCGCGGTCCGCGCGCAGCACCCCGGACCGCAACTGTTCGGCGGCCAGCCGGAACGATCCCGCGACGATGACGCCGAGCAACTCGGTCTGCCGGATCGGCACACCCGTTGCCCGCGAATCTAATTCGGCAAGCTGTGCCAGTCGAGGTTCGAGCCCGTCGGCGATCGCGTCGAGCAGTTCCGGGGAGATGACGCCGGATGCGCGGTCCGCCACCGCGAGTGCGCGTTCGATCCGATCGCTCGAGGTGGCCACAGCCCGCGCGACCTCGGTTCCGGTAGCCGGATCCTCCAGCGTCACACCGAGATCTATCGACGGTGTACCCCAGTCGCCGTCGATCAGATCGACGATGCCCGGGAGTTCGCTACCGCTGGCAGTGTTTTCAGTCATTTGCGGGATCTCCGGTAGTCCGTGCGGTCCTTCGAGGCTGTGCGAGCGACGGTATTCGCCGCGTGGGTCCCGACGAGCGGCCCTGCCGCGTGGGTGCCGACGAGCGGCCCTGCCGCGTGGGTGCCGGTGACCGGCCTCACCGCGCGACCTCGGGCGTCGGTGCGTGGTTGGCGGCGCGGCCGCCAGCTACCTGCGGCGCGGGCGCGAACAGCTCATTAGCCTTGGCGTCGGTAATGATTCGCGCCACCTCGAGCATTCCGCGCTCCGACGGGAACGTCATGACCAGGCCCATCGCCAGGTCCCGCAGCGCCCGCCCGGCGACTCCGCTCATCGAAGCCGCCGATGTACCACCGGCTTTGAGCCCGCCGAGCGCCACCTGGAAGCACGCTTCGGTGACCGCACCTTTGCCGAGCCGCCACTGCGTGAACACTTCCTGCTTCGGTTTGATCGGCGGCTCAACGGTTTCGATGTCGAGCTGGTAGCGCAACCACAGGTAGGCGGTCTGCAACTGCCGGGTCATCTCGCCGATGAGCACCTGATGCACGGGAGAGGAGGCGATGGGTTCTCCGGTGTCGGCGAACGTCTTCCGGGTTGTCGCGGCCAGGGTTTCGTCGTAGACCCGCTGCGCGCACCCGGTGTAAACCGCTGCGATGGCGAGCTGGTTGCCGACGAAACTGCCTCTGCTCATGGTGAGCATCTTGGTGAACGCGCCCGGCACCGCCAAGGCTTCGTCGTCGGCGATGAACACCTCGTCGAGCCGGATGCCGTTGTTGGCGGTGGCCCGCATACCGAGCCCGTCCCACGGCGCGCGGGTGCTCACGCCTGGGGCGTCGCGCGGCACGAAGAACGTCGCCAGCCCCTCGGCGGTGTCGTACCCCTCGAGTTTTGCCGAGGTCAGGTAGTAGTCGGCGACGCCGGTCGCGCAGCCGAATGACTTCTCGCCCTGCAGAATCCAGCCGCCGTCGACTTTGCGGGCGGTGGTGGCGATGGTGATATTCGCCTTGGCGGTCTTCACCGACTCGGAGGCGAAGTTGGCCAGCCACACGCCGTCGGCCATGCGGGTGAGTACCTTTTCGGCGAAGGCGCGCACCATGGGGACCTCGTCGTCGGCGAACAACCCCGCGTCGATCGCCTCCAAGGGCAGCAGCCCACGCGAGGCGCTGGTGTTGTGGAAGAAGTAGGCCAGTGCCGTGGACGGGCACGCGGTGCCCATCGCGAAGGTGGCGGCGGCCAGGTCGCGCAAGCCGCCGCCTAGGCCGCCGAACTTCTCCGGCACTACCAGGCCCAGCAACCCGGCCTCGCGCAACAGCGCCACGTGCGAGGGCGGGAAGGTGGCGGTGCGGTCGGCCTCCTCGGCGGCTTCGCGCAGTGCGGGCAGGACCGACTCGACCCGTTGGGCGCGGGCCCGTTCGGCGTCGGTCATGTCTTCGACGAGTCGTGCGCCGATCATCGGGCTATCCCCTCGTAGTAGGTGCGGTCGTGATAGATGAGCGGGGGCGCGGGCCGGGGTGCGGCCGCGTCCTGGACCAGGCCGAGCACGATGGTGTGGTCGCCGGCCGGATGGCAGGCGGCGACGACACAGTCCACCCAGGCGACCGCGTCGGCCAGCACGGCCGCCCCGGTGGTCGCGGTGTCCCACTGCCCCACCGCGAACCGGTCGTCCGCGTCGCCGGGGGTGGCGAAGCGGCGGCCGATTTCCTCGTGATCGTGGCCGAGCATGTTGACAGCGAAAACTCCACTGCGCCGGACCGACCGGCAGGTCGTGCTGCCGGTGGCCAGGCATACCGAGACGAGCGGCGGTTCCAGGGCCACACTGGTGAACGAACTGGCGGTCATGCCGTGCCGGCCGCCGCCCTCGCGCAGCGTGGTGACGACCACGACGCCGCTGGCCCATTGCGCGAGCACGGTACGGAGATACGTCGGATCCACTGTCACCTCCGTTTCGGTAGTGGAAACGCTGTTACGCACAAGGTAACGCTCTGCTGCCTTGCGCGCAACAGGTAACGGCGTTGCGGCACAGCTGTTTCGGCAGGTTTTCGGTGGACCGTTTCCCATCGGGAAATGCCGTGCCCTAAGCTGTCGGCATGTCGGACATCGAGGCCGAGAGTCAGAGCCGTTCCATCGCCGCCGTCGAACGGGCCATGGACGTGTTGTTGCTGTTCGGGCGTACCGGGCGGCCCGATCTCGGTGTCACCGAGATCGCCAACGAACTGGGCCTGACGAAGGCCGCGGTGCACCGCATTCTCACGGCGCTGCGCAACCGCGAACTCATCACCCTCGAACCGACCACCCGCCGCTACGCCCTCGGTCATGCCGCGATCGCGCTGGGCCGCGCCTATCTCGCGCGCACCGATCTGCGGGTGATGGCCGCGCCGGAACTGCGCCGGCTGGCCTCGCTCACCGGCGAGACCGCCACCCTCTCGATCCGTCGCGGCGATACCCGCATGTACGTGGATCAGGTTGTGCCGGACCAGGAATTGCGGATGGAGGTGGCGCTCGGTGTGCCGTATCCGCTGCATGCGGGTAGCTCGTCCAAGGCAATCCTGGCGTTCCTGCGCAAAGCCGAGATCGACGAGTATCTCGACCGGCACGAGCTGACGCCGTTCACCGACGCCACCATCACCACGCCGCGCAAACTGCGCACCGAACTCGCCGAGATCCGCAAGCGCGGTTACGCGATCTCGATGGGGGAGCGGCAGATCGGCGCCGCCTCCATCGCCGCGCCGGTGCTCGACCACGACGGTGGCGTGGTGGCGGCGCTCAGTGTGTGCGGGCCGCTGTCGCGCTTCGAACCGCGGATGGCCGAGTGTGTGCCGTTGCTGCAGAAGGCGGCCGGTGCGGTGTCGGCGCAGATGGGCTATTCGGCCTGACACGGTTCACAGCTGTGCGCCGGGTTTGAATACGCCCAGCGCGGCGGCGACGAGCACGCTGCCCCAGATCAGCCAGACGTAGGGCAGGCAGCCGTCGATGCTGCGGCGCAGGGTGCGTTCCACGGTGTCGTCGGAACCGGTGGTCATCAGGGTGGTGAAGGCGGGGCCGAAGGGGCGCAACGTCATTCGGATGCCGAGGCCGGCGGCGATGGCGGCGGCGTAGAGCAGAGTCTTGATGCCGAGCCACTTCGGGTTGGTGGTCACGCCGAAGGGTTCGGTGGCGATGAGGGTGTAGATGCCGGTGCCCGCCATTCCCGCGATGACCGCCCATCGGATGGCGAGGTCGCCGCGCCGCACCATCGGGATCGCGCCGTGGATGCGGTGCTGAATCACGGTGAGCGACAACCAGATCGCGGCGAGTAGCCATACCAATGCGATCGACCACCACGGGAACAGCGCGATGCCGAAGGCTTGCGCGCCATGTGGTTCCAGGGCCATCAGGGTGAGGCCGCTGGGCAGGAACAGCACCAGGCAGACCTTGGGGCCGAGATCCAGTCCGCTCATGATGGCCAGCGCGGTGGCGCGGGCGGCCGGCGTCTGCTTCGGATCGATGACGAAGCGGCTGGAATAGAACACGCCCAGATCGCCGCCCAGCCAGAACACGAACAACACCAGATGTAGCAGGATCCACCAGCCGTGCGGGTGCGGGCCCATGCGATTCTCCTGTTCTGCTGTGCGAAACGATGTTTCGCGGCGTACGCTTCGCGCTAGTTTCACATCGAAACGCTGTTTCCACAAACGAAACGCTCGCTGAAGATCGGGGTCTCATGCGTGCCTGCGCCTTGGCCATCGCCTGTTTCCTGTCCTTTGTTGTCATGCCCGCCGCCGCGGCTGAGCCGCCCGCGCCGCAGGTGCGGTCCACCGAGATCGGTATCGAGGGCGATGCCGCGACGGTCTGGTATCCCGCGGCTGTCGATCGGCGGGTGCCGGTTGTACTGCTCCTGCCCGGCGCCAACGTGCGCAAGCAGTACTACGCCGGATTCGCTTCCGCGCTGGCGGATTACGGGTTCGTGGTGGTGGTGCCCGAGCACTACCCGCTGCCGTTCCTCGGTTACTCGGTGCCCAGCGAGCATTTGCTGAACCGGGCCGTGGCCTGGGCGCGCGCGGAGGTCGCGAACCCGGTTTCGCCGATCGGCGCTGTGCTGGATCCGGGCACGTTGCTGGTCGCCGGGCACTCCTACGGTGCCGCCACCGCGCTCTACGCCGCCGCCGATCGTTGCCAGCCGCCGTTCTGCTTCGGCCTGAGCTACCGGCGGCCGCCGGAGCTGCGGGCGATCGTCGGCCACGGGGCCAACACCACGGTCGGCGGATCAGTGGATCCGGTTGCGGTGCAGGGTATTCCGGTGATGTTCATCAACGGCACCAACGACGGCGTCAGTGAACTGGCGGAAGCCTATGCGAGCTTTACGAGGCTGACCGGCGCACCCTCGTCGGCGTTCGTGAATCTGCTGGGCGCCAACCACTTCTGCCTGACCGACGAGAACAACCCGCCCGGCGCGGCACCGGATCCGCGGGTGCCGACCACGAGCTGGGGAGCTTCCATCGCCACCGCGGCCCGCTGGACCGCGATGTGGTTCCTGGCGCAGCTCGGCGACCGGGCGGCGCGGGACTATGTGTATCGAGTTGGTCCGCAGCAGGATTCGGCTGTGCACGTCGAACTGCGATGAACTGCATCGGGTCTGGTAGCTTTCGCGCGTGAGCGAGATCCCCACCGCGGCCGACGAGGCGCGGTTCTGGAACCTGATCGAATCGGCGTGGGAGCGTGTCGGCCCCGAGTTGAACTTGCTTCGGCAAGGGTTGATCGGCCGGACGAGTGACGACGATGGGCATGTCCTCGAGGGGCGTCTGAAGGAACTGCTGGGCGAATTGCAGGCGCTCTGCGAAGGGTCCAGCGCCGAAGAGTTGACCGCGCTGGACCGTGTGCTGGAGCGGAAGATGTATGACCTCGACCGTGCCGACGTTCACCAGGTCATCGGCGGGTCCGACGATGGTTTCCTGTATCGCCGCGGGTTTATCGTCGCGATGGGCCGAGACTTCTACGACGCCGTGACTGCTCGCCCGGAGACCGCGGTGCGGAGCGCGGAATGCGGTGCCATGGGCTATTTCTTCGCGCACCTGCACAACGATCGCTTCGGGAGCTTTCCGGCCACCGGCTCCCGGATCACCCGCGAGAGTATGTCGAATCCGGTCGGCTGGGCCTAGCGCAGGACTTTCAGCGCTGCCTCGAGGTCGATGACGTCGGCGTATTTGGCGTTGAGGTCGAAGAGGTTCGCCTCGTGCAGGCGCGGGTCGCGGTCGCCGCAGGCGTCGGCGACCACCAGTGGGCGGAAGCCGTGCTGGAGCGCGTCGGTCGCGGTGGCGCGGACGCAACCGCTGGTGGTGAGGCCGGTGATCAGCAGGGTGTCGATACCGGCGGCGGTGAGGTTGGCCGCCAGGGCGGTGCCGTGGAAGGCGCTCGGATATTGCTTGGTGATCACGGATTCGCCGGGGAGCGGGGCCGGGTCTTCGAGGAAGTCGGCTAGGGGGTTGCCTTCCTCGAAGACGTCGAGGGTCGGCACTTTGCGGCGGAACAAGCCGCCCTCGCTGGTACCCGGGCGGTAGCTGACGCGGGTGAAGAGGACCGGATACCCCGCCTCTCGTGCCTGGTGAACGACCGTGGCGGCGGCACGCACCGCATCCTCCACCGGTGCGCGCAGCGGGGAGCTGTCCACCAGGTAGGCGGCGCAGACATCGATCACCAGCACGGCGGGGCGTTCGCCAGGTCCCAGGGGTGTGCCGTAGCCAGCGCTGCGCGCGTCCTCGGTGAGATCCTTCATGCGAATTCCCTTCAGACGACGCCGGATTCGGCGAGTTTGGTGAGCTGGTCGGCGTCCAGGCCGAGTAGGCCGCAGTAGACGTCGGTGTTGTGCTGGCCCAGGTCGGGTCCGGCGTGCCGGATCGAGCCGGGAGTGGCGCTGAGTTTCGGGACCACGTTGTGCATGGGCAGCTCGCCGAATTCGGGATGGGCGATCTTCACTATCGCCTCGCGGGCGGCGAAATGCGGGTCGGCGAACATGTCGCGCGCGGTGTAGATGCGCCCGGCCGGGACACCGGCGGCGTGCAGGCGTTCCAGTAGCTCCTCGGCGTCGGCGGTGGCGGTCCAGGCGGCGATCAGGTCGTCGAGTTCGGCCATTCGAGCGCCGCGTGCTGTGTGCGTGGAATACCTTGCGTCGGTTGCTAGTTCGGGGCGGCCCAGGACGCCGGCGAGCCGGGTGAACACGGTGTCCTGATTGGCGGCGATCAGGATCATGTCGCCGCCCGCTGTCGGATACACGTTGCTGGGCGCGACATTCGGCAGCACCGAGCCGGTGCGCTCGCGCTGATAACCGGTGATCGCGTACTCCGGCAGCAGCGATTCCATCATCGCCAGCACCGCCTCGTAGATGGCGGAGTCGACCAGTTGACCCTGTCCGGTGCGCTGGCGGTGGTGCACCGCAGCGAGGGTGCCGATGGTGGCGAAGACCGCGGCCAGTGAATCTCCGATCGAGATACCGGTGCGCGCCGGAGGATGATCGGGATCGCCTGTGGTGTAACGGATTCCGCCCATCGCCTCACCGATGGACCCGTACCCGGCGCGCGGGGCGTACGGCCCGGTCTGGCCGTAGCCGGTGACCCGCGTCATGATCAACCCCGGATTGCTTTCGCGCAGCTGTTCGTAACCGAGGCCCCAGCGCTCCATCGTGCCCGGCCGGAAATTCTCGATGACGATATCGGCCTGCGCGATGAGTTCCCGTGCCAGCCTTTGCCCTTCGGGATCGCGCAGGTTGCACGTCACCGACTTCTTGTTGCGCGCGACCACCGGCCACCACAGCGACTTGCCCTGCGACTGTTCCCGGCCCCACTGCCGCATCGGATCTCCACTGCCCGGGCTTTCGAGTTTGATCACCTCGGCCCCGAAATCGCCGAGCAGCTGTCCGCAGAACGGCCCGGCCAGCAACTGGCCCATCTCGATCACCCGGAGATCGGCCAGCGGTCCGGTCGATGTGGTTGTGCCAGTGGGCATGTGGATTCTCCATCCTGCGAAGCGCGGCAAACTGGATACACTGTATCCCTGAGTGAAACAGCACGGCAAGACGGAGGTACGGTGGACATAACGCTGATGGAGGTCGCCCCGCGCGACGGTCTGCAGAACGAGCCGGAGATGATCGCGACAGCGGATAAGATCCGGCTGATCGAGCGGTCCATCGAGGCGGGGATCCGGCGGATCGAGGCCGTGAGTTTCGTGAATCCGCAACGGGTTCCGCAAATGGCCGATGCCGAGGCTGTGCTGGCGGGAGTGCCGCGCGTGCCCGGCGTTTCCTATGCCGGGCTGGTGTTCAACGATCGGGGACTGGATCGCGCGCTGGCCGCGGGGGTCGACGAGATCAATGTCGTTGTGGTGGCGACGGATACGTTCAGTCAGCGCAACCAAGGCTGCACGACCGCCGAAGGCATCGAACGCTGGCGTGCGCTCGCCGAGCGTGCCGCAGCGGCCGGCCTGTACCGCACCGTCACCATCGCCGCCGCCTTCGGCTGCCCCTTCGAAGGCGAGGTAGCTCCCGCCTCGGTCCTGGACCTGGTCCGCTCGGTCGCCGAAGCCGAACCCGACGAGATCGCCCTCGCCGACACCATCGGCGTAGGCACTCCCGACCGCGTGCGCACCCTCGTCACCGGCGCCGCCGCCTTGTCTCCTTCGGCAACCCTGCGCTGCCACTTCCACAACACCCGAAACACCGGCTACGCCAACGCGATCGCGGCGGTGGATGCGGGCGCTCGCGTTCTCGACGCCAGCACCGGCGGCATCGGCGGTTGCCCCTTCGCTCCCGCCGCGACAGGCAACATCGCGACCGAGGATCTGCTCTACATGCTCGACCGGATGGGCCTGAGCACCGGTGTCACGGCGCAGCAGGTGTGCGAGACCGGGCAGTGGCTGGGCGGGCTACTAGGAAAGCCGGTGTCTGCGCTTTTGGGCCGGGCCGGTCCGTTTCCGGCGCATCCGGGGTGACGGCTGGGCTCGTGCAAACGGGACTGCCCCGGCGCGTGTTCATGCAGCACCAAGCTAGCGTGTATCGAGCAAGGCCAGCAGTTGTTCGGTGTGGCCCGGGAGCTCCGAAGCGGCGAGGCCGGTGATCAGATCTCGAAGCGGCAGCGGCTGATCCACCAGCAGCGTGCTGGCGGAGAGGAGCCGAGCCGGCACCAGGGTGTCGAGCTCTGGGTCGCTCAGCGCTGGGCTGCCGAAACCACACAGCAGCTCGGCTTGTCGCTGCACGCGATCGCGCAGCCCCGCGCTGTCTCCCGTGAGTTCGATGACGCGGCCGATGGTCCAGGTGTCCTGGGCGAAACGATTGTCATAGGTCGTATGTGCCCCGGCTGCGACGGCGGAGGCGGCGGCGATGGTCATGGCGGTGACGAGACTGACGTGACTCAGGATCTGGTCCGCGTTCCATTCGCCCGGCGCGGGGTCGCGCGTCGTCTTCGAATCAGCCACTGTGGCAGCGGCTTCCAGCAGTACGCGGTACGCGTCGCGCAGCGCGGTGGTGTCGAGCATGGTGGCTCCTCGTGGTGTGGGGGTCTCAGGCGTGTGCCCGCGACATCTCCCATGGGGCTTGCGGCAGTACGTCGCCTGTCTCCAGTAGCGATTTGAGGTTGGCGAGCACGGCCGGCCACCCGCTCGAAATGCCCTGCAGCATATCCTGATTCGGCAGGTTCTCATGGGTGACGGTGAGCCGCACGATGTCTTGATGGGTTTCGATGAGGAACGTGACCACCGAGGGCTCCCGGTCGGCCCCAACGGAATCCTCGAACGTGATCACCAAGCGAGTCGGCGGCTCGGTTTCCAGCACCTTCCCGACAACATCGACAACCCCCGACCCATCGGCCCGCCGATGCTCCCAGCTCGAACCCGGCTGCCAGTCCGAAACGTTCTCGTGCCCCCAGAATCGGGCGGTGACATCGGCCTGGGTCAGCGCCTGCCAGACCTGTTCCGCGCTCGCGCGGATGTAGGTGACGTAAACGTAATTGGGCATAGTCGTATTCATAGCGAACTCCTCAGCTTGCTTCTTGATAGCGCCGATCACGTCCAGGCGGGGCCTGTCGAAAACGGAGATCCAGCGCTGTTCGATGTCATGAATCGGCGCCGGATTGATGAAATGAACCCGCTCCCGCCCCCGCCGCAACACACTGACGAGCCCGGCCTGCTCGAGTATGTCCAGATG
This sequence comes from Nocardia sp. XZ_19_385, assembly GCF_015355755.1. Classification (NCBI taxonomy): domain Bacteria; kingdom Bacillati; phylum Actinomycetota; class Actinomycetes; order Mycobacteriales; family Nocardiaceae; genus Nocardia; species Nocardia sp. XZ_19_385. Next base: position 357,216 of record NZ_JACVEE010000003.1, read on the forward strand.
CTGCGTAAGCGACTGCCGCGCCATCTCCACCCGCTCACACAACTCCCGCAACGTCTGCCCGTCGTGCTCGCGCAGGCGATCCAGCAGTAGCCGCCGCGTCGAATCGGCAAGCGCCTTGAACACCACGTCCATCTCGGGTTCCGATCGCACCTGCAAATCATGCAGGTGATTACCTGCATATGTCAACAGGGCGGGACCATGGGGTTTAGCGGGGGAGTTGTCTTCGAAGATCCTCGAAGCGCAAGGCGAGCGGGCTGCCATCGAGCGTTCGTACGAATCTGTGGCAGGTAATCCCGGTAGGACCCCAACGCAACCAGCATCTTGGGGTTGCGACCCCAGGCCACAGTGCTAACAGCGGACGCGCAGCACAGGCTGCGCCTCCCCGGCTCACATCTAGAGAGATCTACAACGACCGTGGATTGCCCGCATCGTTTGGAGAGTGTTCCCTCTGGGCGCCTGCAGGCTGCTGGCGGATTCGCACTTGGAAGAGCTGATGTAGGTAGGCGCGCGCCTGCAGGCTGGTGGCGGTTTGCGGCCTGCGGTGTGGCGTTGGTGGTGTGGTCGCACGGTCGGGGCCGGTTGGTATCTGGGAGGTCGCCTAGCGACACGCCGCGTGGTGCCCGTTAGATGGCCCGCTTCCCCACGCGCCCGCGAGGTGGTGCCCGTTCGGTAACCCGACTGCCGACTGGTTTCGGCGCGTCCCGCAGGGTGGTGGCGGATGTCGTGGATTCCGAACTGGCGGTGTGTCGTTGCTGGTGCGGGCGTATGGCGGTGGCCGGTTCGTATCTGGGAGGTCGCTTGCGCAAGCCCGCGCGGAATCCGTCAGATGGGCGCTTCTGGCATGCCTACGCGAGGTGGTGACCGCGCAGTACCCGGCATAGGGTCGGCTTCGGTGCGTCCGCAGGGTGGCGGCGGTTGAGGATCGGACAAACCTCCCGGACAAAGGCGGTCCAGAGGGTGCTGTGGTCCAGAGATCTTGCCCAACCATGCTGGGCACGTTGACAGCCCTACCGGACTTACCCCTCACCTTTGGTGCGGAGGCTCGGTTCGGTCCTCGGTTACCCGGCTGTGGTCCGGTCCAAAACATTCCAAAAAGACAGAAAAGAGAATCGGTGCGGATGAACAGCTTCAGAGGCACTGTGGAGACAAACCGAAACAGTCGTATCACGTAACACATTGTGCAGCAGTGACTTTCGATCGCGTGTCCAGTGTGAAGAGATCGAATTCAGACCCGATTTTCGATAGCTATCCGCTGTGAACGGCGATAGAATTCACACATGCGTTCGACCAGCCAAGCGGTATCAGAACAGCGGGTCACCGACCCGCTACTGACCGCCGCCACCGACCTCACCGCCACCACGGTGACGCTGCTCTCGGATGAGGCGGTGCTCGAAGCGATGCGCGAGCTCGAACGCGCCCGGCGGGTGTTGGATTCCTTCGCCCACAAACTGATCGTGCGCGCCACCGAAGGCGGACTCCCCGCCCGCACCGGTGCCGGAACCACGAAGAAACTGCTGATCCAGACTTTGCGGATCTCCCATGCCGACGCCGCCGCCCGCATCGCCGCCGCGACGAGTCTTGGTGTGTGGCATGACATCCCGGGCGAGGAGATGCAGCCCCGGCACCCGGCGACTGCTGCCGCGCAAGCCGAAGGCGAGATCTCTGCTGATCACGCGCGGGAGATCGCGAAAGTGTTGAAGCGTGTCCCCGGTTCGACCGCGAATGCTGATTTCGAAGCCGCCGAACAGATCCTGGCCACCGCCGCCCGCGCTGTGATGCCTGAAGACCTCACCAACATCGGCCGCGACATCCTGGCACGCCTCGACCCCGATGGCAGCCTCACCAACGACACCGACCGCCAACGCCAACGCGCCCTGCGCATCGGTCGCCAACGCGCGGACGGCATGTCGGCGATCAGCGGCGACATCACCCCCACCCTGCGCGCCCTCCTCGAACCAGTCCTCGCGAAACTCGGACGCCCGGGCATGAACAACCCCGACGACCCCGAAAGCCCTTCCGGCAATATCGAACACATCGACCGGGAAGTGCTCGACGCGGCCGCCAAACGTGACACCCGCAGCGCCGCGCAACGCACCCACGACGCGTTGGTCGCGCTGTTGTCGCCGGGCACCGACCCCGCCAACCTGGGAACCCATCGCGGACTGCCTGTCTCGACGATCCTGTCGATCAACATCGAGGACATCGAAAATGCTGCCGGAGTCGCCACCACCGCGACCGGGGGCACGGTCCCGATCGGGGAAGCGTTGAAGCTGGCCGAACAGGCGTTGCCGTGGCTCATGGTTTTCGACCATGCCGGGGTGCCACTGCATTTGGGTCGTACCAAACGCCTCGCCAGCCCCGGTCAACGATTGGCGTTGATCGCTGCCCTGCGTGGTTGCACCCGCCCCGGCTGCGACGCACCGGCAAGTCTTTGCGCGGTCCACCACGTCACCGACTGGAACAAAAACGGCAACACCGACATCGACAACGAAACCTTGGCCTGCGACCGCTGCCACGCCCTGGTCCACGACGGACCCGGCGGCTGGAAAACCGTTGTCCTCGGACCAGGCTCGGAGTATCAGGGTCGGACCGGATGGATCGCACCATCTCACATCGACCCCACCCGAACACCCCGGATCAACCACCGCCACCATGCCAGCGAACTACTCGCCGAAACACTCGCACGCATCCATGAGGGTAGAGAACAGGACCGCGAACAACGCCGACGCTGGTCCCATGATTTAGCGCCGGACAAACCCGCCGCTTGAGCCCGCGGTGCCGCCCAAACGGCACTGCGAGAGAGCCGCGTCGGCGAGCCGAACTACCTATCTTCGGCCGCATTCACCATGTGGAAGCTATTCCCGTGAACCAGGATTCGGCGATCCCAGGTCGTACTCCGTGGATCGATCCACCGTTACCTCCTCTTCGCAGCCCGGAAGCGAGGAGCCGCGGTCGCCAGGCCAGGGATGACTCGTTCCCAGTCTTTCGCATGATCTGGGGTCGGGCACTGGTGTCGTGGCGTCGAGGAACCGCCAATATCCCAGGCGGCAACATACCCGCCGCCTGGCCCGCCGTATCCGCCCCGCGCGGAACCGCGGGAACCGTGAGTCCACCGATCGAATAATCCCTAGCAGGACCCACAGGAGGGAAACCCTATCCGCGGAACCGAATTCGGCGATCCGGGTCGTACCGAGTGGATCGCGGCATCTCCCTCGACCCCAACCCGGCGCCTCGAATCAATCGCCGTCGCCATTCCAGTGATACAACTGCTCGCCGAAACGCTCGCGCGCATCCGCGGGCGCCGAGGTCGACCGCGTGAATAACGTCGATGCTGACGCCCCGATCGAGCGCCAAGTAAATCCGCCGCCTGGTCCGCGCCCGCTGGTGCGGTGCGTGGCGGTGTTGCGCCCGCCGGGGGATTCCGGCGGGCGCAACAGGGGGTTTCCTCAGGAGAGGGTTTGGATGGTTCCGGCGGTGCGGAGGGTTTCGTAGTAGGTGCCGCCCGGGTAGAAGTCGGGGGTGGGGGTGCCGGTTACGAAATCGGTGGCCCAGGCGACTGAAAGGCGTTGTAGGGCTTCTACGTTTTTGGATTGGGGGGTGCCGCAGGCGGCTTTGTCGGGGGCGGGGGCGCTGGAGGCTTCGACGTCGATGTGGGAGCCGGTGGTCAGGCGGATGCCGTAGAAGGTTCGGGGGAGTTGTTCGATCAGTTCGGCGGTGCCGGAGCCGTTGCGGTTGCAGTTGTATGGAGGTGCGGAGAGGGCGAGGACGGGGAGTGAAGTGTTGCTCAGGTGGTTGAGGGAGCTGCTGAGGTTGTTTCCGATGAAGCTCTTGACGGGGTCGAAGAGGATCAGGCCGCGGACGTTGGCGAAGGCGGCGGGGTAGTCAGCGCGCAGTTCCTGGGTGACGTAGGGCACTGCTTCGCCGCCGGCCGAGTGGCCGGCGAACACCATGGCGGTGGGCAGGGTCAGTTCTGGGCGGGCGGCCTTGGTTTTGGCTTCGGTGAAGCTGCGGCCCAGTTTGTCTTTGGGGTCGGCGGCTTTGCCGAACAGGTCTGCGACGTTGTGCAGGAAATTGGTGTTGTTGCCGAGGTTTTCGAGGGTGCAGCCGAGCAGGTTCGAGGTTGGAAGGGTGGGGGCGAAGACGAGGAAGCCCTGGGCGGCGAATTTTCGGGCGGTGTCGTCCATCGCGTCGTTGGCGCCGGCGAATCCGTGTTGCAGCCATAGCAGGGCTTTGGGGGTGCCGGAGGGGAAGTACCAGTCGCTGCTCTGCTTCAGGGTGGTGAAGGCGCAGCGCACCTCCACCTTGTTGGAAACCTTGGTGACGGCCACGTCAGCGCCGGCGGAAGGTGTTGTGGGAAGGGTGAATACGGCGACGGCGGCGGCAATCGAACACGCGGCGGTCAGCAGTCTTCGGATTCTCAAGGCGACTTCCTTGTCTCTCATCGAGAAACGGTGTTTCGTTTCTTGCGCACTATTAGCAGTCTGAAACGTGCGCGTGTCAATACTTGATAGGGAAGACCCGAAAACGGTGCTGCTGCTGGGTTTTAGGGCTCTTATCTGCGCAAACAGATCTAGCCCGACCACTGTAGTGGTCGGGCCGACGGGTGTTCTGTTCAGTGCGCTGGCAGCGGTTGCGTCCGCAGCAGCGTCAGGAGCGCCTCCAGATCATCGAGATCGGCCAACCCGTAAACGGTTTCGCTGATGGCGTCGGCTTCGGCGGGCATCAGCAGGTCGGCGGTGTTCAGCCGGAATTTGGTTGCGAGCTCCTCGGGGGAGAGTGGATTGCCGGGGCCGCCCCGGTTGACGTCTACGCGTTCGGTGAGGACGCGGCCGTCGCGGAGCTCGGCGGTGAGCACTGCGGGGAACTGGTGCGGAAAGATCTTGTCGCAGTCGGGATCCGGGACGCAGTCGACCTTTGCGGCCAGTGCGAGCCGCTGTGGGTCTCGGGCGGCGGCGTCGGTGAAGTCCTCGTGGAATACTCCCAGTCCGCCGCCGCCCAGCAGGGCGGCGGCAACGGTATAGGGGCCGGAAAACGCTGCGTGGTAACCAGATTCGGGTCGGCGCTTGGCGGCGAGAGGTTCGCCGATGGTACGCAGAACTGGCGTCGGTGCGCCGAGTTCGAGTCGGAGCACATCGTCGGCGGTGACCCCGCGGGCGCGCAGGCGTAGGGCGGCGTCGATGCCCGCGTGGGTGAAGTGATTGCAGGGGTAGGGCTTGAAGAAGACGCCGGGCAATTCCCAATGCTCGCCCAGGGCATCGGAGATGACGGCGGGCACTGCTCTGTCGCCGCAAAAGGCTTGCAGCAGACCGAATCTGCCCTCGATTACGGTCGGCGGGCCCGTCATCCCGTGCCTCGACAGGGACGCGGCCGTCACCGCGGCGTGGGCCGCCCAGCCGCAGTGCACCCGCTTCACGGTGCCGCCGGTACGGTTGGCTTCCAGCAAGCCCGAACCCATGCTCGCCGCGATGCCGAGGGTGTGGGCGATGCCGTCGGCGTCCAAGCGGTAGAGCATGGCTGCGGCCGCCGCAGCCCCCAGCGCACCGCAGATCGCGGTGGCGTGGAGGCCGCGTTCGAAAAACACAGAGTTGCCGAGGGTTTCGTCGTAGCCGGCCATGCCGAGCCGGACGGTGATCTCCACGCCGACCGCTACCGCGTCCAAGAGCGCCGCGCCGGTGGATCCCGTGGCCTCGGCGACGGCGAGGGCAGTGGGCACCACCGACGCCGAAGGGTGCAGCACCGAGGGTAGGTGGGTGTCGTCGAAGTCGATGGCGTGGGCGAGGGTTCCGCCGAGCAGTGCGGCACTGGCCTCCGGGTAACGCCCGGGCAGTCCGAGGGCGGTGGCGCGTGGCCTACCTTCCCATTCGGTGATCAGCGCGCGCACTGTTGCTGCCGCCGGAGTGCGTTGTGCGGCAAGGCTGTTACCGAGGACGTCGAGTACGCGGCGAGCGGCGTCGGCGCGCAACTCCGCCCCGAGCCCCCGATCCCGCACCCCTGCCGCGAATTCCGCCAACCGCTGGACGATTGTTCGCTCACTCATGAAGTCACCGCCGCGCTATCGATCGCCCCAGGTGCGGTTATCTGCCGAGATGGGGCATCCACTCGATTCACTGCGAGCCCTCGTACTTTCCGGTTGTCCATTGGTCGCCATTGAGCCGCGGCGGCGTCCACCTCGATCGCCTCAGGTGGGGTTATCGGCTGAGATGGAGCGTGCACTCGGTTCATTGCGAGCGCTCTTGCTTCGCGGTTGGTCGCTGGTGGCCATTGCGCCGCAAGAGAGTCCACCTCGATCGCCCCAGATGCGGTTGTCGGCTGTGATGGAGTGTCTACTCGATTCGCTGCGAGCGCTCTTGCTTCGCGGTTGGTCGCTGGCCGCCACCGCACCGCAATAGCGTCCACTTCGGCCGACCCCGAGGCGATCATCGGCTGAGATGGATCAGTCATTGCGAGCCCTCTTGCTTCCCGGTTGTCCGCCGGTCGCCGTTGCGCCGCAAGAGCGTCCACCTCGATCGCCCCAGATGCGGGTTGTCGGCTGTGATGGAGCGTCCACTCGATTCGCTGCGAGCCGTCGTGTTTTCCGGTTGCACGTTGGTCGTCATTGCGCCGCAATAGCGCCCACTTCGGCGGACCCCAGGCCGACCGCCCCGGACCTCGACGACCCGGCGCGGCCGACCCCGGGGGCGACTATCGGCTGAGATGGAGCGTTCATTGCGAGTCCTCTCGCTTCCCGGTTATTCACTGGTCGCCATTGCGCCGCGGCGGCGTCCACATCGACTGCCCCCGGGGCGATTGTCGGCTGAGATGGAGCCTCCACTCGATTCACCGGGAGCCCGTCGCGTCCTGTTGCCCACTGGCCGCCACTGCACCGCAACAGCGTTCACTTCATCACCGGCTGATTGCCGCGAGCGGGCGGACCGGGGACCCGGTTCCGCCGACAATGCGGAGGGGCGCCAGTACGAATACGAACCCTGAAACACGTTGGCTGGCAATCTGTTCCAGCGATAGATGTTCGAGTATGTAGATCCCGGATTCCACCAGCAGTACACGGTGTACCGGCAGCACGCTGTGTCCGGCGCCGGGGGCGATGCACTCGTAGGCGGTGGTGTCGGCACCGGTGGCGGTGATGCCTCGCGCCGCGAGCCACCGGGCCCCCTCGACTCCTACGCCCGGTACACCGGACTCCCCGCCCAGATATGCGTCGGTCTGGCTGAACAGCCGCGCCCATCCGGTGCGGATCAACACCACATCGCCGGGCTCCGGTGCGACCTCGGCGAGTTTCGCCGCGCGTTCCAGATCGTCGACGGTGACTTCGTAGCCGCCGGGCAGGATGTCGGTGTCGTGTAGGCGGGCGATGTCGAGCAGGATCCCGCGCCGTAGGAACCCGGGCAGGTGTTCGGCGCCGTGGGCGGTGAACTTGCCGCCGCGCTGGGCTTCGGCGGCATCGATGCCGCCGTGTAGCAGCCCGTCGTGGCTGACGTGGCTGAGCGCGTCGATGTGGGTGCCGACGTGTCCGCCGGTCACAATGATCTCGTTGGACGCGGACCCGCCGTCGGGGCGCACCATGTCGCCGTGCCTGCGGGCCAGCGTCATTCGGAAGCCGGGGTGGTTGGGGGAGCAGGGCATTCCGGTGAAGAACGGTTGCCCGAGCTCGATCAGGCGGACACCAGTACGCACTACCTCGACTAGCGGATCGCTCATTGCAGGACTCCTGGCGTGCGGTTCTGGTTGTCTGGCATATCCGAAGTGCTCGATGCCCCTATGGGCCGGCAGGTCTCTCGGTGCAACACGTGCATCAGACCGCGCGCGCTCATCGCACGACTCCCGCGGTGCGTAGCTCTGCGAGCCTGTCGGCGTCCACGCCGTAGTCGCCGAGGACTTCGGCGGTGTGTGCGCCTAGTGGCGGTCCGGTCCAGCGGATCCGGCCGGGTGTTTCCGACAACCGAAACAGCACGTTCTGCATTTTCACCGTTCCCAGTTCGTCGTCGGGCAGTTCGGCGATGGTGCCCAGCGCCTGGAACTGCGGGTCCGCCATGATGTCGGCGGCGGTGTAGATGGGGGCGACTGCCGCTTCGGCCTTTTCGAAGGCGTGGACGACCTCCTCGGTCGAGCGTTCGGCGATCCAGGCGCCGACGGCGGCATCGAGTTCGTCTGCGTGCCGGGCTCTTTCGGATCCGGAGCTGAACCAGGGCTGGTCGATGAGGTCGGCCCGCCCGACCAGTCGCATGACCCGTTCGGCCACCGACTGGGCGCTGGTCGACACCGCCACCCAGCCACCGTCTGCGGTGCGGTAGGTGTTGCGGGGCGCGTTGTTCGAGGAGCGATTGCCCATGCGTGGCTGTAGCTCGCCGAGCTGGTCGTAGGCGATGAGCTGTGGTCCGAGCAGGGTGAGGATGGGCTCGATGATGGCCATGTCGATCTGCTGGCCGTGGCCGTCGCGGTCTCGGGCGCGCAGGGCGGTCATTACCGCGAAAGCCGTTGCGAGCGCCGCGATCCCGTCGGCGAGACCGAACGGCGGCAGCGTCGGCGGCCCGTCGGGCGCACCGGTGATGGCGGCGAACCCGCTCATCGCCTCGGCGAGCGTGCCGAAGCCGGGGCGGCGCGCGTACGGGCCGATCTGGCCGAACCCGGTGACCCGGGCCAGCACCAGCCGCGGATTGATCTCGCGGAGTTCGGCATACCCGAGTCCCCAGCGCTCCAGGGTGCCGGGACGAAAGTTCTCCACGACCACATCCGCGTCGGCCACCATGCGGCGGAAGATTTCCTGCCCCTCGGCGGATCCGAGATAGAGGGTGACCGATTTCTTGCCGCGCCCCAGCATCTTCCACCACAGCCCGACCCCGTCCCGCTGCGCGCCGTGGCTGCGCACCGGATCACCCCGAGGGTGCTCGATCTTGATCACCTCGGCTCCGAAATCCGCCAGCAGCGTCGCGGCCAGCGGCCCCGCGAACAGCGTCGCCACATCCAGCACCCGGATTCCCGACAGTGGATCGGTCATCGGCTCAACTCCTCACCGCCACAGTTGTTTCCCACAACGAAACGCGAGAGTGGCTCTGCGGCATTGACTATCAGCGCATAGTACTGCGATGATCGCCGAATTGGTAAAGATGTTTCGCACAGAGAAACTGGAGTGAATCGTGGCGGCGACCGACCTGCTGATCCGGAACGCCCGCGTGGTGCGCCCGGGCGACCCGTCCACCGGCCAACCCGACGCCGTCGACATCGCCGTCGCGAACGGTGTCGTCACCGCGGTCGGACCGAACCTGCCGGCTTCGGGCGCGGGCAGGGTGGTGGATGCCGAAGGGCTGCTTGCCTTTCCCGGTGTCGTCGACGCTCATCAGCACTGGGGCATCTACCAGGAGTTGTCCGCCGACACCACGAGCGAGAGCCGGGCCTGCGCTCAGGGCGGGGTCACGACCGCCATCACCTACATGCGGACCGGGCGCTACTACCTGAATCGGGGCGGGGCCTACCGCGACTTTGTGCCCGAGGTGCTCGACCGGATGGCGGGCCGCGCCTTCGTCGACCATGCCCTGCACCTGGCGCCGATGACCGCCGAGCATATCGCCGAAATCCCCTCCCTCATCGAAGAGTTCGGCGTCACCTCGTTCAAGATCTTCATGTTCTACGGCGGCCACGGCCTGCACGGCCGGTCCAGCGACCAGGCCGACTTCCTGATGATCCCGCCCAGCGAGCGCTACGACTTGGCGCACTTCGAGTTCGTGATGCGCGGAATCCAGAAGGCGCGTAAGCGTTTCGGCGAACGCCTGTCACTATCGCTGCACTGCGAGACCGCCGAGATCATGACCGCCTACACCGAAATGGTGGAACGTGAGGGCACCCTGACCGGCCTGCGCGCCTACAGCGCCTCGCGGCCAGCGCATTCCGAGGGCCTGGCGATCACCATGGCCTCCTACCTCGCCCACGAAACCGGCTTGGCGAATATCAACCTGCTGCACCTGTCCTCGGCCAAGGCGGTCGAGGCAGCCCTCACGATGGCGAAAGCGTTCCCGCACGTCGACTTCCGCCGCGAGGTCACCATCGGCCACCTGCTCGCCGACGTCGACACCGCACACGGCCTGGGCGGCAAGGTGAACCCGCCCCTGCGCGACCGCGCCGATGTCGAAGCACTGTGGCGACACCTGCTGGCCGGCGAAATCGACTGGGTGGTCAGCGATCACGCCTGCTGCCGCGACGAACAGAAGTTCGGCGCCGACCGCACGGACGTATTCGCCGCCAAGTCCGGCTTCGGCGGCGCCGAATACCTGCTGCCCGGCCTGGTGGGCGCGGGCCAAGGACGCGGCCTGCCGCTCTCGCGCATCGCGGAGCTGACCGCGTGGAACCCGGCCCAGCGCTACGGCCTGAAAACCAAAGGCACCATCGCCGCGGGCTTCGACGCCGACATCGTTCTCGTCGACCCGGAGGCGCGCTGGACGGTGCGCGCCGCCGATTCCGAATCCGCCCAGGAGTACACACCGTTCGAGGGCTTCGAGATGAACGCCCGCGTCACCGACGTGTTCCTGCGCGGCCACCAGATCCTGAACAACGGCAAGGTCCAGGGCGATCCGCAAGGTCGCTACCTGCGTCGCGAGGCTAGTTGAGTCGGCGCCTGTGCCGCGATCGATGGCTGTCGGTGTAGGTCCGCCGAGGCGGCGGCGGTGCGTCTGGTTGCGGCGGGTCTGGCAATGAAAGCGGCCGGCCCCGGCCCAGGAGAAGGTGGCTGGCCGTGCGGCTCGTCCTAGCTCGGCCGGGCGTGGTCTCGCACTTCGGGGTGGCGGAGACACGCGTCCACGCATGGGCTTCCGCTACGTCGACAATGTGGAGGCATCGCACCGGGGCGGTAGTCTTCCCGGCTGACTGAGGAGACCTATGCTGTCTGTCGCACTACTTCTGCTAGCGGGGTTCCAACTCGCATGCGTGCTTTTGCTGCGCGGGAGCGCTGTGGCAGGGCCTGCTCGGCTCTGTCTGTATCTCGTCGGATTCGGATTGGCTTATGACTCAGCGGTGTTCGGGCTGGGTGCGATGCTCGGCGAGGGGCAGCTGTTACATGCGCTGAGCATCGGCAGATTCGTCGGCCATGTGGTGCTGACACCGCTTCTGCTGATCTGGGCCGCGCAGTGCGTGTTTCGTGTCCGGATGCGGTGGGCGTGGCTGCTGACCGTCGTGCTCATCGCTTGGGGCGCGGTCGCCGATCTGCTCGACCTGCACTTGATTCCACGGCAATTCGCTGACACCCTCCGGTACGCCCCGGAGGCTCACTCCGGCCCGCCGATCCCAGCGCTCGTCGTCTCCGTGGCATTGCTGCTCGCCGGAATCATGTTGTGGCGCAGGCAGAGTTGGCCGTGGCTGGCGCTTGCCACGGCCGTCCTGTTCGTCGCCTCGGGGGCGGCCTTCGCGGTGCCTCCGCTCGGAAACGCCGGCGAGGCCGTGATGTTCGCCGCCGTCGTGGCGGCGGCGCGGCTACGACACCCCGCGCAGCAGCTCACCTGACGCACCACGGTGCTCGTAGTCGCTGAAATCGACGTCCCGGGTCGCCCGCGCGTACGCGACGTGCGATCCCGGCCAGACAGCGGTGACCTTGCCCTCGGGGGTGTGATACCAGCCGGGGCAGCCGGTAGTGAATACAGTGTGCCGCAACGTTTCCTGCAGCTGGTCGTTGAACTCCGCCTGCACCTCGGCCCGCACATCGAGCCACCCGCCCTGCGCGGCGATCCGCTCGATCGCCTGGCGGGCGTAGCGGGCCTGCTTCTCCAGCAGGAAGGTGATGGTGTTGGTGAGCGATCCGGTGTTCGGTCCGTACATCAGGAACATATTCGGGTAGCCGGAGACGGTGATGCCGAGATGCGCGTAGGCGCCGGTCTTCCACTCCGCGTGCAGCTTTCGCCCGTCGAGACCGGTGATATCGATCGGCGCGAGGTACTCACTGGCGGTGAAGCCCGTGCACCAGACGATGACATCGGCCGGCACCTCGCTGCCGTCGGCGAGCACCAGCCCACGTTCGGTGACTCGCTGCACTCCATGCGGGTGCAGCGTCACGTGCTCTCGGTCCAGCGCCGGATACCAGGCGTTGGACAGCAGCACCCGGTTGCATCCGAACCGGTAGTCCGGCGTCACCGCGGCCCGCAGCCGCGGATCGCGAATCTCGCGGCGGATCTTGAACTTCAGCCAATATTCGAACCCGA